>NZ_AP043781.1:2196371-2510138 GCF_055388505.1 Bisbaumannia salifodinae
AGGCCTGGCGGCGGCCGGCGTGCTCTCCGGCGACGACATGACCCCGGAGGCGGTGATCACCAAGCTGGTGCATCTGCTGGCCCAGCCCCTCGATGAGACCCAGCGTCGCGAGCGCTTCCGCGATGCCCTGGTGGGCGAACGCTAATCAGACCGCCGGGCCAGGCAAAGGCCGTCCCGAGGGTCTATGGTAGGGGAAACCCACCCCATGGAGCCCCCTATGGAACAGCCGGTCCATCATTTCAGCGAACTCTTCGAACAGCTCGGCCTGGCCTCGGATGCCGGCGCCATCGAGGCCTTTATCCAGCGCCATTCGCCCCTGCCGGAGAGCGTGCCGCTGCATGAGGCGAGCTTCTGGAGCCCGGCCCAGGCCGAGCTATTGCGCAACGCCCTGGAGGATGACGCCGACTGGGCCGAGGTCGTCGATCACCTGGACGCCTCCTTGCGCAAGCCCTGAGCCAGGAGGTCATCGGACTCCTAGTCGACGCCATTACGGGCCTCGATACGGCGGCGTACCCAGGCCCCCAGCAGCAGCAACAGGGTCAGCAGGGCCAGCGGCAGCGCAACATCGAGGCTCAGCCCCTTCCCGCTATCCACCGCCTCCAGAGCACCATGGATGGCACTGGCATAGACCGCCCACTTGGCCCCCAGCCCGAGGATGGCCGCCACCAGGAAGGGGCCCAGCGGCAGGCGCACCAGTCCCGCCGCGTAGTTGATCACCGAATGGGGAAAGCCCGGCAGCACCCGCAGGGCGCCTTGGGTCAGCAGGTCACCGCGACGTTGCATCAGGCGCATCATGCGCCGGGTCAGCTTGCCGGGCCGCAGGCGTCGCTCGAAGCGCGCCGCCAATCCATAAGCCCCCAGGGCGCCGACGGTACTACCCAGGATCAGCATGGGCACGGCGACCAGCGGATGATGAAAAGGGGCGATCAGCCACAGCCCGATACTGCCGGGCAGCCCGATCATCAGGGTCACCGCCATCACCAGGATCACCGCCAACATGGTGGAGGGACGGCCGGCGGTGTGTTCCGCCCAGGCCTGCAGGGCGCCGAGGTCGGGGGAGTACCAGACCCACATCATCAGCAGCATCAGCGCCGCCATTCCCGGGATCCACCAGAAGCGCATCGCTCCTCCTCTATCGCCGCCCCAGGCCTCAGGAGGCTAGCGGCGGCTCGTCATCATCGCGGCTCAGCCCCCGGGATCCACCAGAAGCGCATCGCTCCTCCTCTATCGCCGCCCCAGCCCTCAGGAGGCTAGCGGCGGCTCGTCATCATCGCGGCGCAGCTCCCGCGCCGTCGATTCGCCATGGCGCAACTCCGGCGTCGCCGTCCGCTGATCCACATAGGCGAGGATACCGAGCTGTACCGCCAGCACCAGAAAACAGAGCATGAGTCCCTTGATCATCATCGGCCTCCCAGGGCATACCGGCGCGACAGGCGCCAAGGCGGAGTCTACTCCCGCCCAAATGCCCCTCGCCAGCATTTTCTTAGCCGACGAACAACCCTTACAGTCGCGCCTCCACCCGCTCGAGAATCTGACGGCTCACCTTGGCCACCAGGGGGCGCGCGGCACGATTGACCGCCTTCTCCACCAGGCGGTTCTTGATCTCATAGTCGAGGCTGAGGGTCACCTCGGTGCCCTCGGGCACCGGCCGCAACCGATAGCAGCCCTGATTGCGCACCCCTTCGATGGACTCCCAGGCCAGCCGACTGGGCTCCTCGCGCTCGGTGATTCTCACCAGGAAGGCCCACTCCATGCCCACGGCACGCACATGCCAGCGGTAGCGCCCCTCCCCCAGGGCCTCGATGGAATCGATTAGATCGGAGTAGTCGGCGAAGTCCTCGACCCGCTCCAGCAGGGCGAAGACCCGCTCCGGGGGAGCCGGCAGGACGGCGCTGTGTTCGATGCTGGCCATGACGTTTCCTTGCGTCACCTGAGGGGGTGACTCGAGAGTAACGACCCTCGACCGCCTTGGCCAGCCCACTGGCCAAGTGGTCAAGCCTTCTCTACACTAGCGCCCTCCGGACCGGATCCCGGACACCCCCGCCGCCAGCGGGGCAGGACAAATTCTCCGACAGGAACCCCCTATGACGACTTCCCCCCATGGCCGGCGCGCCGTGATCATCTATTCCGGCGGCATGGACTCCTTCACCGTGCTGCATCAGGCCCTGGCCGAGGGCATCGAGGTCCATGCCCTCTCCGTCGACTACGGCCAGCGCCATCATCGCGAACTCGATACCGCCCGGCGCGTCTGCCAGGCCCTGGACGTGCCCCACCAGGTGGTCGACCTGCGCGCCATCCATGGCCTGGTGGATGCCTCGGCGCTCACCGATGCCGACCAGGCCCTGCCGGAGGGCGACTACGCCGCCGACAACCTGGCCACCACCGTGGTGCCCAACCGCAACATGATCCTGCTCTCCCTGGCCCTGGCCAAGGCGATCAATATCGGTGCCGACGAGGTGCGCTACGGGGCCCATGGCGGCGACCACGACCTCTATCCGGACTGCCGGCCCGAGTTCGTGCGCCGCATGCAGGCCGCCGCCGAGGTGTGCGACTTCGCCCCCCTGCGCCTGACGGTGCCCTTCCTGCACCACAGCAAGGCCGAGATTCTCGCCACCGGCCTGGCGCTGGGCCTCGACTACGCCGACACCTGGACCTGCTACCGGGGCGAGGCCCTGGCCTGCGGACGCTGCGGCAGCTGCCGCGAGCGCCTGGCCGCCTTCGCCGCCAATGGCGTGGTCGACCCCCTCGCCTACGAAGCCGATATCGAGCGCCCGGACCGGGCCGGAGGCCGCTGATGTACCACGTCAAGGAGGCCTTCTACTCCCTGCAGGGGGAAGGCGCCCGGGCCGGCCGCGCCAGCGTCTTCTGCCGTTTCAGCGGCTGCAACCTCTGGTCGGGGCGAGAGACGGATCGCGACACCAGCGTCTGTCGCTTCTGCGACACCGACTTTATCGGCACCGATGGCCAGCACGGCGGTCGCTTCGCCGATGCCGAGGCCCTGGCCACGCACCTCTGCGCCCTCTGGCCCGACACCCAGGGGGTGGCCACCCCCTACGTGGTCTTTACCGGCGGCGAACCGCTGCTGCAGCTCGATGCACCACTGATCCAGGCCATGCAGCGCCTCGGCTTCGAGGTGGCGGTGGAGACCAACGGCACCCTGGTGCCGCCGCCGGGCATCGACTGGCTCTGCGTCAGCCCCAAGGGCAGCGCCACGCTGGCGGTGGCCGGCGGCGACGAGCTGAAGCTGGTCTACCCCCAGGCGGAGGCGCCGCCGGAGCGCTTCGACGCCCTGGACTTCCGCCATTTCTATTTGCAGCCCATGGACCTCGCCCCCCGGGGCGAATCCGGCACCACACTCACGGCCTGCGTCGACTACTGCCTGGGTCACCCCCAGTGGCACTTGTCGCTGCAGACCCACAAGATCGCGGGGATCGATTGATGAACCCGCTCGACAGTGACGCCGATTACACACTGCAGACCCTCAGCATAATCGCGGGGATCGATTGATGAACTCACTCGACAGTGACGCCGATTACACACTGCAGACCCTTAGCATCATCGCGGGGATCGATTGATGAATCCACTCGACAGTGACTCCGATTACACACTGCAGCCCCTCAGCATCATCGCGGAGATCGATTAATGAGCCTGTTCGTCGACAGCCTGACCCACCTGGATGCCTCCCTCTGGTGTCCCCGCCGCGGCCTGATCGGGGTCAGCTGGGCGGTGGACGTGCAACTCGACGGCGAGCTGGGGGAAGACGGCATGCTGTTCGACTTCGGCGAGGTGAAGCCCTGGATCAAGTCGCGACTCGATGCCGGCGCCGATCATACCCTGCTGGTGCCGACCCGGGCCCCGGGCGTGGAGCTCCAGGAGTGTCGCGAGGGGCTGCGCCTGGTCACCCGTCACCCCTACCCCCTGGAGCTGCGCGCCCCGCGCCAGGCCTTCACCCTGCTGCCCTGGGCCGAGGTGCGCCGCGAGACCCTGGCCGAGCACCTGGCCGGCGAGCTGATGCGTCGCCCGCCGCCCCGGGTCTCGGCCATCCGCCTTAGCCTGCGTGACGAGGCCATCGACGGCGCCGCCTACACCTACAGCCATGGCCTGCGCCAGCACGCCGGCAACTGCCAGCGCATCGCCCACGGGCACCGCTCGCGGCTGCATATCTGGCACAATGGCCGGCGCGCCCCGGCCCTGGAGGCCGACTGGGCCGAGCGGCTGGCGGATGCCTACCTGGTGGATACCGACGACCTGGTGACGGACCCCGATGACGACCCGCGCCACCTCACCTGCGCCTACCGCGCGCCTCAGGGGGAGTTCCGCCTGCGCCTGCCCGCCGAGCGCTGCCGGGTGCTGCCCAGCCAGACCACGGTAGAACGCATCGCCCTGTGGCTCGCCGAGCGGATCGCCGCCGCCGAGGGGGGGCATATCCGGGTACAGGCCTTCGAGGGCATCGGCAAGGGCGCCTTCGCCGAGGCGGGCCGGCAATGACAGCGGTGCCGAGCACCGCTGGCTGTCGCCCCGGCTGCGGGGCCTGCTGTATCGCCCCCTCCATCAGCTCGCCGATTCCCGGCATGCCACACGGCAAGCCCGCCGGGGTGCGCTGCGTGCAGCTCGACGCCGATAACCTCTGCCGCCTGTTCGGCGACCCGCGGCGCCCGGCGGTATGCGAGCGCTTCGCCTTCGACGTCGAGCTATGCGGCGAACACCGCGACCAGGCGCTGATGCGGATCGGTGAGTTAGAAGCCATCACCTAGCACGCCACCCTAAACGACACGGGCCCCGGCATTGCCGGGGCCCGTGTCGTTTAGGGGCTAGAGATGCGATGACCTAGGGATGGCCTAGGGCTCAAGCCGCGCGGTCTGCACCTCGCGCTGATCGAGCAGCATGCGCCAGCGCACCAGCACCGGAGCGTCGCTGGGCGAGACGTCGCCGAGCAGGCGCCGGAACTGCTCCCGCGCCTGGCGGTCCTCGGGATCCACCAGGGTCAACCACAGCTCCAGGGCATTGAGCTGCTGATGCAGGTTCTCGTGCTCCGCCGCCTGGCGCAGCGCCTGCTCCACCAGCAGGCGGATCTCCTGGGCCGGGCGCCCCAACTGGTGGCGCACCCGCGCCAGCTGGATGGCCAGCTCCGGCACATAGAGGGAAGTACGCTCCTGGGCGATCAGCAGGCACTGATCCAGGTAGTCTTCGGCGCGGGAGAGCTCCCCCAGCGCCACACAGGCGTCCACGAACCACAGCACCGGGCGCTGGTAGCGGTCGCGACCGGTCACCTCGTCGAACTCTTCCATGCCCGCCTCCAGCAGGGCCAGGCCCTCGCGATCGCCGGCCAGGGCCCGCTGCCAGCCCAGCATCCCCTGGGCCGACATCTGCCACAGGTGCAGGTCCGGGGTGCCGGTGAGCTCGAAGGCACGCTGGGAGCGCATGCCGGCCAGGTGCACATGCCCCAGTTGGCGGTACATGGCCGCCGAGAAGAGCAGCGCCATGGCCAGGGAGCCCGGATGATTGAAGCCTTCGGCGAGACGGATCGCCGCCTCCGCCTGCTGCTCGGCGCGCCGATAGTCGCCGCGCAGGCAGAGCGCCCAGCCCTGGAAGCAGGCCGCCGCCACCTGGGGATGATCGGAGAACGGCAGCCACTCGATCAGCATCGGCGAATTGAGGGGATCGATCTCCTCCAGGTGGTCATAGGCCTGGCGAATCCGCCCCGCCCAGTATTCGCAGTGGGCCCGGGCATAGTCGGCCAGGCGCCGATAGCGGGGATCCTCCAGCTCGCCGGCCAGGTCGGCCAGCTTGGCGGCCAGGGAGAAGGCATCGGCATGGGCATGGCGCTGGCTGCAGCCCACCCACAGGCCCCACTTGACCAGGAAGCGCTGCTCCAGGTCGTCCGCCTCCTCCTCGTGGCTGCGCGGCGGCAGCAGTTCCTGGGCGCGCACAAAGCTGTCGTGGGCGGTGGGCGAGCCATGCCCTTCCAGGGCGAAGGCAGCCTGGCCGCGTACCGTCAGCAGGCTCACTTCCCGCTCCTGCTGTCCCTCCACATGGCGCAGGCTGGCCAACCCGGCGTCGGCCATGCGCAGGGCGGTGCGGTTGGCGCTCACCTTGAGCGCCTCCCGGGCCGCCAGCTCGAAGTAGCGGGCGCCCCGGGCATAGTGGCCACTGCGCCGCAGATGGGTGGCGAAGTCGCCAGGATGGCGACTGATCCACATCGGGAAGCGTTCCTCGATCAGGGTCACCACCTGGCCGTGGATCGCCACCCGCACGTCCCGCGGGCAGGACAGGTAGGCGGCCTCCTGGAGCAGTTGATGACTGAACTGGTACTCGTACTCGCTGCCCGTCGGGCAGGCCTCGATGATCTCCAGGCGGATCATCTGCTCGATGGCCCGCTTGAGGCGTTCCCCTGACCAGCCGCTGCACTCGGTGAGCAGATCGAGGCGGAACTGGCGACCCAGCACGGCGGCCACATGCGCCACCTCGCGTTCGGCATCGAGCTGGTCGATGCGGCTGGCCAGCAACCCCAGCAGGCCCTGGGGCAGGTCGTCGAGCTGGACGCTGCGGCCCTCGCGGCGATCCATGTCCAGGCGCCGGCAGATCTCCTGCAGGTAGAGGGGCACGCCGTCGCAGCGCTCGATCAACTGGCTGCGCAGCCGCGGGCTGAGGTGCAGCCGGTAGCGCCGCGCCAGCTGCGACAGCAGCCGCGACGACTGCAGCGCATCCAGGCGCCCGAGGCTGAGCTGCTGATCCCAATGCAGGCGGGCCGGCAGCGTCTCGCGGCCATGGTGGCTGGCCACCAGCAGCAACGGACAGTTGATCGGCAGCCGGGCCTGGAGGCTGGAAAGCACCTTGAAGGAGGGCTCGTCCAGCCATTGAATGTCGTCGATCATCAGCACCAGGGTGCGCTGGGCGGTGAGGGTCTCGACCAGGGCCTGGAGCAGCTGTACCACCAGTTCCAGGGCCTCGCCGCTCTGGGCCAGCACCGCCACTTCCTCGGGCTCGCGAACGCCGAGGGCCTCCTCCAGCAACTGACGCCGTTCGGGGGAACCCGCCAGCGTCGGATAGTTCTCCAGCAGCCGGCCCAGGCGCGCCTCGTCGGGCTCTCCGCCCAGGTGCCAGCGCAGCAACTGGCGGGCCACCCCATAGGGGGAGTGCACCGAGAGGCGGGTGGTGGGCTGCCAGCAGATGGCGGTATCGCGACTCTGCTCGAGTTGGCGGAAGCCCACCAGCAGTGCTGACTTGCCCATTCCGGAGGCGCCGCGCACCAGCACGCTCTGGCGCAGGCCGATGCCGGCCCGGGCCAGGGCGTCACGCAGCTTGCGCAGCGCCGCCTCGCGCCCCACCAGGCTGGGTGGCAGGGCCTCGCGGCCCCCTTCGTTGGCCCCCAGGACCAGGGCGCGCAACCGCACCTTGCCGTCACAGGCAACCAGCCGCGAGGAGAGTCGCGGCTGCAGGTCCAGGGCCGGCGGCATATGCTGGCTGGCCTCCTGGGAGATCACCAGCTCCCCTCCTTCGGCGGCGCTCATCAGCGCCAGGGAGGTCTGGGTGACCTGGCCCAGGGGATCGGCCAGTTGACGCTCGGGCAGATAGATCACCCGACCGCTGTTGAGGCCCGCCGCCAGGGTGAAGCGCGGTACGCCGCCCTCGCCCTTCCAGTGGCGAGTGGACTCCTCGGGCAGCGCCTTGCGACAGTGTTCGTAGAGGGCCACCAGCTCGGCCAACTGGTGGGCCGGGCCATGGGTGCCGAAGCAGGCCAGGCCCAGGCCGCCGGTGGCCCCGGGCAGCCAGAAGCCACCCAGGTGGTGGCACTGCTGCTCCAGCCAGCGCATCAGCTCGATCTGCAGGGCCAGGCTGGCATGGGTGGCGTCCCGGGCGGTGAGGTCCTCCTCGAGGCTCAGGCGAATGGCCATCACCGAGAGCTGACGCTGCTCGATCTCGTCGTCGCGCAGCGGCGCGCTGTCCAGGGCCAGGGCCCGGGAGAAGGCGCCCTGGGGCGAGAGGCGCTGGATATCCGCCTGGCCATCGGACCAGTAGCGGGCCAGTTGCAGGAAGGCGGGCTCCGGCTGCTGGCCGGAGAGCGCCAGCAGCTGCAGGTAGGCGTTGTACTGCTCGTGGGCCGCCGCCGCCTGCCCCTGCTCGGCCAGTTGACGCACCAGCCGCTCATGGAAGGGGCCATAGCCGCAGAAGCGGCTCACCAGGTCCCGCAGCAGCGACTCGGGTAGCTCGCCATGGGCCTCCAGCACCGCCTCGGCGAAGGCGATCACCCGCTGACGCCACTCATTGCGCACCCGCAGCAGCCAACGCTGGAATTCGGCACAGGCGGAGAGCTGCAGCTCTTCCACCAGGTCCCCCTGGTAGAGGGCCAGGATCGCTTCCAGGGTGTCGATATCCGGCGGCTCGCGCAGCAGCGCCTGGAGCTCATGCAGATCGAAGCGCCACCCCTCGGGAAGCTGGAAGGCGATGGTCTGGCGGGACACCGCCAGCACCCGCTCGGCCTGCTCGCCCAGCGACTGGCGCAGGCAATGCAGGGCATGGCGAAGGTTGGTGCGCCCGGAGGAGAGCCCCTGATCGGGCCATAGCAGTTCGGCCAGGGTGGAGCGGTTGACCGGCTGCTCGTGGAGCAGCAGGTAGACCAACAGCCCCTTGACCTTGTCATAGCTGAACTGGGTAAGGCTATCTTCACCCAGGGTCAGTGAGAAATGGCCGAGCAGTGTCAGTCGCTCATCGACGGAAGGATCCCGCATCGTCTTCGTTCCCGCGTTATTGTGTCATCGGCAAGCGCCTTGCCGTCTGTTCCCTGGATCTCAGGCCGCCTCGGGGACACCGCTATGGAAGCGGAAATCGCCATCCGGGGCCTCGATCAGGCGCGCCTCGCGATCGGCGAGGAAGGCGATCCGTGCCTCCACCTCTCCATCGCCCGCCTCTTCGGCAACGAGCCGCGCCAGCATCAGATAGTCCTCATAGTGACGCCCTTCCGACTTAACCAGACTGCGGTAGAACTTGGCAAGCTCTGCGTCTAGGCGCGGGATCAGGCAGGCGAAGCGCTCGCAGCTGCGCGCCTCGATCAGCGCCCCCACGATCAGCAGGTCCACCAGGCGCAGCGGGTCCTCGGCGCGCAGGTGGCGACGAAGCCCCTCGGCATAGCGGGAAGCGCTGAGGTGACGATAGGCGATGCCTCGGGACTCCATCAGCGTGACCACCTGCTCGAAGTGCAGCAGTTCCTCCCGCGCCAGCTGCGACATCTTGGTCAGCAGCAGGGGGCGATCCACATAGCGGTACATCAGGCTCATGGCGGTGGAGGCCGCCTTCTTCTCGCACTGGGCGTGATCGATCAGCAGCAGTTCCTGGTTGCGCAGGGCCGCCTCGACCCAGGCCTGGGGCGTGGGGCAGCGCAGGAAGGAGAGCAGGTCCGGGGGCAGCAGGGCCGTTAGGCTGTCTTGCATGGTCATCCTGAATGATGGCTATCGGTAATCATGGGAGCGATTCGCGCCTGGCCCGCCAGGGCCAGGGCGTCGCTAAGCTTGGCGAAGAGCTGCGGCGGCGTCAGCCCCAGCCCGGCCCCTTGGCGGGCCAGGCCATAACGGGAGAGGTCCTGGATGCGCTCGCGCCCCACCCGCAACAGTTCCACGGCGCGGGACAGCGGCGGCTGCTCCGGGCGCACGCGGATACTGTGCCTGGCCAACTGGGCATTCAACAGGGCCTCGTCGTCTACCCTCAGGAGACTCGCCGCGGCCTGCACCCTCAGGGCATCGAGCTCGCCGATGCGTCGCCGGCGCTCGGCCTCGTCGTAGCCGAACCAGTCGCGGATCTCGTCCAGATGGCGCTGGCAGCCCCGGCACACGGCGTCACCGACGGTGGTGGAGCAGACCCCCACGCAGGGGGTGCTGATTCGCTGAGACATTCGCTTCCTCGACGGGTCGTTCTCGCAGTCTGTCGGGCCCCGGCATCTTACCCGTCCCGGGCGCCGCGGGACACTCCCGGGGCGACCATAACGCGCCCCGCCGACCAAAGTACAAGGCCCGCGGCTGAGGGGCTCGCTTAACATTGTCGACAGTTTCCCGTAGAATCCGCCTCACCTGAACCACGGTTACCACAGGCTCCAGGGCGACCCATCCTGACCCGTCGCCGACTCCCGCAGAGGCCGCCAAGGCCCGGGACGGCCGGCTCAACGCCCTGGCAAAGCAACTTGATGAGGGCCCAATCGTGCTTGAAGCATATCGCCAACATGTCGAGGAACGCGCCCAGGAAGGCGTCCCGCCGAAACCGCTGAACGCCGAGCAGGTCGCCGCCCTGGTGGAGCTGCTCAAGGCACCGCCCGCCGGCGAAGAAGAGTTCATCCTCGAGCTGATCACCGATCGCGTGCCCCCGGGCGTCGATGAGGCCGCCTACGTCAAGGCCGGGTTCCTGACCGCCATCGCCAAGGGCGAGGCCGAGTCCCCGCTGATCGACCGGATCCACGCGGTCAAGCTGCTGGGCACCATGCAGGGTGGCTACAACATCGTCTCCCTGGTCGAACTGCTCGACGACGCCGACCTGGCCAAGGAAGTCGGCGAACAGCTCAAGCACACCCTGCTGATGTTCGATGCCTTCCACGACGTGGAAGAGCGCGCCAAGGCCGGCAACGTCGTGGCCAAGGAGGTGCTGCAGTCCTGGGCCGATGCCGAGTGGTTCCTCTCCAAGCCGGCCCTGGAGGAGAAGATCACCCTGAGCGTCTTCAAGGTGCCCGGCGAGACCAACACCGACGACCTCTCCCCCGCCCCGGACGCCTGGTCGCGCCCCGACATCCCGCTGCACGCCCGCGCCATGCTCAAGAACGAGCGCGAAGGCATCACCCCGGAAGTGCCCGGTACCACCGGTCCGCTCCAGCAGATCGAAGCGGTCAAGGCCAAGGGCTTCCCGGTCGCCTATGTGGGCGACGTGGTGGGCACCGGCTCCTCGCGCAAGTCCGCCACCAACTCGGTGCTGTGGTTCTTCGGCGACGATATCCCCAACGTGCCCAACAAGCGCGCCGGCGGCTTCTGCTTCGGCGGCAAGATCGCCCCGATCTTCTTCAACACCATGGAAGACTCCGGCGCCCTGCCGGTGGAGATGGATGTCGAGAAGCTCAATATGGGCGATGTCATCGACGTCTACCCCTACGAAGGCAAGGTGTGCAAGCACGGCACCGACGAGGTGCTGACTACCTTCGAGCTCAAGACCCAGCTGATTCTCGACGAGGTGCGCGCCGGCGGCCGCATCCCGCTGATCATCGGTCGCGGCCTGACCGGCAAGGCCCGCGAGTCCCTCGGCCTGCCCCAGTCCGAGGTCTTCCGCCTGCCCGAGCAGCCCAAGGACACCGGCAAGGGCTTTACCCTGGCCCAGAAGATGGTCGGCAAGGCCTGCGGCCTGGACGGCGTGCGCCCGGGCATGTACTGCGAGCCGAAGATGACCACCGTCGGCTCCCAGGACACCACCGGTCCGATGACCCGTGACGAGCTCAAGGACCTCGCCTGCCTGGGCTTCCAGGCCGACCTGGTGATGCAGTCCTTCTGCCACACCAGCGCCTACCCGAAGCCGGTGGACGTGGAGACCCACCACACCCTGCCCGACTTCATCATGAACCGCGGCGGCGTCTCCCTGCGTCCCGGCGACGGCATCATCCACTCCTGGCTGAACCGCATGCTGCTGCCCGACACCGTGGGCACCGGCGGCGACTCCCACACCCGCTTCCCGATGGGCATCTCCTTCCCGGCGGGCTCCGGCCTGGTGGCCTTCGCCGCCGCCACCGGCGTGATGCCGCTAGACATGCCGGAATCGGTGCTGGTGCGCTTCAAGGGCAAGCGTCAGCCCGGCGTCACCCTGCGTGACCTGGTCCACGCCATCCCCTACTACGGCATCCAGCAGGGTCTGCTGACCGTCGAGAAGTCCGGCAAGAAGAACGCCTTCTCCGGTCGCGTGCTGGAGATCGAGGGCCTCGAGGACCTCACCGTGGAGCAGGCCTTCGAGCTCTCCGACGCCTCCGCCGAGCGCTCCGCCGCCGGCTGCACCATCACCCTGAGTGAAGAGAGCGTCGCCGAGTACCTGAAGTCCAATATCACCCTGCTCAAGTGGATGATCAGCAACGGTTATGGCGACGTGCGCACCATCGAGCGTCGCATCCAGGCCATGGAAGAGTGGCTGGCCAACCCGAACCTGATGCGCGCCGACCAGGACGCCGAGTACGCCGAGGTGATCGAGATCGACCTGAGCGAGATCCAGGAGCCGATCCTCTGCGCCCCCAACGACCCGGACGACGCTCGCCTGCTCTCCGAGGTGGCCGGCCAGCAAATCGATGAGGTGTTCATCGGTTCCTGCATGACCAACATCGGTCACTTCCGTGCCGCCGGCAAGCTGCTCGAGAAGCAGCCCGCGGGCAGCCTGAAGACCCGCCTGTGGCTGGCGCCGCCCACCAAGATGGACCAGCACCAGCTCACCGAAGAGGGCTACTACGGCATCTACGGCCGCGCCGGGGCGCGCATGGAGATGCCCGGCTGCTCCCTGTGCATGGGCAACCAGGCACGGGTGGCGCCCAAGTCCACCGTGGTTTCCACCTCCACCCGTAACTTCCCCAACCGCCTGGGCGACGGCGCCAACGTCTTCCTGGCCTCCGCGGAGCTTGCCGCCGTGGCCGCGGTGGTGGGTCGCCTGCCCAGCGTCGAGGAGTACCAGGGCTACATGAGCGAGTTCGACGCCCTCTCCGGCGAGATCTATCGCTACATGAACTTCCACGAGATCGAGGAGTACCAGAAGGCCGCCTCGAACGTGATTCCGGTGACTCAGGAGGCCTAAGCCTCCGACCGGGAACGCCGGTGGGCGGGAGGCCCTCCCCCCGCCGGCGCCTCATCGACTCCGATGCTCGCAACATCGCATGCCCCTAGGGCCGAGCCGATGACCGAAACGCCCCGCCTCGTGCGGGGCGTTTTTTTAATGTCTTGCCAGTGCGTCTCTCGGGCGAAACCTTGCCCCCGACAGCCAGATACCCCGCCGTCTCCATTGGGGGACAGGGGCGTACCAAGTATTACCAGGTGATGGTAGTGAGTTACCTAGAGGCTTGCTAGGGTACGAGACCGTCGCGAATCGGCAGGATGCCAACGCCATTGCAACCTTCGACCACATCGAACACCCCGCATTCAAGGAGATCCTGCATGGCTTGCCCCCCGACTCGGCACCCTCACCCTTTCCGGCCTCGCCCTGTCCGCCCTGAGCCTATCGCCGCTGGCGATGACGGCAGCGGACCAGGAGCGCGGCTTCTACTTCGGTGTCGGCACCGGCGTCAGTTCCCTGGAGAATAACAGGGAAGACGTCCGCGACTTCATCGGGTCCGGCGCCGAAGACTTCGACCTCGATGACAAGGACAACGTCTGGAAGGCCTTCGTCGGCTACGACATCAACCGCTACCTGGCGGTGGAAGGCTTCTACGCCGACCTCGGCACCGTCAGCCTGGAAGAGGAGTTCTTCCCCAACACCCGGCTCGACTCCACCGCCTACGGCGCCAGCATGATCGGCAGGCTGCCCGTCACCGACTGGTTCAGCCCCTATGCCAAGCTAGGGGTCGCCCGCTGGGACACCAAGGTCCGCGGCCGCTTCGTCCAGGGCCGAGACAACAGCGAACTGAGGAAGCAGGACGGTACCGCCCCGGTCTACGGCCTCGGCGCCCAGTTCAATTTCGACCCGGTGCTGCTGCGCACCGAGTACGAACGCTACGACTTCGACAGCGACTACACCATCGACGCCTTCACCCTCTCCGCCGGCCTGCGCTTCTGATAGGGCTCCCAGGCGGCCCTGCGCGGCCGCCTGATTCTCGGGCTCGTCACGCCGCCTCTCTTGACCTTGTAGCCGGCTACAAGGTTATGGTGGCAATCCTGGGCGCATCCTTCGCCCCCGACTCGCCCGATACCCGATGGAGATCCGCCTATGACGTCGGCCACCTTACGCCGCCTCTTGACTCCCCTGATGGCGCTCGCCATTGCCGGCTGCGGCTCCGAGGCCGAGCGTGTCTCCCTGGACGCCCTCGCCGAGCGCACCCACTTCCACGGCATTACGGTCGATCAGGAAGACTCCGAGCGGCTCTACCTTGCCACCCATCACGGCTTTCACCGCCTCGATCTGGATGGCATGACCGAGCAGATCTCGGAGGTCAGCGATGACTTCATGGGCTTCACCCCCCATCCCGGGGATCCGACCCAGTTCTTCGCCAGCGGTCACCCCCAGCGCGGTGGCAACCTCGGCTTCATCGTCTCCAGCGATGGCGGCAAGAGCTGGTCACAACGCTCCCCCGGCGTCGACGGGCCCGTGGACTTCCATCAGTTGACCGTCAGCCATGCCGACCCCGACACCCTCTACGGCGCCTACCATGGCCAACTGCAGATCAGCCGCGATGCCGGTCATGGGTGGCATCTCCAGGGGCCCGCCCCGGAGGGCCTGATCGGACTGGCCGCCTCCAGCCAGGACCCGGAGCGCCTCTATGCGGCCACTCAAGCCGGACTGTTGATGAGCCCCGATGCCGGACGGCGCTGGCGCCAAGCCTATCCGGAACCTCGCCCCACCAGCCTGGTGGCCACCACCGCCACAGGAGATCTGTATGCCTTTATCGCCGGCGTCGGTCTGGTGCATGCCAGCGAGGCGTCACGCAACTGGCAGCTGCTCAGTGACGGCTGGGGCGACAATTATCTACTGCACCTGGCCGTTGACCCCCAGGATCCCGAGCGCCTCTATGCGATCGATGCTCGGGACCGGGTACTCGCCAGTCAGGATGGTGGTCACAGCTGGCACCCGCTCGGCGCCCCCTAGCCCCCCTCTTGACCGTCGATACCCGGCGTCAGACGCTTGGCCGGAGGGTCGGGAAGCCCGGCCCAGCGGAGACCAGGATCCGGGTTTCTCCCGCTCCACACGGGGAGGATCGCCCGCCCACGGATTGCCTCGCGGCACGCTGGAACACCAGACCGGCTCTTCTGGCATATCCTCATGCCGATCCACCAAAAGCGCATGGGATATTGCCTCGACCTGGGGTAACGTGGATCGCTGACGCTTTCCCCCTTACCCTCAAGGAGCCCTGTCATGCCCTCCATCGTTACCCCGGATATCTGCGACGCCCACCCCGAGGTTCGGGTCCTGGATCCGCTGTTCGTCAACTTCGGCGCCCGGGAAGCCTTCCATGGCCCCATCCGCACCGTGAAGTGCTTCGAGGACAACTCCCTGGTCAAGCAGGCGGTGGCCAAGCCCGGCGAGGGCGCCGTGCTGGTGGTGGACGCCGGCGGCTCCAGCCGCTGCGCCATGCTCGGCGATATGCTCGCCGAGCAGGCCGCCGACAACGGCTGGGCCGGCGTGGTGATGTACGGCTGCGTCCGCGACGTGGACGTGCTGGCGGAGACCGAATTGGGCATCCAGGCCCTCGGCGCCCATCCGCGCAAGAGCGAGAAGCGCGGCGAAGGCGTTCGCGATATCCCGGTCACCTTCGCCGGGGTCACCCTGCGCCCCGGCCAGTGGCTCTATGCCGACAATAACGGCATCCTGGTGGCCGAGGCCGAGCTGCCCCTGGAGGCCTGAACGGAAGCGTGGCCCTCGGGCCAGTAAAAACACCGCCGCGGCACTGCCGCGGCGGTGTTTTTATGGTCGAGGCAAAGGAAGCTTAAGCGGCCTGGGATGACACCGGACGCGTCTGCGTTTCCCCCTCCGCGTCCGCCTCGGCGACCTCCGGCACCAGCCGATCCACCACGGCGGCACAGGCGGCGTCACCGGTGATATTCAAGGCGGTGCGGATCATGTCGAAGATGCGGTCCAGGGCGAACAGCAACGGCAACCCCTCCACCGGGATCCCCGCCGCCAGCAGCACCGCCACCACCAGGAAGGAGGGCCCCGGCACCCCGGCCTGGCCGATGGCGCCCAGGGTGGCGGTGAAGATGATCGCCAGGTAGGCGCCCAGGCCCAGCTCCACGCCGAACAGCTGGGCGAAGAACATCGCCACCAGGCCATAGTAAATGGCATTGCCACTCATATTGATGGTGGCCCCCAGGGGCAGCACGAAGGCGGAGGTGGGCCGCGATACCCCCAGCTCCCGGGTCGCCACGTCCAGGGTCACCGGCAGGGTGGCCATCGAGGAGGCGGTGGAAAGCGCCACCACCTGGGGCTTCTTCATGCGGCCCAGGAAGTGGCGTACCGGCATGCCGGTGGCGCCCTTGACCACCAGGGGGTAGAAGACGAAGCCGTAGAGGGCGATGGCCAGCACATAGACGCCGAACAGCTTCGATACCAGCATCAGCACATCGAAGCCGAAGGTGCCCACCGCATCCGCCATCAGCCCGAAGACGCCGATGGGGGCGATGCGCATCACCATATTGAGCATCCACACCAGGGCATCGATCAGGGTCGACATGCCGGCCATCAGCGGGGCGGTACGCTCGCTATCGAGGCGCGACAGGGCCAGGCCCAGGAACAGGCAGAACACCAGGATCTGCAGGATATTGCCGTCGCCGAGGGCGGCGAAGACGTTGGTGGGAATCATCCCCAGCAGGGTGGCGAAGACGCCGGGCACCTCGCCGCGATCGGCATATTCGGCGGAGAACATCGCCTCCACGGCGCCCAGCTCCAGGCCGCTGCCCGGCTGGAAGAGCGCGCCCATCGCCAGCGCCAGGGTCACCGCCACCGCCGAGGTGAGCATAAAGAAGGCGAAGGTGGCGATACCGATGCGCCCCGCCGCCGGGCTGGCACCGAGGCCGGCGGCCCCGGAGACGATGGCCACCACGATCAGCGGCACCACCAGCATCATGATCAGGTGAATAAAGAGGCTCCCCAGGGGCGCGAAGATCGCCGCCGACTCCCCCATCAGGGCCCCCACCAGGGCCCCCACCAGCATGGCGATCACCACCTGGACGCCGATACTGCTTAACATGCGCTTCGTCATAAGGCACTGCCTGTTTGGATTGTCTAAAAAACGAAGCGCACATGGTATAACGACTACCAAAAAATAAAAAAACAGAATTTATCGCTAGTTTTATAGCAAAGGCTCAATATCTTTCCCGGCCGCAGAGGTTCTCCTATTCTGGGATATCGGAAGGGCGCTGGGGACAGGACGGAGCGGGGGTTTTTTGCCAGGGATGGCAAAAGTAGCGCCCAGGGAGGGGTTCACAGCGCCCCGCGACGGCCTGACCCAGGGTAGCCCCGGGCTTCAGTGCAGAAAGTGTACTGCGATAGCCCTGCCGGTCTCGGCCGCCAGGATTGCCAAGACCGGCCGCTCGGTGGCAGGCTCAGGGCATCATGGCGATAACGAGGCCCTATGCGGATTCACGCCCTCGCCAAGGATGTGCTGCGCGCGCTGATCGATCACTGGCGCCCCCTGCTCGCCTATCACCTCGCCTTTACCCTGCTCGCCTCCTTGGTGCTGCTGCCGGCCATCGCCTGGAGTCTGGCGACCCTGCTGGGGCGCCTGGGCCGCCCGGTGATCGCCACCGCCGACCTGGCCGGCGTGCTGCTCACTCCCACCGGTGGCCTCTGGCTGCTGGCCACCCTGGCCCTTACCTTCCTGGTACTCTACCTGCAGCAGGCGGGGATGATCCTGGTGGCGGCGAGTGCCCACGGCAATCGCTACCGGCGCGCCTTCGACGCCCTGGGCCGGGTGCTATGGCGGTTGCCACGGCTGGCGGGGCTGGCCACCCTGCAGGTGGGAGCTCATCTGCTGCTGCTCGCCCCCTTCGCCCTGGCGGTGGGGCTGCTCTATGGTCACTTCCTCGGTGACCTGGATCCCTACTATGTACAGCGCACCCGCCCCCCGGCACTCTGGGCCTTCGTGGCCAGCGCCCTGCTGCCGACGCTGACATGGACGGCCCTGGCCGCGAGCCTCTATCTGCGCTGGAGCCTGGCCGTGGCGGCGCTGATACTGGAGGACGACGGCCCGCGCCGGGCGCTGGCGCGCAGTTGGCGACTGACCCACGGCCATCTCGGGCGCATCGCCCTACTCCTGCTCGCCCTGCTGGGCCTGATCCTGGCGCTGCCCCCCCTGAGCACCTGGAGCTATGACCTGATCGCCACGCCCCTGGTGGCCTGGCTGCCGGAGCGGCCGGCGGTGCTGGTGCCGGCCATGCTGCTCTACCTGGCCGGCTACCTGCTGCTGACCCTGGCCCTGACCTTCCTGGGCCTGGCGGCCAATAGCCTCCTGGCCGCCGCCCTCTTCCTGCGCCTGAGCCGCGAGCGACTGCGCCTGCCCCGCCCCGGGGCGCACCCCGAGCGCCTGGCCTGGGCCCTGGAGCTGGCGGTGGTGCTGGCCCTGGCCATCCAGGCCGCGCTGATCCTCAATCGGGTCGAACTTCACGACGAGGTGGCCATCATCGCCCACCGGGGCAGCTCCATGACGACCCCGGAGAACAGCCTGCCAGCGGTCGAGCGGGCGGCCGCCGAGGGGGCCGACTATGTGGAACTGGATGTGCGCCTGACCGCCGATGATCGGGTGGTGCTCTACCATGACCGGACCCTGCGGCGCCTGACCGGCGATCCCCGCCGGCTCGGCGAGCTGAGCCTCGAGGAGCTCGGGGCCTTCGACCTGGGCAGCTGGTTCGGCGATGCCTATGCCGGCCTGCCCATCGCCTCCCTGGAGGAGGCCCTGGCCGCGGTGCGCGGACGGGCCGGCCTGATGATCGACCTCAAGCCCGACCCGGGCCGCGAGCGGGCCCTGGTGGAGGCGGTGCTGGCGGCCCTCGCGACAGAGGCCGAGGCGCGACGCCGCTGTCTGCGGGACGCCGCCACCCCCGAGGCGACCCGGACCTGTGGCGACCCTAGGGTCATGACCGAGACCCGCCTGGCCACCCTCTCCCCCACCCTGATGAGCGCCATCGCCGAGCGGGAGCCCGAGCTGCGCATTACCCTGCTGGCCCAGTTGATCCTCCCCGGCACCCTGGAACGCCGGGGCTTCGCCGCCCTGGGGCTGCGCCATAATCGCATCAGCGAGGCGGAGGTGCGCCTGGCCCGCGACCACGGCTACGAGATCCATGCCTGGACGGTCAATGACCCGGCACGGATGTCGCAGCTGATCGACCTGGGGGTGGACGCCATTATCACCGACCGCCCCGACCTGCTGGCGGCCCTGCTGGCCGAGCGCCGGGAACTCAGCGACGGCGAGCTACTGCTGATCAAGCTACGCAACTGGCTACGTAGCTAATCCAGGGGCATCGCCGTCGACAAGCCGAGGTCAGGATGAGGGGCTCAGTGGATGCAGGGGGCCGAGCGATTTAGCCGGGATGCCACCGCCTGGAGAGCCGGGCAGCGGCGATCGACAGGGAAGTCGATCGAGAACCGGCAAGAGGGACCTTGGTCCGGTTCGACGCGTCGCCCGGCTCATAAGGCGGTGGGGTTTCGTCCCGGCGCTAGCGAGCCCCCTGGATCCACTGACTGTATCGAGTCACTCCCACTTTTGGATGCTCTCCCGGCGCCAAGATCTTGGCATTCGCGCGCCGCCGATCAGTCCCCCATTACGATCCCTTCCCGGCGGGTGGCCCTGGTATTCGCGCGTCGCCGACTTGTTGGCGATACGGTTAATCGCCCATTACGATGCCTTCCCGGCGCCGTGGCCCTGGCCCTGGTGTTCGCGCGTCGCCGACTTGTTGGCGATACGGTTAATCGCCCATTACGATGCCTTCTCTACGGGGATCGGCGCCGCCGAAGAAGCCGCTCTCGGTCACCTCGATGGCCTGCAGGCCGCTGACCAGCTCCCGTTCGCTGACCTCATGGCCGCGCTCGGCGAGCCCCTCCAGGGTCGACTCGGGGAAGCGCCCCTCCTCCAGGAAGGCCGGCCCGCCCAGGGTAATGGCATGGGGCAGGTTCAGCGCCTGCTGGGCATCCAGGCCCCAGTCGAGCATGGCCACCAGCGCCTTGGCGGTGTAGTGGATAATGGCGGCGCCGCCGGGGGAGCCGAGGCTCGCCACCAGGTCGCCGCTCTCGGCGTCGAAGACCAGGGTCGGGCTCATGCTGGAGCGGGGGCGCTTGCCCGGCTCCACCCGATTGGCGATGGGGGTGCCCGCCGCGTCGGCCGGGGCGAAGGAGAAGTCGGTGAGTTCGTTATTGAGCAGGTAGCCGCCGGAGAGTCCCGTACCGCCATCCGTCAGGATCCGCGAACCGAAGGCGGCCTCGATGGTGGTGGTCATGGCCAGGGCATTGCCCGCCTCGTCGATGATGCTGATATGGCTGGTGCCATACTCCGGCTGGTCGGGCTGCACCGCCCAGGCGGTGGCGAGCTCACCGGGGTACCCCGGCTCGGCGCCGCCGCTGCCCAGGCTCTCCTCGGTGATCAGCGCGGCGCGCTGCGCCAGGTAGCCCGGGGCGAGCATCAGCGACCAGTCGCCGCCGGGGGCCGCCACGAAGTCCGGGTCGGCGATATATTTGCCGCGGTCGGCGAAGGCCAGCCGCGAAGCCTCCAGGAACTGGTGCAGCCAGGGCTCGCTAGGCATGCCCCCATCGTCCAGGGGCGTCACCTCCGGCAACTGCTCGAGCAGGCCGAGGATCTGCATCAGGGTCAGGTGACCGGAGGACGGCGGCGGGAAGCCGCAGACCCGATAGCTCCGCCAGGGGCTGCACAACGCCTCCCGCTGGCGCGCCTCATAATCCGCCAGATCCGCCAGGCTGAGGCTGCCGGGTCGCTCGGCGTGACCCTGGACCCGGGCCACCAGGTCCTCGGCGATGGGCCCCCGACGCAGGGCCTCGCCGCCGTGCTCGGCGACCTCGCGGAGGATGGCCGCCAGGGCCGGGTTGCGCAGGGTCTCGCCCACCGCCAGGGGCTCGCCGTCGGGGTAGTAGAAGGGCCCGGCCAGGGGGTCACGACGCAGGTGATGCTCCGCCGCCAGGCTGGTATGCAGCCGCTGGCTCACCGGGAAGCCCTGCTCCGCCAGGGTGATGGCGGGCTCGAAGAGGCTGGCCCAGGGCAGCCGCCCCTGCTCGCCGTGGGCCAGCTCGAGCATCGCCACGGTGCCGGGCACCCCCACCGAGAGGCCGCTGGCGGCGGCGTCCATAAAGGCCAGGGGCTCCCCGGCGGCGTCCAGGAAGAGGCCCTCGTCCACCGCGGCGGGGGCGGTCTCGCGGCCGTCATAGGCCACCACCGCCTCACCGTCGTGATGGACCAGGAAGGCGCCGCCGCCGAGGCCACTGGACTGGGGCTCCACCAGGGTCAGCACCATCTGCACGGCGATGGCGGCATCGAGGGCCGAGCCGCCGGCGCGCAGGATCTGGTAGCCGGCATCGGTGGCCAGCGGGTTGGCGGCGGCCACCGCGAAGCGCTGGGTCGCCCAGCCCGGCTTGTCGGCGGTCTCCGAGGCCACCTCGGGAGCGATGGCGGGCAGGTCATACTCGAAGGCGTGAGCGGCGGGCAGGCCACCCAGGGCCAGGATCAGCGCCGCCGGAGTCAGGGCGGAGAAACGAAGGGCCATAACGACACTCCTTGTGGTCGGGAACAGGCAGAGTATCAGCATAGCCCTAGTTCACCAGAAAGGGCTGATATGGCCGCGCGAGGATAAGAAGAGGCCCGGGCGACAGGGTCGCCCGGGCCTCTTGGGGTGCCCGACAAACCTAGGCGGTGAGGCTTACTCCAGGGTCTCGCCGGCCAGCATAAACCAGGTCTCGAGTACCGCATCCGGGTTGAGGGAGACGGAGTCGATGCCCTGCTCCATCAGCCACTTGGCCAGGTCCGGGTGATCGGAGGGGCCCTGACCGCAGATGCCCACGTACTTGCCCTGGGCCTTGCAGGCGGCGATGGCCATGGCCAGGAGCTTCTTCACTGCCGGGTTCCGCTCGTCGAAGAGGTGGGCGATGATGCCGGAGTCGCGATCCAGGCCCAGGGTCAACTGGGTCAGATCGTTGGAGCCGATGGAGAAGCCGTCGAAGTGCTCCAGGAACTCCTCGGCGAGCAGCGCATTGGCCGGCAGCTCACACATCATGATCACTTTCAGGCCGTTGTCGCCGCGCTTCAGGCCGTTCGCAGCGAGCAGTTCGACCACCTGGCGCGCCTCGTCGGGGGTGCGCACGAAGGGCACCATGATCTCCAGGTTATCCAGGCCCATCTCGTCGCGGACCCGCTTGAGCGCCCGGCACTCCAGCTCGAAGCAGGGCCGGAAGGCGTCGGAGATATAACGGGAGGCGCCGCGGAAGCCGAGCATGGGGTTCTCTTCGCCGGGCTCGTAGAGCTTGCCGCCGATCAGGTTCTCGTACTCGTTGGACTTGAAGTCCGAGAGGCGCACGATGACCCGGTTGGGGTGGAAGGCGGCGGCCAGGGTGCTGATCCCCTCCACCAGCTTGTCCACGTAGAAGCTGACCGGGTCGGCGTAACCGGCGGTGCGGGCGTCGATGGTCTGCTGCAACTCCAGGGGCAGGGTGTCGTAGTCCAGCAGCGCCTTGGGGTGCACGCCGATCATGCGGTTGATGATGAACTCCAGGCGCGCCAGGCCGACCCCGGCATTGGGCAGCCCGGCGAAGCCGAAGGCGCGGTCCGGGTTGCCCACGTTCATCATGATCTTGAAGGGGATCTCCGGCATGGCATCGACGCTGGAGGTGCGGCAGTCGAAGTCGAGCAGCCCCTCGTAGACGTGGCCGGTATCGCCCTCGGCGCAGGAGACGGTGACCTCGCGGCCATCCGCCAGCACCTCGGTGGCATCGCCACAGCCCACCACCGCCGGGATCCCCAGCTCCCGGGCGATGATCGCCGCATGGCAGGTACGCCCGCCGCGGTTGGTGACGATGGCCGAGGCGCGCTTCATGATCGGCTCCCAGTCCGGGTCGGTCATGTCGGTGACCAGGACATCGCCGGCCTGCACCTTGTCCATCTCCTCAGGAGAGAGAATCACCTTGACCGCGCCGCGGCCGATGCGCTGGCCGATGGCCCGCCCCTGGACCAGGGTGCGTCCCTTCTCCTTGAGTTGGAAACGCTCCAGCTTGCCGCCCTCCTGCTGGGAGACCACGGTCTCCGGGCGGGCCTGGACGATATAGAGCTTGCCGTCGTCGCCGTCCAGGGCCCATTCGATATCCATGGGGCGCTGGTAGTGCTGCTCGATGATCACCGCCTGGCGGGCCAGGTCCATCGCCTGGTCGTCATCGATGCAGAAGCGGCCGCGCTCGGCCAGCGGCACGTCCACGGTGGCCACCGACTTGCCGGCGCTGGCGTCCTCGGTGTAGACCATCTTGATCAGCTTGGAGCCCAGGTTGCGACGCAGCACCGCCGGGCGGCCGGCGGCCAGGGTCGGCTTGTGGACATAGAATTCGTCCGGGTTGACGGCGCCCTGCACCACCGTCTCGCCGAGGCCCCAGGAGGCGGTAACGAAGACCGCATCGCGGAAGCCGGACTCGGTGTCCAGGGTGAACATCACCCCGGAGGCGCCGGTCTCGGAGCGCACCATCTTCTGCACCCCGGCGGAGAGCGCCACGTTCTCGTGGGCGTAGCCGCGGTGCACCCGATAGGAGATGGCGCGGTCGTTGAACAGCGAGGCGAACACCTCGTGGACGGCGCGCTTGATATTGTCGAAGCCCTCGATATTGAGGAAGGTCTCCTGCTGGCCGGCAAAGGAGGCATCCGGCAGGTCCTCGGCGGTGGCCGAGGAGCGCACCGCCACCTTGAGGCTGGGGTGCTGGGCGACCATCTGGTCGTAGGCGGCGCGCAGGTGTTGTTCGAAGGTGGGCGGCAGCGGGGTATCGATCACCCACTGGCGAATCTCGGCACCCACCCGGGCCAGTTCGGCCACGTCATCCACGTCCAGGCTGGCCAGGGCCGCATTGATGCGTTCGTTGAGCCCCTCATGGGCGAGGAACTCGCGATAGGCATGGGCGGTGGTAGCGAAGCCGCCGGGCACGCTGACGCCGGCCCCGGCCAGATTGGAAATCATCTCCCCCAGGGAGGCATTCTTGCCGCCGACGCGTTCGACATCGTTCATGCCGAGTTGATCGAACCACAGAATGTACTCTTCCACGCGACCCCCTTATTCCTTGCGACGCCCGGGCAGCGGGCACCTTGACTAGAGGGGGTCACCCTACCAATGCCGGGGCGCCTACGCCATTGGTCTAACAGCGAAGTCACTGAAGATTTTTTACAACAATCGCCCTTTTACGGCGATTCTTGTAGTTGCCGGCCGAGCCGCCAGCCGGGACAATCGGGGAAATTCCCTGCCGTGAGTCCTCCGCATGCCCCGTACCGCCTTCTTTATCTCCGACGGCACCGGCATCACCGCCGAGACCCTGGGCCGCAGCCTGCTGGCCCAGTTCGAGAACGTCGAGATCCGCATGGTCACCAAGCCCTATATCGACAGCCCCGGGAAGGCGCGCTCCCTGGTGGAGGTCATCGAGGCGGCGGCGGTGCGGGACGGCGAGCAACCCATCGTCATCGATACCATCGTCGATACGGAGATTCGCAGCATCATCAGCACCGCCCCCGGTTTCAAGGTGGACATCTTCTCGACCTTCCTGGCGCCCCTGGAAGAAGAGCTCGCCACTCACTCCACCTATACGGTGGGCCGCACCCACGCCATCGGCCATGACGCCGTCTATATGAATCGCATCGATTCGGTGCATTTCGCCCTGGACAACGATGACGGCGCCCGCACCCACCAGTACGACAAGGCGGATGTGATCCTGGTCGGGGTCTCGCGCTGCGGCAAGACCCCGACCTCCCTCTACCTGGCGCTGCAGTTTGGCATCCGCGCCGCCAACTATCCGCTCACCGAGGACGATCAGGACGAGGACGGCACCCTCAAGCTGCCCCGTTCCCTGGCCCCCCATCGCCACAAGCTGTTCGGCCTGACCATCGACCCACGGCGCCTGTCGGCGATTCGCAGCGAGCGGCGGCCCAACAGCCGCTACTGCTCCATCGACCAGTGCACCCAGGAGGTGCAACAGGCCGAGGCCCTCTACCGGCAGATGCATATCCCCCATATCGACACCACCCGCTTCTCCATCGAGGAGATCTCCACCCGGATGATCGCCGAGACCGGCCTGCAGCGGCGCTTCTCGCCAAGGTAAGTGTCAACAGGGGCGACAAAGCAGTGTGACAACTCGTCCCTAACGGGCCCTCCCCCGAGCCGGGGGGGCACAGTGCCAATCGCGTCCCTAATGTTTGTCACCCATCAGCACGGTCTGGGGCCAGCGAAGCCTCTCTTCCTCCCTGCTCCATCACCCTCGCCAGGATGCGGCGGCTGTCCATGGCCAGACCCCATACCCCGAGAGCAGCCAGGGTCAGGCCAAGCAACATGCCGTCATGGCCGAGACGATCGAGCAGTACCCCGGCTGCCACGGGCACCGAGAGGCGGGTCATCACGAAGAGACTGGCTTGCAAGCCATAGTCGGCAGCGCGCCGCCGAGGCCGGGTGAAATACATCATCAGTCCGAAGAGCAGCGAGGAGATCGCGCCCATGGCCACCGCGACCAGGGCCGCCCCCAGGAGCAAGCCGGCCGTTCCGGCGCCGCGCCACACCATCGCCGTCAAGACGACCAGGGCGCACAGGCAGAGACCGGTGAAAAGCGGCATGGCGCGCCCGGGCCCCAGGTGCCGGGCCATACGCCCCCCTATCACACTGGCCAGGGCGCCCAGCGTCCCTCCACCCACGCCCACCAGCCAGGCCACCTGCTCAGCCGGCATGCCCAGGTCGAGCATCAAAGGCTTGAGATAGAGCCAGGCGGCACCGATGAAGGGGAAGGCGGTGAGTAACAGGCAAGTCCAACGCTTCGCTCCCGGTTGGGCGAAGTAGCCACGCCAGCCGCCCTCCTCCACGCTTGCGGCGACGCTCTTCCTGCCGGTCTCAGGCGCCTCGCCCGGCACTGCCAGCAGGATGGCTCCCACCACCAACGCCGCGGCCATCAGCAGGAAGGGGGCCGACCAGCCCCAGCGGCTATGCACCACCAACATCACACCGCCACCGAGAATGGCCGCCAGGAACAGAGCGGCCGAGCGGATAGCCCCGGCGCGCAGGCGCTCGCTTTCCGGCAACAACTTGATCGCCAGGGCATTGGCCGGAATATCCGCCCAGGTCGCCAGGAGGCCGGCTAGAAACGCCAGGGCAAATAGCCCCCCGCGGCTGCCGGGCCCCTCCATCCACCCGATCACTGCCAGAGTGACCGCCAGCAACAGACTCAGCAGCATGGCCCAGCCCCGATAGTGGCCACTTCCAAAGCGCCAGCGCTCGACTGGTGCGGCGAGGAGGAACTTGAGCACCGCCGGCAGGCCCGCCAACTGGAACAGGCCGATATCGGTGCCCGACCAGCCCTGCTCGCGCATCACCAGCGGCAATCCCAGCAGGAGATAGATACTCGGCAATGCCAGCACGAGGTGTAGCCACCCGAACAACGCCTGGTAGCCCAGCATGCGTAAGGACGTGACGGTCATGTCGGACTCCTGCGGCCAATCAGCACGGTGACGGGCGCCATGGGGAATGGCACGCCCGGGTAGCTTTCCAACCCCGTGAAGCCGGCGGCCGCTAGTGCTCGGCGTAGCTCTCCCTGCCGCGTCACCCGACGCCCCCGCATGCACAGCGACAGGTAGTAGGGCAGGACCTCGCGCGCCTCGGTGGCGCCGTCGGGGATCTCTCCCTGGGCACAGATCAAGACGCCGCCGGGTCGCAAGGCGGCAAGGATCTTGCGCAGGGAGGCGGCGGGATCGGGAACGAAATGCAACACCGACGAGCACCAGATCAGGTCGTACTCCTGCTCGCCGATGGCGTCACTGACCAGATCGCCGCCACGGGCCCGCAGGCGCCCGGCCATGCCTTCTCGCTGGAGATTCTCCTGCGCCACTTCGGCCGCTTCGGGCAGGTCAAGCACCACGCCGCGCAGCCCAGGGTTGGCCTGGGCCAAGGCGATGGCAACCCCACCCGGGCCACCGCCCAGGTCGAGCAGCCACCGAGCCCGGGGAAATTCCGGCAGGCGAGCCACGACGGCCAAGGCCGCGTCGACGGTCGCGGCACGCTGCTCCTGGGCGATCTGACGGCGAGCCGCCTCCCGCCAGGCGGTCGCCGCCGGCGCGCCCCCTCCTCGCCCCGTGCGCAACAGCGTCCCGAGTTCGCCGCCGAAGTGGCGCAGCGATTGCCGCCGGAACCGCCAGGCGTCGCCACAGTAGCGTGGCGCGTTCGAATCGAAGAAGTGTGTGGCGACCTCCGCCGAGCAGTAGTGCCACCTGCCAGGGACGGTGGTATCGGCCTGGCGCTCCAGCAGTCCCATGCTCCAGAGCAGTTCGAGCAGATAGCCGGTATTGCCGACGTCCAGCGTGAACCGAGCGGCCACCTCCTCCACCGTCCCGGGGTCGACCAGCAGGCGGAAGAGGTCGAGCTCGAGGGCCTCGTGTAGCGCATCCGCTTGCACCGAGGCCAGGGCGATATCCCAATAAGGCTGTAGAGGATGGCGAGGCATGACGTTGAGAGAATTCATAGGTCAACACTCACCCGCAGCCCCAGCTCCCGCGGCTCGCTATAGACCCTCGCCATCCCGTTGAGAAAGCCGACGGCGTCGTAGCGCTCGTCGGTGGCATTATCGACGTAGGCCGTGATGCCATATTGACGGTGCCGATAGCCGGCGCTGAGATCGAGCCGCCCGTAGGCATCGCGCTGATGGTCGTTGGCAGCATCCAGGTAGGTCCGACCGACACCGCTCAGCCCTGCCTGGGCGTACCAGCCACTCGGCGCGTCATAGCGCAGCCCCAGGTAACCGTCCAGGTCGGGGGCGAAGGGGTTGTGGTTGCCACGGTGATCGCCCGCCAGATCCTGAAACTCCCTGAAACGCGTGCGGTTGACACCGAGTGCGGCCTGGAGCGACCAATGTGCCCCGAGCAGGTAGTCGGCCTCGAGCTCCAGCCCGGTGGAATAGGCCTTGGCGGCATTGGTGATATGGACCACACCGGGCTGCGTGATCTGCTGCACCTGCATGTCATTGACGTCCATCCAGTACGCGGCAGCGGCATATCTCAGGCGCCGATCGAGGGCCCACCCCTTGAGACCCACTTCATAGGACGCCACCCGTTGCGGATCATAGGCCGGGAAGCCATCGGCGCGAGCGAAGGCATTGAAACCGCCGGCACGAAAACCCTCGGCATAGCTGGCATAGAGGTGGGTATCCGGCGACCACTCATGCTGCAAGCTCATCTTGGGGGTGAAGCGCCGCCATTCTCGCTCCTGGCGACTACCGTCCTCCGCTGTCAGCGAGACCCGATTGCGCTCGATCCGACCTCCCAGGGTCAAGGACCAGTTGGGTGCCAGCGCCTGGGTCCACTGGCCGAACAGCGCCCTTGAGTCTCCCCCCAGGTCCACATCGGTGTGCTGCAGCCCGACAGGCGTCTGCTGCCGGAAGCCCAGCTCATGGTCATCGCTATCTGCGTAGAGCCCAAGCAGCCACTGGTGGCGACTCCCCTCGCCCTCCAGGCGGAATTCCTGGGATAGCGTGCTCAGGTGATGATCACGCTCCACGTGCAGCATATCGAGTGGTTGAAAATCGGCATCCTGGCGAACGTGGTCATGGAAGTCATGACGGGCGCTGAGCGAGCGAAAGTGCAAGTTCTCCGTCAGCTCGTGCTCGATATCCAGGGCTAACACTCGACCACTCGAGCGATTCCAACTCGCCGTTCCGGAGTGCACCTCGCGCCGGGGGGCATCGACGCGGCCCCATTGGGCTCCCCCGTCCCGGTACGCCTGGCGAGCATAGCGAAGCGTCACGTCACTGCCCGGGGAAGGCGTCCATCGCAAGGCGGCCCGCCCGGCATAGCGCTCTCGATCATCCTCCGTGCGCCCCCGATGAGGGTTGTCGATAAAGCCGTCCTGCTCGCGCCATTCCCCAGCGAAACTGGCTGACAGGCTATCGGTGACCAGTTCCCCGCCCAGGTCGAATCGCAGAGAGCGCTTGTCACGGCTTCCCAGGGCGGCATCGAACCGGGCGTAGGACTCACCGCCGGGTTGACGCGTGTGGATGTTGAGCACACCGGCTTCGGCGTTGCGCCCGTACAGGGTCGACTGCGGGCCCCGCAACACCTCGACCCGCTCGACACCCAGCAGGTTATGCTCGAACCCCTGCCCCATCAGCATCGGCACGCCATCCACCAGCATCAACATGGATGAGGAGAAGGCCGTGACATGGGAGGTCAGGCCACGCACCACCGGCAGGTTGGTGCCGGACTGGCCGATCGGCTGAAAACCAAAGCTGGGGGCTCTGCGCGACACCCCCGCCAGATCCTCCACCATGGCATCGCGGAGATCGTCGCCATGGAAGACCGACAGGCTCGCCGGCACCTCTTCCAGCCATTGCTCGACCTTGTTGGCCGTCACCGTCATGGACGCCAATTCCTGCGGCCTCTGCTCCTCTGCCCCCGGCGCTGCTTGTGCTCCACCTACCCACATCAGCAGAAGCAGCCCTCCCAGCCTGCCATGCCTGTTCCACTCTCCGTCGCTCATCTCATCCCCTCGAATCCGTACGCGGCCTCTCGGTCCACCTCAATTGACATAAGCGTCATTCTATCGGTAAATATCAATCAATCTCATATGAGATGCATATTCATCCCGTAGAGAATCCTATGAGATCCGGTGGAGGTATGTGATATGGGGGCTTGCCCAGGGAGGGTTCGGTCACCACGGCGCTTGACGATGGCCCAGGCCAACCTGGCCAGGCGGGAGAGGGGGCAGGAGCGTCGGCAACTGCCCGAGGAAGTGGGTGAATGCTATTCCGAGCGTATTGAGCTGGAGAGTGACCTCATCCTGATCCGACTGCGTTACCGCCCTAGCTGCGATCTATGCGAGGAGACCGTCGATCCTCACGGCCGCGCCATGCTGGCCATTACCCTCGGCCTCGAGGGACAATCCGGCTACCAGGGGGGCGATGGCGCAGAGCTCGCTTTCCGCGCCGGCTTCACCACCATCACCGCTTTCCGGAGCAACCATGGCGAACGCCACTATCGGGCCGGCGAGACGGTGTCGCAACTCCGCCTACTGGTCGGCGAAGAAACGCTGAAAAAATATCTGGGGAGTGAGAGGGCCAAGGCCCTGCTGGGAAATGGTGGCGTACGACAGCTGGCATTTCGCAAGAACACTAACCTCAGCCAAGGTCATGCCACGGCATTGAATGGTCACCTCGGGCAGCCCGGTCCTGGCCTGCTCGATATGCATATACATGCCCTGTCGCTGCTCGCCGAACAGCTACGGTTAATCAGCCCTTCCACACCCGAACCCTCGCGACTCGGCTGTTGGGACATTGAAAAGCTCGAGCGCGTGAGGGACCTGATGGCCGAGCGAATGGATCACCCGCTGACGATCCCTTACCTCTGCGCCGAGGTGGGACTCAACGAGTTCAAGCTCAAGGAGGGGTTCCGCCGGTATTTCAATACGACGCCTCATCGTATGCTGCACGAGATGCGCATGCGCAAGGCCCATGCGCTGCTGGAGAGCGGCTGTCAGGTAGCTCAGGTCGCCTATCGCGTCGGGTACCGTCACCCCAGTAATTTCAGCACCGCCTTTTCCAGATTCTTTGGCCGAGCGCCCAAAGCCGTCTTCGGCAAGCGGCGCGGATAAAGCGATCCAAGAAACCCTGACCCAGGACGGGGTACCGAGGTTTAGCGAATCACCCCCTCACGGCGCAGCCGGGCAATATCCTCCGGCGTCAGCCCCAGCTCGGCGAGCAGCCGCTCGCTATGTTCGCCGAGGGCCGGTGGCGGCGCCTCGGCGGTGGCCGAGACCCCATCGAAGAACAGCGGGCAAGCCACCTGAGGCACCGCCCCACCGTCGCGCTCGAGGCGACGCACCAGGCCCCGGTGCCGCACCTGGGGGTCGGCGAAGGCCTGGCTCAGGGTGTTGATGGGCCCGGCGGGAATGCCGTGGGCCTCGAAGTCGGCCAGCCAGGCCTCCCGGGGTCGAGCCTCGAGGGCCTCGGCGATGGCCGGCACCAGGGCCTCGCGATGGGTAACCCGGGCCGCATTGGTGGCGAAGCGCTCGTCCTGCGCCCACTCATGCCGCCCCAGCAGGCGCGCCAGCCGCGCGAACTGGGCATCGTTGCCCACGGTCAGCGCCAGGTGGCCATCGGCACAGGCGAAGGCCTGATAGGGCACGATATTGGGGTGGGCATTGCCGTGGCGTTGAGGATCCCTGCCGCCGACCAGGGCATTGAGGGCCTGATTGGCCAGGGTCGCCACCTGCACATCGAGCAGGGCCACGTCGATATGCCGCCCCTCGCCGGTGCGGCCGCGCTCGTCCAGGGCCGCCAGGACGCCCACCGCCGCATAGAGGCCGGTCATCACGTCGGTGATGGCCACGCCGGTCTTCATCGGCAGGCCGTCGGGCTCGCCGGTGAGGCTCATCAGCCCGCCCATGGCCTGGATCATGAAATCGTAGCCGGCGCGACTGGCATAAGGGCCATCCTGACCGAAGCCGGTGATGGAGCAGCCAATCAGGCCGGGGTTACGCGCCTTGAGGCTGGCGTAGTCGAGGCCGTACCTGGCCAGGCCACCGACCTTGAAGTTCTCCAGCAGGATATCGGCGCGCCCGGCCAGCTCGCGCACCAGGGCCTGGCCCTCGGGGCGAGTCAGGTCGAGGGCCAGGGACTGCTTGCCGCGATTGGCGCAGAGGTAGTAGGCGGCCTCCCGGGGGCCGGCCCCCTCCAGCCAGGGCGGCCCCCAGCCACGGGTATCGTCGCCATGCTCGGGATGCTCGATCTTGATCACCCGGGCGCCGAGATCCGCCAGCAGTTGACCGGCCCAGGGGCCGGCCAGCACCCGCGACAGATCCAGCACCAGGCGTCCTTCCAGGGGAGCGGCCATGGGCGTTCTCCTTGCCGGGGTGGAATCAGCAGAAGGCCTGCAGGCCGGTCTGGGCACGGCCCAGGATCAGCGCATGGACGTCGTGGGTGCCCTCATAGGTATTGACCGCCTCCAGGTTCATCATATGGCGGATCACATGGTACTCGTCGCTGATGCCGTTGCCGCCATGCATGTCACGGGCCTGGCGCGCGATCTCCAGGGCCTTGCCGCAGTTATTGCGCTTGATCAGCGAGATCGCCTCCGGCACCAGTTGCCCGGCATCGATCATCCGCCCCACCCGCAGCGCCGCCTGCAGGCCGAGGGCGATCTCGGTCTGCATGTCGGCGAGCTTCTTCTGGATCAGTTGATTGGCGGCGAGCGGCCGACCGAACTGCCGGCGTTCCAGGGTGTAGTCGCGCGCCGCGTGCCAGCACGCCTCGGCGGCCCCCATGGCCCCCCAGGCGATGCCGAAACGGGCCCGGTTAAGGCAGGAGAAGGGCCCCTTGAGCCCCGTCACCCCGGGCAGGCGCCGGTCATCGGAGACCACCACGTCCTGCAGGGCGATCTGGCCGGTGATGGAGGCGCGCAGGCTGAACTTGCCCTCGATCTTGGGCGCCGAGAGCCCCGGCATGCCCTTGTCGAGGAGAAAGCCGCGGATCACCCCCTCGTCGTCCTTGGCCCAGACCACGAAGACATCGGCGATGGGCGCATTGGTGATCCAGGTCTTGGTGCCACTCAGCACCCAGTCGTCGCCCTGACGCCTGGCGCGGGTGGTCATGCCGCCGGGGTCGGAGCCGTGATCCGGCTCGGTGAGCCCGAAGCAGCCCACCCAGTCGCCGCTGGCCAGTTTGGGCAGGTAGGTCTGCCGCTGCGCCTCGCTGCCGAAGGCGTGGATGGGGTACATCACCAGGCTCGACTGCACGCTCATGGCGCTGCGGTAGCCGGAGTCGACCCGTTCCACCTCCCGGGCGATCAGGCCATAGCTGACGTAATTCATGCCGGCGCAGCCGTAGCCCTCGATGGTGGCGCCGAGCAGCCCCAGCTCACCCATCTCGCTGATGATCTCGCGGTGGAAGATCTCGTGGCGATTGGCCTCCAGGATCCGGGGCAACAGCTTCGCCTGGCAGTAGTCGTGGGCGGTCTGCTGGACCATCCGCTCCTCGCCATCCAGTTGATCGACGAGGCGGAAGGGGTCGTCCCAGGTCACGGGGGTCGGCTGGCTCATGGTGATCTCCACACAAGGGTAAAATATCGATATTCCATGTCAATGTAGATCAATAATCCGAGGTTCACCAGCCCTGCCTGTGCCGCCCTCTCAACGCTCGCGACGACCACGATGCCGCCGTTGCCAGATGCGACGCAGCCGCCACCAGGCGATCAGACCAATGGCCAGGTTGGCGACCAGCATGCCGGCGAAGATCCCCATGGGGCCGGCCAGGTGCCCACCCAGCCAGGCCAGGGGCACGAAGAGGCCAAAGAGGCGCACCAGGGAGAGCCCCATGGCGGCCCGGGGTCGGTGCATGGCATTCAGCGACGAGACGCCGAGGATCACCACCCCCTGGGCCCCCAGCCCCAGGGGCACCAGCCACAGGAAGGCGCGCAGCACCTCCCCCACCGCCGGTTCCTCGGCGTAGCCGCCGGTCAGCCAGGGCGCCAGCAGTTGCAACAATCCCCAGACCCCCAGTTGCCAGGCCAGCACGAAGGCGAAGCAGCCACGGATCGCCCGCCAGGCGCGCTCGGGCCGATCGGCCCCCAGGTTCTGGCTGACCAGCGGCGAGAGGGTCATGGAGAGCGCCAGCACCACGATCTGGGCGATGGCATCGACCCGGGTGCCGACGCCGAAGGCAGCCACGGCGTGATGGCCATGGGCGGCGACGATCCGCGTCACCAGGGCCATGGCCAAGGGGGTAAAGAGGCTGGTAATGGCCGCCGGCACGGCGATCCGCCCCAGGGCCCACCAGGAGTCCCACACCCGGCGCGGCGTCAGGCCGCGCAGGACCAGGCAACGGCGCAGGGGCGGATAGGTCAGCAGCCCCGCGGTCATGGCTCCCCAACTGAGCAGGGTGGCCAGGGCCGCCCCGGCCACGCCCAGGGCGGGAAGGGGGCCGATACCGAAGATCAGCAGGTAATCGAGCAGCGCATTGAGCGCCGCCGCCAGGGCCATGGCCACGCCCTGGGCCCGGGTATTGCCCTGGGCCCGCAGCACGCTGTTGATCACCCGGGGCACGATCAGCAGGGCCGCCCCCCAGTACCAGACTCCCATATAGGCGTGGATATGCGGCATCAGGGCGGGATCGGCGCCCAGGGCAGCAAACAGCGCCTCGATGCTGGGCAGGCCCAGCAGGGTCACCAGGCCCCCGACCAAGGCGGCCAACAGGATGGCATCGGTGCCGCGCCGGGCCACCAGGGCCCGTTCGCCGCGCCCCAGCAGGTGCCCCACCACCGCCGAGGTACCGATCCCCAGGCCGATGGCCAGGCTGACCACGGCGAAGACCACCGGGAAGGTAAAGGCCACCGCCGCCAGAGGCTCGGTGCCCAGGCGGGCGATAAACCAGGCGTCCACCAGGTTGAAGGTGAGCATGGCCAGCATGCCGCCGATCACCGGCAGGGTCTGGCGCACCAGGGTGGCTGCCAGGGGCGCCTCGAGCAGGGCATTGGCGTTCGTCATGGGGCCTCGCATCCGGGAGCTGGGGGCGCGAATTGTGCCCCCTTAGGCCCCCGAGAGGCAAAACGGGACGCCCCGGCAGCAGGGCTTCCCGCCCGAAGGAGAAGACGCTAGCGGTTCAGAGATCCCGTAGCGGATGGTTCTCCTCGGACCAGAGGGGCGCCAGGAAGGCCTCGAGCCGCGCTTCCGACACCTCGGCCACGCCGGCATGGGACCAGCGCGGGCTCTTGTCCTTGTCAATCAGCAGGGCACGCACGCCCTCCCCCAGGTCGCCCTCCACGCAGCAGCGCACCGACAGCGACAGCTCCTCGCGAAACGCCTGGGCCAGGCTGCCGTGACGATGGCGCTGGATCATCGCCCAGGCCAGATGGGCACTGAGCGGACAACCCTCGGCCAGGCGCCGGCGATTGGCGGCCAGCCAGGCGTCGTCGCGCGGATCCTCGAGAATCCGCGCCACGGCCTCGTTCAGGCTGCCCCGGGCGGTCAGCGATTGCAGATGGTCGAAGTGGGGGCGCAGCTGCGCCGCGGGGGCACGCTCGCGGGCCTCGAAACGATCCAGTACCCCGTCCACCACGGCGGAGGCCTCGGCGCTCGCGAAATCCGCCTCGCCGAGGGCCGCCAGCAACGCCTCCCGGGCCTCCCGGGGCACCAGGCGGTCGGCCAGCCCCAGGTCCAGGGCATCCCGGGCGTTCAGGTGGGCCCCGGTCAACCCCAGGTAGGCGCCGATGCCCGGCGCCATGCGTCCCAGGAACCAGCTGGCGCCGATATCCGGGTAGAGGCCGATGGTGATCTCCGGCATGGCGATGCGGGTGGTCTCTGTGGCCAGGCGGTGGGAGGCGCCGGCCATCAGCCCCAGGCCGCCGCCCATCACGATGCCGTCGCCCCAGATCAGTAGCGGCTTGGGATAGGTATGAATGCGGTGATCCAGGCGATACTCGGCGGCGAAGTAGTCGCTGGTGAAGGCGCTGGCGGCCTCCGCGCCCTCGCCGATGGCGCGATAGAGGGCGACGATATCGCCACCGGCACAGAACGCCTTGTCGCCGGCCCCCTCCAGCCAGACCGCCGCGACGGCGTCGTCCTCGGCCCAGGCCGAGAGGCGTTGGTCCAGGGCCTCGATCATCCCCCGGGAGAGGGCATTCAGGGCCCGCGGCGCGTTCAGTCGCGCCACGCCCAGTCGTCGCCCGCCGCGCAGCGGGACCTCCTCGAAAATCACCACCTCGTCGCTCATCTTCCCTCCTCGCTGGATTCGTTTAGCCGTCACGACACCATCGTATCGGATTTCCCCGTAACGATTTACGCCAGGGACTCGACCACACCATCGGCCAATAGTCGCCTCGCCACGATCACCCTCATGATCTCGTTGGTGCCCTCTAGGATCTGATGCACCCGGGTATCACGCACCAGCCGCTCCAGGGGGTACTCCTTGATATAGCCGTAGCCGCCATGCAGCTGCAGCGCCTCGTTGCACACCGTGAAGCCCATATCGGTGGCGTGACGCTTGGCCATGGCGCAGTAGGCGCTGGCCTCGGGGTCGTCGTGATCCAGGCGCCAGGCCGCATGGCGCACCATCAGCCGCGCCGCGGTCAGCTCGGTGGCCATATCGGCGAGCTTGAACTGCAACGCCTGGAAGGCGCTCAGGGGACGCCCGAACTGCTGGCGGTCGCCCAGGTAGTCGCGGGCCAGGGTCAGCGCCTGCTGGGCGGCGCCCAGGGAGCAACTGGCGATATTCAGGCGCCCGCCATCGAGGCCCTTCATGGCGAACTTGAAGCCCTCGCCCTCCTCGCCCAGGCGGTGGGCCGCCGGCACGCGCACCCCGTCGAAACTGACCAGCCGGGTCGGTTGGCTCTTCCAGCCCATCTTCTCCTCGTTCTTGCCGTACTCGATGCCGGAGGCATCCGCCGGCACGGCGAAGGCGGAGACCCCGCCGGCGCCGCTGTCCGGCCCCCCGGTACGGGCCATCACCACCAGCAGGTCGGTGGCGCCGGCCCCGGAGATAAACATCTTGGAGCCAGAGATCACATAGTCGTCGCCGTCGCGTACCGCCCTGGTACGCAGGCTGGCGGCGTCGGAGCCGCTGCCCGGCTCGGTGAGGCAGTAGGAGGCCAGCGCCTCACCGCTCACCAGCCGCGGCAGCCAGGCCTCCTGGAGGGCCGCTCCGCCCCAGTTGGCGACCATCCAGGTGGCCATGTTGTGAATGGTGAGATAGGCGGTGGTGGAGATACAGCCGGTCGCCAGCTGCTCGAAGATCAAGGAGGCCTCCAGGCGGGAGAGCCCCAGGCCCCCCGCCGCCTCCGGGGTGTAGATGGCCAGGAAGCCCGCCTCGCCGGCGCGCTTGATCACCTCCACCGGAAAGTGGGAGCGCGCATCCCAGTCGGCGGCATTGTCGACCAGCTCGGCGCGGGCGAAATCCGCCGCCGCCTGCTGCAGGGCCCGTTGATCCTCGGTCAGGGAAAAATCCATGCCTTCACTCCTCTCATGGTAGGTTTCGCCGGGAGCCAGGACTCCCTGCGGCGACTGGGAACCAACCTAGCACTTGCTAGGTTATTTGGCATCCCCCTCCCCCTACGCCAAAAGTCGATGCCTCTGCACTTTACGTTAACGTAAACTTGGCGCTAGGCTTTGGAAAGCAAGGACGGGATGCGAGATCATAGGCGACACACCGCCAACCGTCTGACTACAGGATGACAACGATGCCGAAACCCCGCCAGGAGGCGATGGCTTCCCCCCCCGCGACCGGTGCGCTGAAACCTCAGCGCCGCACCTACTCGATCGGTGAGTTGTCGCGGCTGTTCGAGGTGACGCCCCGCACCATCCGCTTCTACGAGCAGGAGGGCCTGCTGGCGCCGGAGCGACGCGGCCAGACTCGCATCTACCACGAGAAGGATCGGGTGCGCCTCAAGCTGACCCTCAGGGGCAAGCGGCTGGGCTTTACCCTGGCGGAGATTCGCGAGGTCATCGAGCTCTACGACGCCATGCCCGACGGCAATGCGCGTCAGCTGCAGCGCATGCTGGAGATCCTCAGCGCCAAGCGGGCCGAGATGCAGGCGCGCCTGGAGGATATCCGCCTGATGCAGCAGGAGCTCGACGAGGTGGAGAGCCGCTGTCGCAGCGTCCTCGAGCAGCTGGATCGCCACGACGTCACCTGAGTCCGACCCGCTCCCGTCATGGACACCGGGCGACGCGCTCCGCGCCGCCCCAGCAACAATAACAAGCACCAGCCATCAAGGAGCCACCATGACGCCTCAGCCTGCCAGCTATGTCAGTGGAATCAGCGATACGCCCCTCAAGGGACAAACCATCGGCGACTGTTTCGATGCCACCGTAGCCCGCTTCCCGAATCGGGAGGCCCTGCTCAGCCTGCACCAGGGCGTGCGCTATCGCTGGCGCGAACTTCAAGTCGCGGTGGACCGGACCGCCCGCGCCCTGCTGGCGCTGGGTGTCGCCAAGGGCGACCGGGTGGGCATCTGGTCCCCCAACTGCGCCGAATGGACCCTGACCCAGTTCGCCACCGCCAAGATCGGCGCCATCCTGGTCAATATCAATCCCAGCTACCGCACCCATGAGCTGGAGTATGCCCTCAAGCAGTCCGGCACCTCGACGCTGATCCTGCAGGGGGCCTTCAAGAACTCGGACTATGTGGCGACCCTGGCGGAGCTGGCGCCAGAGCTGCAGGATGGCGACCCCGCCACGCTACAGAGCGCCCGACTCCCCGAGCTCAAGCGAGTGATCTGCCTGGACGGCGAGCGGGCCCTGCCCGGCATGCTTAGCTGGCAGGCCCTCCAGGCAAGAGCCGCCGAGGTCGGCGCCGAGTATCTGGCCGAGGTGCAGGCGAGCCTGCAGTTCGACGAGCCGATCAATATCCAGTACACCTCCGGCACCACGGGGGCGCCCAAGGGGGCTACCCTCTCCCACCACAATATCCTCAACAATGGCTTCTTCGTCGCCCGCACCATGAAGCTTAGCGAGGCCGACCGGATGGTGATTCCGGTGCCCCTCTACCACTGCTTCGGCATGGTGATGGGCAACCTGGGCTGCATGACCCATGGCGCCACCATGATCTATCCCGGCGACGGCTTCGACCCGGAGAGCACCCTGCGCGCCGTGGCCGAGGAGCGTGCCACCGCCCTCTACGGGGTGCCCACCATGTTTATCGCCGAGCTGGAGCACCCCGGCTTCGCCGACTTCGACCTCTCCAGCCTGCGCACCGGCGTGATGGCCGGCTCCATCTGCCCCATCGAGGTGATGCGCAAGGTGATCGACAAGATGCATATGGAGGAGGTCACCATCTGCTACGGCATGACCGAGACCAGCCCGGTAAGCTTCCAGACCCGCACCGATGCGCCCCTGGAGAAACGCGTCACCACCGTGGGCACCATCCACCCCCACCTGGAGGTGAAACTGGTCGACCCGGAGACCGGCGCCGTGGTGCCGCGGGGCGCAACCGGCGAGCTATGCACCCGCGGCTACAGCGTGATGCTCGGCTACTGGAACAACCCGGAGGCCACCGCCAAGTCCATCGATGACGCCGGCTGGATGCATACCGGCGACCTGGCGAGCATGGACGAGGACGGCTATGTGGCCATCGTCGGGCGCATCAAGGACATGATCATTCGCGGCGGCGAGAACATCTATCCCCGGGAGATCGAGGACTTCCTCTATACCCATCCGGCCATCTCCGATGTGCAGGTGATCGGCGTGCCCGACGAGAAGTACGGCGAGGAGGTGATGGCCTGGGTCAAGCTCAGCGACGGCGAGAGCCTCGACGAGGCGGGCCTCAAGGCCTTCTGCCAGGGCAAGATCGCCCACTACAAGATCCCGCGCTACGTGAAGTTCGTCGATGAATTCCCGATGACCGTCACCGGCAAGATCCAGAAGTTCAAGATGCGTGAGGAGGCCACCCACGAACTGGGGCTGGCATGATCGCCCCGCCACTACGGCAACGCGCCCCCACCGATCGCTCGGCGGGGGCGCTGGCTCTCTCAGGGGCGACGGAGCGACGCGTCTTTTAGCGCCTCGGCACCTCATCGGTGTCGGCGAGCAATAACGCCTCGATCACCCCGCGGGCCCGGGCGATCGCGGCCTCGAGGGCGGCCTCCACCTGGGCCAGGGCAATCTCTCCCTCGCCGACCCCCGCCGCGGCATTGACCACCAGGGCCAGGCTCGCATAGGGCAGCGCCAGCTCCCGGGCCAGGGCCGCCTCGGGCATGCCGGTCATGCCGACCAGGGTGGCACCATCCCGGGCCAGCCGGGCGATCTCGGCGGCGGTCTCCAGCCGCGGCCCCTGCGTACAGGCGTAGACGCCCCCGGCCACCGGGGACTCCCCCGCCACCGCCCCGGCGGCCAGGAGCGCCTGGCGCAGGGCCGCGTCATAGGGGTGGGTAAAGTCGATATGCGCCAACGGCTTGAAGCGACCATCGAAGAAGGTCCCCTCCCGGCCATGGGTATAGTCGATCAGCTGGTCCGGCACCACGAGATCGCCGGCGTACAGGGCGGGATCGATCCCCCCCACCGCATTGATCCCCAGCACCCGGCTAGCTCCCGCCTGGTGCAGGGCCCAGAGGTTGGCGCGGTAGTTGATGCGATGAGGCGGCAGGCGTCGGGGCTGGCCGTGCCGGGCCAGGAAGAGCATCTCGCGATCCTGCAGACGCCCCTGGAGCACCGGCGCCGAGGCGCTGCCCAGGGGCGTCTCGCAGCTGTGCCGCCGCAGGATCTCCAGGCCGGGGATATCGCTAAGGCCGGTACCACCGATAATTGCCAGCATCGATCCTCTCCTTGGCGCGCCGGCCGCCCTTGCCCGTCCCTATCCGCCTGCCGAAGTCATGGCGAATCGCTTATAACCTTGGGGGCAAGAATCCCCGGAGCATTGCGTCAGTCGCCCTTGCCGATCCTTATCAGCATGCCGAAGCCGAACACATGGCGACCCTCTTACAGTCCTTTCGGGGCAAAGATCCCCGGGGCGTTGCGTCAGTCGCCCTTGCCGATCCCTATCAGCATGCCGAAGCCGAACACATGGCGACCCTCTTACAGTCCTTTCGGCGCGAAGATCCCCGGGGCGTTGCGTCAGTCGCCCTTGCCGATCCTTATCAGCATGCCGAAGCCGAACACATGGCGACCCTCTTACAGTCCTTTCGGCGCGAAGATCCCCGGGGCGTTGCGCCAGTAGCCCTTATAGTCCATGCCGAAGCCGAACACATAGCGATCCTCGACTTCCAGGCTGCAGTAGTCGGCCCTGAGCCCCGGCACCGCCTTGCGCTCATGGGCCTTGTCCACCAGCACCGCGGTGGAGACGCTGGCCGCCCCCGCCTCACGACAGTAGTCGAGGATCGCCGCCAGGGTGGCGCCCTCGTCGAGGATATCGTCGACGATCACCACATGGCGGCCGGCCATGGGAATCTCCGGGGAGACTCGCCAGAACAGCTCGCCGCCGCGGATGCCGCCCCGATAGCGGGTGGCGTGCAGGTAATCCACCTCCAGGGGGAAGCCCAGGCGGGTCAACAGATGCCCGGTGGTGATCAGGCCACCGTTCATTACGCAGTAGAAGACCGGCAGCTTGTCGCCGAGGTCGGCGGTGATCTGCTCGGCCATGCGGTCCAGGGCCTTCTCAACTGCCTCCTGGGTGATCAGGCAGTCGGCATCGGCCATGATATCGCGCATGGTAGTCAGGGATTCATGGTGCTCGGGGGCCAGTCGCGTCATGGGCTCGCTCTCGAAATCGGCTAAAGCGGCGGCGCCACGGCAGGCACCGCCGGCACTTATTGGGAAGGGTCGGCCAGGGATTCCAGCTGGGCGTGGACACGGCGCCAACGGGACAGCGCCGGCAGGGCCTCGAGGCTGGGCCGGGCGCGGCAGTAGCGCAGCTTGGCCTGGCGCTTGCAGGCCCGCCCCACACAGGCGTCCAGCACCTCCAGGGCGGCGGCGCGGTCATTGCAGATCAACACCATATCGCAACCGGCCTCCAGGGCGGCCAGGGCCCGCTCGCCGGGACTGCCGGCCACGGCGGCGCCGGCCATGCCCAGGTCGTCGGAAAAGATGGTGCCCTTAAAGCCCAGTTCCTCGCGCAGCAGGCCCAGCCAACTGCGCGAGAAGCCGGCGGGACGCTTATCGAAGGCGGAATAGACCACATGGGCCGGCATCACGCCGTCCAGCTCGCCGGCCAGCTCGGCGAAGGGCAGCAGGTCATGGCGGCGCAGCGCCTCGAGGGGGCGCGGGTCCACCGGCAGCTCGCGATGGGAGTCGGCGGCGACGCCGCCATGGCCGGGGAAGTGCTTGCCCACGGCGACCATGCCGGCCTCGTGGAGGCCCTTGATAAAGGCCCGTCCCAGCAGGCTGACCACCTGAGGGTCGGCGGAGAAGCTGCGATCACCGATCACCGTGGAACCGCCGCCCTCCACGTCCAGCACCGGGGCGAAGGTGAGATCGAGACCGCAGGCGGCCATCTCCATGCCCAGCAACCAGCCGGCATCCTGACAGCGCTGTACCACGGCCTGGGGATCTTCCTCGAAACCCTCGGCGAGCCTCGCCATGGAGGGTAACCGGGTCACGCCCTCATGCAGGCGCTGGACCCGCCCTCCTTCCTGGTCGATCGCCAGCAGCAGGTCGGGGCGCAGGCGGCGAATGGCCGCGCACAGCGCCTGGACCTGCCGGGCATCCTCGATATTGCGGGAGAACAGGATCACGCCACCGACCTCGGGGCGCTTGAGCATGTCACCTTCCTCAGGGCGAAGCCGGGGGCCTTCCAGATCCAGCATCACCGAGCCGAGAGGTTGCGTCATGTTCATCTTCCTTGGCTGAAGAAGTGGGGCATTCTAGACCAATGTCTGAGGCGACAACAGGGTCACTCAGTCGTGGAGCCACACCGGCGTGCCCGGGGGCGTCGCGGCGAACAGCGCCAGGAGGTCATCGTCACGCAGGCGGATACAGCCGTGGGAGGCGGCCACGCCCATGGGCTGATCCGGTGGGGTGCCATGCAGATAAATATAGCGACGCTGGCTATCCACGTCGCCGCCACGGTTATATCCCGGCTCCAGGCCGCACAACCAGAGGATGCGAGTGAGGATATAGTCGCGCCCGGGCACCGCCTGCTCGGGGTCGAAGATCTCCCCCGTGGGGCGGCGCCCGCGAAATACCGTGCCGCGGGGCCGGTCGGCGCCGATGGCGGCACGGACATAGTGCCAGCCCTGGGGGGTCTGACCGCTTCCCTCCTGCTGACCATTGCCGGCGATGCCGCTGGAGATGGCATGGGAGAGGACGGCCTCTCGCCCCCGCCAGAGGGTCAGGCGCTGGGCGCCGAGATCGATCTCCAGCCAGGGACCGTCCCGGGGCGGCAGGGCATCGAGTCGCGGGGTACGCATGGCCTAGGCCACCGACTCGGCGGGCTCGGGCAGGGGCGCATGCATGGCGGATACCACCACCGGGCGCATGCGCCGAATCAGGTCGCGCACGGTGACCTGCTCGCCATAGTCCTGCTCGGCGATATCGCGCAGGGCATCGAGGCCCGAGAGGGTGAAGATCACGCTACCCAACACGAAGTGCAGCCGCCAGAAGCGCTCGGCATCGGGCAGCTCCGGGGTGGCTCGACGCACCAGCTCGGTGAAGCGGGTGAAGACGCTGCCATAGTGCTCCTGGATATAGCGGCGCAGGTGACCCTGGGCCTGGCTATAGGCGAGCCCCAGCAAACGCATGAAGACCTTGAGGCTATTGCGCTCGGCGGGCACCTCCAGCACGGTACGCGCCATGCTCTCCAGCAGGGTCTCCAGGGGGATGTCGCGCCCCTGGTATTCCGCCTCCAGCTCGTCCAGGGCGGCGTGGAAGCGTTCGGTGAAGGGGTCCAGGTAGCGGGCGAAGACCGCCTGGATCAACGACTTCTTGGAACCGAAGTGGTAGTTCACGGCGGCCAGATTGACCTTGGCCTTGCTGGTGATATTGCGCAGCGAGGTCTCGGCAAAGCCGCGCTCGGCGAACAGCACCTCGGCGGTATCGAGAATACGGGTCACGGTATCGGTCTGGGCCATAGGGCGCGGCTCCCCCAGGCCGTCTCACCCGGCCCCTCGCCGAGGGGCGCTGGGGGCGCTTGCCCTCACCGGGATAAGACGGCTGTTTAAAACATGAAATCTTCGAGTAGTGCCGGGATAGTGGCATAAAACATCGTAGTTTAAAACGCCGTTACACTCAGGATACGCGGCAAGGCGGGGCAACGCTTACTGTATGTAAAACCATGCTGTATACTTGAACAAACCCTTGAATACGCCGTGGAGCCCGCCATGAGCCGCCCCCTCACCCCGCGCCAGCAGAACGTCTACGACTTTATCGTCAAGACCCTCAACGAGCAGGGCTATCCCCCCACCCGGGCCGAGATCGCCCGGGCCCTGGGCTTTCGCTCGCCCAACGCCGCCGAGGAGCATCTGCGCGCCCTGGAGCGCAAGGGGGTGATCCGCATGGTGGCCGGCACCTCCCGGGGCATTCGCCTGCCCGCCCAGGAGAGCGCCGAGGCCGAGAGCGACGTCACCCCTCCGGGGTTGCCGATCATCGGCGAGGTGGCCGCCGGCAGCCCCATCCTGGCCACCGAGCATATCGACCGCTACTGCCCGCTGCCGCCGGATTTCTTTACGCCCCGGGCCGATTACCTGTTGCGGGTTCGCGGCCTCTCCATGAAAGACGTGGGCATCCTCGAAGGCGACCTGCTGGCGGTGCACCGCACCGAGCGGGTGCGCGACGGCCAGATCGTGGTGGCACGCCTCGAGGACGAGGTCACGGTGAAGCGCTTCCGCCGCCAGGGCCCTCGGGTCTGGCTGGAAGCGGAGAATTCGGACTTCGCCCCCATCGAGGTGGACCTGCGCAACGAGGCCCTGGAGATCGAGGGCATCGGCGTCGGGGTGATCCGCGGCGGCAACGGCCAGGCCCTCAACTAGGACGCCATGGCGACCCGCAAGATTCTCCATGCCGACTGCGACTGCTTCTATGCGGCGGTGGAGATGCGCGACGACCCCAACCTGGGCGAGGCCCCCCTGGCGGTGGGCGGCAGCCGGGAACGGCGCGGAGTCATCGCCACCTGCAACTATGCCGCCCGGGCCTTCGGGGTGCGCTCGGCGATGCCCACCGCCCAGGCCCTGCGCCTGTGCCCCGACCTGGTACTGCGAGCGCCTGACTTCGAGCGCTATCGGGCGGTCTCCCGGGAGATCCTCGCCCTCTTCCACGAGCTCACGCCCCGGGTCGAGCCCCTCTCTCTGGATGAGGCCTACCTGGACATCAGCGCCGTGACCCGCTTCCAGGGCAGCGCCACCTGGATGGGACAGTGGCTCAAGGCGGAGTGCCTGGCCCGCACCGGCATCACCCTCTCGGTGGGCGCCGCCCCCAACAAGTTTCTCGCCAAGGTGGCCAGCGACTGGGACAAGCCGGATGGCCTCTGGGTGGTTCCCCCCGAGGCGGTAGAGGCCTTCGTGGCGGCCCTGCCGGTGAACCGCCTGCCCGGGGTGGGGCCGGCCACCGCCGGCAAGCTCGACACCCTGGGCATTCGGCGGTGCGATGAGCTGCGCAGCCTGCCCCGGGAGGCGCTGATCGAGCAGTTCGGCAAGTTCGGCCAGCGCCTCTTCGAGCTCTGTCGGGGACAGGACGAACGGGAGGTGCGCCCCCAGCGGGAGCGCAAGTCGGTAAGCGTGGAGACCACCTTTCCCCGGGACCTGCCCGACTTGGCCAGCTGCCAGGCCGCCCTGCCGGAGCTGGTGGCGCGCCTGGAGGCGCGCCTGGCCCGCCACGGCCATCCACCGCCGAGCCACGCCTTCGTCAAGGTGCGCTTCAACGACTTCAGCCTCACCACCCTGGAGGGCAGCGCCCCCTGGGACACCCTGATGACCCAGGCCTGGGCGCGGGGCGGCCGGCCGGTGCGCCTGCTGGGGGTCGGCGTACGCCTGCGCCCACCGGAGGCGCTGCGCCAGCTGCCGCTCTTCGACGAGGCTCCCTGAGCAAAGCGCCCTCCTCTCCCGATCCCGCCCCGCTTGGCCACGGGCTCACGAGGTGACCAGCTCCCAGGCCCGCGCCTCGACCAAGACCACCCAGAGCCCCAGCAGGATAAAGAGTGCACTGGCCAGCAGATGCACCAGGCGCACCGGCAAGCGCTCGCTGAAACGCGCCCCCAGCCATAGCACCGGCGCATTGGCCGCCAACATCCCCAGGGTGGTCCCCAGGGTCACCGCCAGCACCGCCTCGAAGCGGGCCGCCAGCAACACGGTGGCGACCTGGGTCTTGTCGCCGATCTCGGCCAGGAAGAAGAGCACGAAGGAGGTAAAGAAGACCCCATGCCCCGGGGCGCCGGCATCCAGCCCATCGTCGTCGTCGGGGCGCAGCAACCAGACGCCCATGGCGATGCAGGCCAGGCCCACCGCCAGGGTCATCCACTGGGCATCGATCCAGCCAGACAGGGCGGCACCCAACCAGGCCGAGACGCCATGATTGATCAGGGTCGCGAGGAGAATCGCCCAGAAGATGGGCCAGGGGCGAGAGAAGCGCGCCACCAGCAGCAGCGCCAGGAGCTGGGTCTTGTCGCCGATTTCGGCGAGACCCACCGCCAGGGTCGAGGTGATCAGGGCTTCCAAGGGAAAAGGACTCCACGGCCGGCTCGGACAGACAGAACACGGATCGCCGCCGGCATCGGAAGCGCCCATGTTCTGAGTCTCGTCGAGCCACACGGCGTGGCTGCCGGCACCATGGTCGGGGTGACCAAAGCTGTTGATACCGGCCTTTCTCCGGGCCGCCGGGGTGGCGGCGGGAAAGTGACTACTCCCCCAAAACGCCTGCCACTATAACCACTTAGGCGATAATCGCCAAGGCCTATTTGCCCGGCCCTACTTGGTATCGATATAGCGGTGGCGATTGAAGGTGGCCACCCAGTCGGGATGATAGACCAGCATCAGGCTGAGCAGCATGCCGGTGATAAAGGCCTCGGAGGGCATCAGCAAGGGCAGGAAGCGGGCGTACTCGGTGACCAGGAACCAGGCCAGGGGATCGGTGGTGCCGAGCCCCACGATGGCCAGCACGCTGAGCCCCGCCGCCAGGGTGGCGAGGGCGGTGCCGAAGAAGCCGCACAAGAACAGGAAGACCGCCAGGTTGTCCGGCAGCCAGCGATCCACCAGGCGCCAGGCCACCACCATCACCAGGGCCGGCACCACCCCGCTGACCAGCACATTGACCCCCAGCAAGGGCCAGGCCACCTTGCCCACCGCCAGCATGGCCAGGTTGACCGCCAGATTGACCAGCAGCGCCAGGGGCGCCTTGAACATCAGCGTCAGCAGCGCCGTGAACATCAGATGCAGGGTCAACCAGTCCACCGCCTGGGCGCGTAGCTGCCACATCAGCATCACCGCCACCGCGGCGGCCATCAGCCGATGCTGCGCAGCGGGCTCACCAACCAGCGCCCGCCAGGGGCGCTGCAAAAGGGCCAGGCCCAGCGCCAGCGCCGACAGCAGCCAGCCGGCGACCAGCATCCAGGGAGCCAGGAGCGTCTCGGCGAAGGTCACGACAACCGCCCCTCAGGCGAAGACCACGGTCTTGTTGCCATGGATCAGCACCCGATCCTCCAGGTGCCAGCGCAGGCCCCGGGCCAGCACCGCCTTCTCCACGTCGCGACCGAAGCGCACCAGGTCCTGGGGGGTATGGCAGTGGCTGACCCGGTGGATATCCTGCTCGATGATGGGGCCGGCATCCAGCTCGGAGGTCACATAGTGGCAGGTGGCACCGATCAGCTTGACGCCCCGCTCATAGGCCTGGTGGTAGGGCCTGGCGCCGGCGAAGGAAGGCAAGAAGCTATGGTGGATATTGATCACCCGGCCGGCGTAACGCTCGCAGAGTCCCGGCGGCAGGATTTGCATATAGCGGGCCAGCACCACCGCGTCCGCCTCGGCGGCCTCCACCCGGCGCTCCACCTCGGCGAAGGCGGCGGCCTTGTCGGCGGGATCCACCGGCACATGGTGATAGGGGATGCCGTGCCACTCCACCAGGGCGCGCAGGTCGTCGTGGTTGGAGATCACGCAGGGAATCTCGCAGTCCAGCTCCCCGGCGGTCCAGCGATAGAGCAGGTCCACCAGGCAGTGGGAGGCCCGGGAGACCATCAGCACCACCCGCCGCCGACGGGCAGTGTCGGACAGCGCCCAGGTCATGGCGAATTCCTCGGCGATGGGGGCGAAGGCCTCGCGGAAGCCATCGGCATCCAGCGGCATGGAATCGGCCTGGATCTCGTAACGCATAAAGAAGCGACCGGTCTCCAGGTCCGAGTGCTGGTTGGCCTCGGTGATGGAGCCGCCTTGGCTGGCGATAAATCCGGAGACTCGGGAGACGATCCCGACCCGATCCGGGCAGGAGACCACCAGGCGATAATAGTGCGACATGGACAGCGTTTCCGTCTTAAGAATCAAGCCATAAAGGACGCAGAGTGTAACCAATTCCGGTCCAGCGGAACACGCCCGGCGCCCCCGCATTGTGGACCCCGCCACCCTTCCCGTATGATGGGCGATTCCGTCAGATGATCGCCTTGCCCATGTCGCGCCCTCGAGTCCAGATTCGCCCCCGCAGCCAGCCGCCCCTCTACTTTCTGCCGCTGGGAGGTTGTGGCGAGATCGGCATGAACCTCAATCTCTACGGGCATGACGGTCACTGGATCGTCGTGGACTGCGGCATGATGATCCGCCAGGATCTTCCCGATGCGCCCCTTCAGGTCCCTAACCTGGCCGCCCTGACCACCCTGGACATTCGCCCCCGGGCGCTCTATATCACCCACGGTCACGAGGACCATATCGGTGCCGCCGCCTGGCTGTGGCCCAAGCTGGGCTGCCCCATTTATGCCACGCCCCTGGCCGCCGGCCTGCTGAGAGCCAAGTTCGTGGAGCAGAGCCTGGCCTGTGATGCGATCCAGGTCATCGAGCCGGGAGAGGCCTACGAGAGCGGCCCCTTCACCCTGCGCCTGCTGCCACTGACCCACTCGATCCCCGAGAGCTGCGCCCTGCTGATCACCACCCCCCAGCAACGCATCCTGCATACCGGCGACTGGAAGCTCGACCCGGACCCGATCATCGGCGAGCCGGTGGACGAGACCCTCTACCGGGCCCTGGCGCCCGTCGACCTGGTGGTGGGCGACTCCACCAATGCCCCCCTGCCCGGCCACTCCCGCAGCGAAGGCGAGGTGGCCGAGGCCCTGGAGCGGCTGCTGCCGAGCTGCGAGGGGCGGGTGGTGGTGAGCTGCTTCGCCAGCAACCTGGCCCGGGTGCTTTCCGTGGCGCAGGCCGGGGCCCGCTGTGGCCGCCGCATCAGCCTGATGGGGCGCGCCATGGAGCGTATGGTGGGGGTGGCCCGGGGCCTGGGCTACCTGGACGACCTGCCGCCCCTGGTGCCGACCCGGGACCTGGGCTACCTGCCTCCCGAGGAAGTGCTGGTGATCGCCACCGGCAGCCAGGGCGAGCCCCGGGCCGCCCTGTCGCGACTGGCCCAGGGGCGCCATCCCCATCTGGAGCTCGCCAGCGGCGATAGCGTGATCTTCTCCGCCAAGGCGATTCCCGGCAACGAGCGGCCGATCGAACGCCTGCAGCATGGCCTGAAGCGACTCGGCGTCACGGTGCTCGACGAGAGCGACCACCCCGAGCTGCATGCCTCCGGGCACCCGGCCCAGGACGAGCTCACCACCCTCTACGACTGGCTCAGGCCGCGGCGCCTGCTGCCGGTACATGGCGAGCATCGCCATCAGGAGGCCCACCAGGCCCTGGCCGAGGGCCTGGGCATCGAGACCCCCCTGATCCCCACCAATGGTGACCTGATCCGCCTCGATGGCGACGGCCTGCATCGAGAAGCGCGTTACCCGGAGCCGCCCTGCCTGGTGCCCCAGCGGGGTGGCCAGCCGCGCCCAGCGACAGGCAGCAACCCCCTCCCTTCACGCCGTCATCCACCGCTCTTCCTGGCCCTGCCGGTACTGCCCCTGGAGGAACGGGGCTGGGCCCGGGTCGGCCGGCTACTGCTCGACTCCCCGGAGGACCTGCCGCTGGACGAGACCGCCTTCGGCGACTGGCTGGACGACCACTTGGCCCAGACCCATGGCGACACCCTGGTGGCCCTGCGCGGCGAACTCGAACCGGGATTGCTGCGCTATTTCGATCAACACCTGCGCCATCCCATCACCCTGCACCTGCAGCTATTCGCCGCCGAGCCTCTCGCCTCTTGATATCGAGCGGATAGCAAAGAGGCGAGCCCCAAGGCTCGCCTCTTTGCTAACTCGCTTGCCGACTCGCCGGCGTCCAGGACACCAGGCTCAGGTATCCTTCTTCTTGGGAGGGCGGCCGCGACGCTTGGGTTGTTCGGAGACCAGATCGTCCAGGGAGAGCCCCGCCTCGTTGATCGCCTCGCGAATCTCGGCCAGCTTGCGCTCCTTCATCGCCTCCTCCTGTTGACGACGCACCTCATCCTCCTGCTTCTGCTCGATGACTTCCCCGATCACTTCGGCCAACTTGTGCAGTTGCTCCATGCTGAGCTGGCGCGCCGCGGCACGGGCGACATTCTTGTTACGGGCGATTCTCTCCAGAGACTCGACGGACATTGGCCTCCTCCATTCCAGGGATTCGAGTTGAGTTTTCAGCCTTACTGCACTGGAAGTATATGCGCCCATGACGGTTTAGCAAGCAGGAGTGCCGTAGAAAGCCGCCCCCTGACAGGGGGAATATTCTCTGCTTAATGCATAAAAATGGGAGGCGATTGCCTCCCAATATCCATCACCGAGACGCCGGCGCCTGGCTTACCCCCCGGTCATATTCATAAAGCGAACCACCTGGACATCGCCATCGGTGGTGAAGTGATGGCGCTCCGGCTTCAGCGGCATGGCGTCGACGATGGCCGCCTTGAGGCGTTCCAGGTCGCCGGGATGACGACGCAAGACGGCACGCAGATCCACCGAGTGTTCGTTACCCAGACAGAGCAGCAGGCGCCCCTCCACCGTGACCCTCACCCGGTTGCAGCTGGCGCAGAAGTTATGGCTATGGGGCGAGATAAAGCCGATGCGACTGGCGTGGTCGGCCATGCGGAAATAACGCGAGGGCCCCGGGGTGGTCTCGGGGGTCGGGGTCAGGGAATAACGCGCCTCGATCAGGGCCTGCACCTCGTCGCTGGAACAGTAGGTCTCGTCGCGGCCATGGTCGGAGACCTGGCCCAGGGGCATCTCCTCGATAAAGCTGATATCCAGTGCCTCGCGGCGGGCAAACTCCACCAGGTCGAGGACTTCGTCGTCGTTGCGGCCCTTGAGAATCACCGCATTGAGCTTGATCCCCTCGAAGCCGGCATCCTGAGCGGCATGAATGCCATCGATGACCTTGTGCAGGTCGCCGGTGCGGGTCAGGCGACGAAACTTCTCCGCATCCAGGGAATCCAGGCTGATATTGAGTCGCCCCAGGCCGCCACGGTACAGGGCAGGCGCCCACTTTCTCAGTCCGGCGCCATTGGTGGTCATGGCGAAGTCCTTGAGGCCTTCCAGGGCCCCCATCTCATCCACCAGGGTGTCGATACCGCGCCGTACCAAGGGCTCGCCGCCGGTCAGACGAATCTTGGCCACCCCCAGCTCGACGAAGGCCCGGGCCACCTGGGCCAGTTCCTCCAGGGTCAGTACCTGGGCCCGGGGCAGGAAGGTCATCTCCTCGCTCATGCAATAGACACAGCGGAAGTCGCAGCGGTCGGTCACCGAGATACGCACGTAATCGACCCGCCGGCCGAAGTCATCGATCAGGGATGGGGTCATGTTTTTTCCTCCCAGCGCTGGGCATCCTGGTGGTCGCTATGGCGCTCGGCCACCCAGTAGTGGCCGCTGGCGGTGTGTTCTTTCTTCCAGAATGGCGCCCGGGTCTTGAGGTAATCCATGATGAAGTCACAGGCCTCGAAGGCGGCGCGACGGTGGGCGCTGGCCACCACCACCAGCACGATGGGGTCGCCGGGCGTCAGATGACCCACCCGGTGGATCAGGCGCACCCCCTGCAGGGACCAGCGCGCCTCGGCCTCGGCGACGATCTCGCCCAGGGCGGCCTCGGTCATGCCGGGGTAATGCTCGAGGGTCAGCCCCTCCACCTCGGGGCGCTCATTGAAATCGCGCACCCGACCCACGAAACTGACCAGGGCGCCGATATCGGTACGTCCCTCGCTCAAGGCCGCCATTTCGGCCCCGGCATCGAAGGGGGCCTGCTGCACGCGAATCATCGTCAACCTCCGGTGACCGGCGGAAAGAAAGCCACTTCATCGCCCTCGGTCAGCGGCGTCTGATCCCCCCCCATCACCTGGTTGATGGCGCACAGGATACGCGCCTCCTTGAGCAGGGCGAAGCCGGCATCGCGGGCCTCGAGGGCCGCCTTGAGCCCCGCCACATCGGCACTGGGCAGGGCCTCCAGGGGAATCTCCAGCTCACTGACATTGAGGCGCTCGCGCAGCTCCGCCAGGCACTTCACCCGCAACAGGCTGCCCTGGGCCGCCTCACCGAGCGCCACCACCCCGGGCTCACCGGATCCGGTCACGATGGGCGTCGGCGGGGTCACCCCGCGGCGATAGTCGCCGGACTTGCCACCGCTCTTGGACTCCAGGCGCACCGCCTCGATCTGCATCGCCTTATCCACCGCCTTGCACATGTCGTAGAGGGTCAGGCAGGCCACCGACACGGCGGTCAGCGCCTCCATCTCCACCCCGGTGCGGCCGTTGAGACGGCACAGCGCGCTCACCTCCACGCAGGAGGTGGCCTCGTCCAGTTGGAAGTCGATGACCACCTTGGAGAGCGGCAGGGCATGACAGAGGGGAATCAGCTCATGGGTGCGCTTGGCGGCCTGGATACCGGCGATGCGCGCCGTGGCCAGCACATCGCCCTTGGGCAAGCCGCCCTCCGCCAGCAGCGCCAGGGTCTCGGGCCGCATGATGACACGACCGCTGGCAACCGCCTCGCGGCGGGTCTCGCGCTTGTCGGCCACGTCCACCATATGGGCTTCACCGCGGGCATTGAGATGGGTCAGGCTCATGGCTGTTTCCTGTCTAGCTGAAATCGTTGAGGAGTTGCAGGGTGACCGGCTCGCCCTCGGCCACCCCCTCGCACTCGGCGGCCACCTCGATCAGGCAGTCGGCGAGCACCATGGAGGTGAGGATGCCCGAGCCCTGGCGACCGGTGGGGGTCACCCACAGCCGCCCCTGCCTATCACTGTGGTAGCTGCCGCGCAGATAGTCGACTCGGCCGGCGCGACTGCGAAGCGGCTCGGCGGCCAGGGCGGTAAGGCGCCGCGGCTGCCAGTCCGGCTGCCCCATCAGGCGGCGCAGCACCGGCTGCACGAACTGCAGGAAGGTGACCATTACCGCCACCGGGTTGCCGGGCAGGCCGAAGAAGGGAATGCGCCCCTCCCCCAACCAACCACAGGCCAGGGGCCGCCCCGGACGCATGGCGATGCGCCAGAAGCCCAACTCCCCCACCTCGCCCAGGGCCGCCTTGATCCAGTCGGCGCGCCCCACCGAGACGCCGCCGCTGGTGATCACCATATCGGCCTCTTCGGCGGCCCGCGCCAAGGCGCCGGCAATCGCTTCCCGATCATCCGGCAGGATGCCCAGATCGATCACCTCGCAGCCGAGCCCGTCGAGCAGGCCACGCAGGGAGTAGCGGTTGGCATCGTAGATGCCCGCCGCGGGCAGCGGCTCGCCCGGGGCCGTCACCTCGTCGCCGCTGGAGAAGATGGCCACCCGCGGGCGGCGATGGACCCGCGCCTCGGTCACCCCGAGGGAGGCCAGCAGGCCCAACTGGGCCGGCCCCAGCCGGGTACCGGCGGCCAGCGCCTGGCTGTCGCGGGCCACGTCCTCCCCGGCCTGGCGCACATGCTGACCGCGGCGCACCGTCTCGCTCCGGGTGATCCCCACCCGCCCCTCACCGGGGAATATCAGTTGCTCCTGCATAATCACCGTATCGGCGCCCCGGGGCAGCGGCGCGCCGGTAGTGATGGTCACCGCCTCCCCGGCGTCGAGGGAGCGCTCGGCACGGCTGCCCGCCAGCACGCTGCCTACCAGAGACAGCTCCGCCGACGGCGCCGGCCAGGCCAGGGCGATGCCATCCATGGCGGCATTGGTGTTCTGGGGCACATCGATGGGTGAGTGGATCGCCTCCGCCAGGATCCGCCCCGGCAGCTCGGCCAGGGGGCAGAGCTCGGTCGCCAGGGGCGCCGAGACAAGGCCTTCGAGATGGCGCTGGGCCTCGCTCACCGAGAGCATTCGTTCGCCGAGATCGAAACAGGAGAGGCTCATGGGCCCACCTCCTCGTCGCGCGGAAAGCAGTCCGCGGGCCAGCGCCCCGGCCAGGCCGCCACCCAGTCGGCCAGGGCCTCGTGGTTATTGAGATCCAGGGCCAGGACCCCCACCGGCAGCGCCAGGGGGGCCGGGCTGGCCACCGCCTTGACCCAGGGATCCTGCGGGGCCAGCAGCGGCTTTCCAAGCTCGGGACGATGCAGCTCCAGCTTGGGCAGCGGCCAGGCCTTGAAGCCCTCCACCAGCACCAGGTCGGGCCGGCGCGGCCGCAGCAGCTCGATCAGCTCGGGCAGGTCGGGCTCCTCCTGCCCCGGCGTCTCGTACATCATCGCCACCCGGCGCCGGGAGGCCACCAGCATGGGGGCGGCACCGGCCTGGCGCAGGCGGTGACTGTCCTTGCCGGGACGATCCACCTCGAATTCGTGGTGAGCATGCTTGATCACCGCCGTTTTGAGGCCCCGCTCGGCCAGGCGCGGCAGTAGCGCCTCCAGCAGGGTGGTCTTGCCGGTACCGCTCCAGGCGGCGATCCCCAGCAGCGGCAGTGCCTCGCCCCCCAGGCGACGTGCGTCAGGCCCCATCATGGGAGGCCTCCCCGCCGGCTTCGTCGACGCCCGCCTCGAGGCGCCGCTTCTCCTCCGGGGTATTGAGGTTGGCGAAGGCCCCGGGGCAATCGGCGAAGTCGACTCTGACCCAGGCGTGCCGGGCATACCAGCGATCGATCTTGCGCTCTCCTTCGGCGAGGGCGCGGCCCAGATCCTCGGCCAGGTCGCGGCGAATCAGCGCCACCACCGGATGATCCCGCTCGCCGTCGTGGGCGGTGGCGATGGCCGCGTCCCCGCGACCGGCCCAGAGCCGATCGAGCAGGTCCACCGGCAGGCCGGGGCTATCGCAGGGTACCACCACGACCCAGGGCGTGGTGGCGGCACAGAGCCCGCTCCAGATGCCCATCAGGGGACCCTGGTAGCCCCCTTCCCGGTCCATGATCACCCGGTCGGCCCAGGCGGCATAGGCCTCCCGGTGACGATTGGCGTTGATCAGAAGCTCCGCCACCCGTCCCTCCAGGGGGCCACGAGCATGGGCCACCAGGGGACGGCCGGCGAAATCGACCAGCCCCTTGTCGACGCCGCCCATGCGGCGTCCCTGGCCGCCGGCCAGGATCAGGCCGGTCATGAGGTGACGGGGCGCTGCCTGAGAAATATTGTCCATTTGGTCAACTTAGCATCCACGAGGAATTCTGACTAGCTCCAGCCTACCGCATGGTATCTCCGGACTCACCTCCAAAGACGACTTTTGCCATGAAATCCGCGCGCTGGGACGCACCGCTTATGTTCATGGACGTAAGCGGGTATGCTATGTCAAAGATCTTCAACATAAGGACTTGGAACCCATGGGTGGATTCGACGTCGGCGAGCGTCTCAAGCAGTTGCGCCTGGCACGCCAGCTATCCCAGCGAGAGTTGGCCAAGCGGGCCGGGGTAACCAACAGCACCATCTCCCTGATCGAACAGAATAGCGTCAGCCCTTCGGTCAGTTCCCTGAAGAAGATCCTCGATGCCCTGCCGGTCTCGATCAGCGAATTCTTCGCCGGCGAAGGGCTGAGCCAGGAGCAGGTCTTCTATCGGGCCGAGGAACTCACCGAGATCGGCGACGGCACCCTCTCCTGGAAACTGGTGGGGGCTCGCCGCCCCAATCGCAGCATGTCGATCATCCATGAGCACTACCCCCCCGGCGCGGACACCGGCGAGGAGATGCTGGAACACGAGGGGGAGGAAGGCGGCGTGATCATCTCCGGCACCATCGAGCTCACCGTGGGCGGCGAGGTGCAGCTGTTGACCGCCGGCGACGCCTACTACTTCGACTCACGCCTGCCCCATCGCTTCCGCAATATGAGCGACAACGAATGCGTGATCGTCAGCGCGAATAATCCCCCGTCATTCTCCGACGGGGGCACCGAGCAGCACCACGCCTGATCACCAGAAACCGAATATGCCGAGAGTGCATCCGGGGTGTCGGATGCACTCTCGGCTCACTTGTCCGACCTACCTCAAACCTCTTCCTTGGCCGGCGGCAATACCCAGTTAAGGACGATGCCCACCAGGGCCGCCAGACTCACCCCCTGGAGGGTAAACTGGCCGCCGCCCAGCTGCATGCCGCCGATGCCGAAGACCAGGATCAGCGAGATCACCACCAGGTTGCGGGGGGCGGTCAGGGAGTGGCCGGCGCGCACCAGGGTATTCATGCCCACCACGGCGATGGAGCCGAACAGCAGGGTCATGATGCCGCCCATCACCGGCCCCGGGATGGTCTGCAGCAGGGCGCCCAGCTTGGCCACGAAGGCCAGTACGATGGCCGCCCCCGCCGCCACCATCATGATCCGCGGATCGAAGGCGCGGGTCAGGGTCACCGCGCCGGTCACCTCGGAGTAGGTGGTGTTCGGCGGCCCGCCGAACAGTGCCGCCGTGACGGTGGCCAGGCCATCCCCGAGCAGGGTGCGGTGCAGCCCCGGCGTCTCCAGGTAGTTCTTGCGGGTCACCGAGCCGATGGCCACCATATCGCCGATATGCTCCACCGCCGGGGCGATGGCCACCGGGATCATGAACAGGATCGCCGCCCAGTGAAAGCTCGGCGCGGTGAACGACGGCAGCGCCAGCCAGGCCGCCTCATGCACCGGCGTAAAGTCGATCACCCCCATGGCCAGCCCCAGCAGATAGCCGCTGAGGATACCGCCCATGATCGGAATCAGGCGCAGCAGGCCGCGGCCGAAGACCGCCAGCACCAGGGTCACCAGCAGGCTGATCATCGACAGGGTAATCGCCTGGGCGTAACCGATATGCTCGCTGGTCTCGCCGCTGGCCATGCTCACCGCCACCGGTGCCAGCGCCAGGCCGATCACCATGATCACCGGCCCCACCACCACCGCCGGCAGCAGGCGATGCAGCCAGGCGGTGCCCTTGAGGCGCACCGCCTGGGAGATGACCACATAGACCAGCCCCGCCGCCAGCAGGCCGCCCAGGGTCGCCGAGACACCGAAGCTGGCCACCGAGCCCTGGATGGGCGCGATAAAGGCAAAGGACGAGGCCAGGAAGACCGGCACCGTAGCCTTGGTGACCGCATGGAACACCAGGGTGCCGGCCCCGGCGGTAAACAGCGCCACGCTGGGGTCGAGGCCGGTCAGCAGCGGCACCAGCACCAGGGCACCGAAGGCCACGAAGAGCATCTGGACGCCGGTCAACAGCGTCCTGGGCAGGGAGTCGGCCGAGCGCGGAACGGCCGCCGAGGAGTCAGTCATGGCGAGTCTCCATAAAAACGCCCCTGGACGTGTCAGGGGCGCTGGGTTGCGGGGTGTATCAGGCAGGCCCCGGGGCGGGATCGGCCGGGGTAAGGCCAGGCATCAACGGGTGCCGAAGATCTTGTCGCCGGCATCCCCCAGGCCGGGCACGATATAGCCGTGCTCGTCGAGGCGCTCATCGATGGCCGCGGTATAGATCTCCACGTCCGGGTGGGCGGCCTGCACCCTGGCGATGCCCTCCGGCGCCGCCACCAACACGATCACCTTGATCTGCCGGCAGCCGCGCTCCTTGAGCATGTCCAGGGTCGCCACCATGGACCCGCCGGTGGCCAGCATGGGATCGATGACGATGGCCAGGCGCTCGGCGATATCATTGGTGAACTTCTCGAAATAGGGCACCGGCTCCAGGGTCTCTTCGTTGCGATAGAGCCCCACCACGCTGATCCGGGCGCTGGGGATCAGGTCGGTGACCCCATCCAGCATGCCCAACCCGGCGCGCAGGATCGGCACCACCGTGACCTTCTTGCCCTTCAACTGCTCTACCTCGAGGGGCTCACCGCTCCAGCCGGGGATCTCGATGGTCTCCAGCTCCAGGTCCTGGGTCGCTTCGTAGGTCAGCAGCTTGGCGACCTCACCGGCCAGCTCGCGAAAGCTCTTGGTGCTGATGTCGGCGGCCCGCATCAGGCCCAGCTTGTGCTTGACCAGGGGGTGTTGGATGGCATGAACGCGCATAGGGAGGCCCTTGAAAAAATAGCGATAATATTGGTCGAATAATGCCGTCAGGTTAAGGGTCGTCGACGCTGGCGAGGCCGCCAGGCGGCCTCTCAACGCCTCCCTCACGTCGGCGCTTCGTTAGATGGGCTCGGGGGGCAGCTGCCAGTCGATGGCGCCACGCCCACGGGCCTCGAGGAAGGCATTGGCCTGGGAAAAGTGACGCTGGCCGAAGAAGCCGCGGTGGGCGGAGAGCGGCGACGGATGCGGCGATTGCAGCACCAGATGGCGGTTGCGATCGACGAAGGCCGCCTTCTTCTGGGCATAGCTCCCCCACAGCAGGAAGACCACGCCCTCGCACTGCTCGTTGACCGTGGCGATGGCACGGTCGGTAAAGCTCTCCCAGCCCCGCCCACGATGGGCGCCGGCGTTGCCCTGCTCCACCGTCAGCACGCTGTTGAGCATCAGCACGCCCTGGCGTGCCCAGGGCTCCAGGAAGCCGTGGTTCACCGGGCTCACCCCCAGGTCGCCGGCCAGCTCCTTGTAGATATTGACCAGGGAGGGCGGCGTGGGCACGCCCGGGCGCACCGAGAAGCACAGCCCATGGGCCTGGTCGGGCCCGTGGTAGGGATCCTGGCCCAGGATCACCACCTTGACCCGCTCCAGCGGGGTCAGCTCGAAGGCACGAAACCAGTGGCTGGAGTGGGGGTAGATCACCTTGCGGGCGGCCTTCTCGGCGGCGAGAAAGTCCCGCAGCTGCTGCATATAGGGGGCCTGGAACTCCGGGCCCAGGAAGCGATTCCAGCTCTCGGGAAGCGGGGATCCTGACATCGGCCAACTCTCTTCACTGACTTCGCTGACGGTATCATCGCGGCGGGGCGGCGCCTCGTCGGGGAGACGATCAGGCATCATCGCCCTTGCGCACCTGCTCCACCAACGGTTGCACATAGGCGATGCCCATGTCCCAGGGGAACTGAATCCAGCAGTCCTGGGCCACTTCGGTAAGACACTGATCCACCAGGGGACGCCCCTCCGGCTTGGCATAGACGGTAACGAAATGGGCCTTGGGCAGCATCTCGCGCACCTTGCGGGCGGTCTTGCCGGTATCCACCAGGTCATCCACCAGCAGCCAGCCTTCGCCATCGTGATCGACGCCCTTCATCACGTCGAGCCCACCCTGCTCCTTATGCTCGTAACTCTTGATGCAGACGGTGTCGATCAGGCGCACGTTGAGCTCCCGGGCGATCAGGGCGGCGGGGATCAGCCCGCCCCGGGTGATGGCGACGATGCCCTTGAAGTCGCGCTCCACCAGTTGGTGGCAGAGGGCCCGTACGTCCCGGTGCAGTTGATCCCAGGAGACGGTGAAGTGTTGCTGATAGCGATTGGCGCTCATGATCGATAACCCGGTAAAGCAGAGGAGAGGACGAGATTATTCGTCCTCGGTGAAGGAACAGACCGCGAAGACGCTATGGCCGGCCTCGCGAATCTTCTGGGAGCCGCCCAGCTCGGGCAGGTCGATAATGGTGGCGGTCTCCACCACCTGACCACCGCAGCGGGTGATCAGCTTGGCGGCGGCCAGCATGGTACCGCCGGTGGCGATCAGGTCATCCATGATCAGGATGCGATCGTGCTGCTGGAAGGCGTCCGCATGAAGCTCCACCTCGGCCTGACCATACTCCAGGGTATAGGTCTCGCTGACGGTGCGAAACGGCAGCTTGCCCTTCTTGCGCACCGGCACGAAACTGCAGCCCAACTCATAGGCCAGGGGCGCCCCGATGATGAAACCGCGAGCATCGATGGCGGCGATGGCGTCCAGATCCATCTCCTGGTAGCGATGCACGAAGCTGTCGATCAGCTTGCGAAAGGCGGCACTGTTCTGCAACAGCGGGGTGATATCGCGGAAGTTGACCCCCGGCTGTGGCCAGTCGGGGACGGTACGAATCACCGATTTGATGTAATCACCGTAGATGCTCATCGGCTCTCTCAATCAAGGAACAGGAATTTCAGGGCGAACAGCAGCGCCAGGATCACCACCGCGGGGTTGAGGTCCTGGAAGCGCCCGGCCAGGGCCTTGATGGCCACATAGCTGATAAAGCCCAGGGCGATGCCCTCGGCAATCGAGAAGGTCAGCGGCATGGCCAGGGCGGCGATCAGCACCGGTGCCGCCTCGGTGGCGTCCTCCCAGTTGGCATGGGCCAGGCTACCGGCCATCAGCGAGGCCACGTAGAGCAGGGCCCCGGCGGTGGCATAGGCGGGAATCGAACCGGCCAGGGGCGCGAAGAACAGGCTCACCAGGAAGAGGATGGCCACCACCACGGCGGTCAGGCCGGTGCGCCCGCCGGAGGCGATGCCGGCGGTGGATTCGATATAGCTGGTGGTGGTGGACGTCCCCAGCACGGCGCCGGCCATGGAGGCGCTGCTGTCGGAGATCATCGCCCGGTTGAGGCGCGGCAGCTTGCCGTCCTTGTCCAGCAGGCCGCCGCGATGGGCGACCCCCACCAGGGTGCCGGAGGTATCGAAGAGGTCGACGAAGAGGAAGGCGAAGATCACGCTGAGCATGGCCACGTCGAAGGCCCCGGCCAGGTCCAGCGCCATAAAGGTGGGTGCGATGGAGGGCGGCATGGAGATCAGGCCGGCATAGTCGTTATGCCCCAGCACCATGGCCAGGATGGTAACGCCCAGGATGCCGATCATCACGGCGCCGGTGACCTTGAGATAGGCCAGGGCGGTGATCACGAAGAAACCCAGCAGCGCATAGAGGGCCGGCGGCTGAGACATGTCGCCCAGGGCCACATAGGTCGCCGGATCGGCCACCACGATACCGGCATTCTTCAAGGCGATCATCGCCAGGAAGAGACCGATGCCGGCGGCGATGCCCAGGCGCAAGGAGAGCGGAATGGAGTTGATGATCCACTCGCGCACCTTGAAGATGCTCAGCAGCAGGAAGATGAAACCGGAGAAGAATACCGCCCCCAGGGCCGCTTCCCAGCTGTAGCCCATGCCCAGCACCACGCCATAGGTGAAGAAGGCGTTGAGCCCCATGCCCGGCGCCTGGGCGATGGGGTAATTGGCCCATACTCCCATGATCAGGGAGCCGATGGCCGCCGCCAGACAGGTGGCCACGAAGACCGCCCCATAATCCATTCCCGTCTCCGCGAGAATGCTCGGGTTGACGAAGATGATATAGGCCATGGTCAGGAAGGTGGTGATCCCGGCGATGACCTCGGTATGGATCGTGGTGTGGTGCTCGCTAAGCTTGAAGTGGTCGTCCAGCAGTCGTTTCAGCATCGGGGGCCCCGTGCGCTTGCGTAAATGGTCAAGAGGCGGAAAAGCCGCACATACTACCCAAAGCGGTGGCCCGACGCGAGACGCAATGCGCGTCGGCCACCGCCAATAAGGGCCGCTTTTCCCGGCGTTATACAGGTATAAGCAATGACCGCTGAAGGCGCCATCCCCCACCGCAAACGCAGGCTTGACGATTTGGTCAGGCGTCCCTGGGCAGACGGGCGTCGAGAAGCCGCTCCACGCTCTCGACGATGGCCTGGGTCTGGGGATCGATCTCGATATTGACGGGGTCACCCTCGCGGCGCTGCCCCAGGGTCGTCCGCGCCAGGGTCTCGGGAATCAGGTTGACGCAGAAGCTCGGCCCGTCCTCGGCCTGGCGCACCTCGCCGATGGTCAGGCTGATGCCATCGACGCCGATATAGCCCTTGTCGAAGAGAAAGCGCCCATAGGCCTCGGGGAGGCGGAACCACAGGCGGCGATTGTTGGGCGCCTCCTCGATGGCGGCCAGCTCGGCCATGCAGATCACATGCCCCGACATGGCATGGCCGCCGATCTCGTCGCCGAAGCGGGCGGCCCGCTCGATATTGACGCTCTCCCCCACCGCCAGGCCGCCCAGGTTGGTCAGGCGCAGGGTCTCGCGCATCAGATCGAAGCTGATCCGCTCGCCGTCGATGGCGGTCACCGTCAGGCAGACCCCGTTATGGGCCACCGAGGCCCCCAGGGTCAGGCCCTCGCGCAATTCCTCCGGCAGCGCCACCACATGGGTGCGAAAGGCCTCCTTCTCGACGACCTCGACCAGCGTGGCGGTGCCCTGTACGATTCCAGTAAACATCTCGACTCCCGAGCCAGAATGAAGCGGGCCCGCCGTCGCGGCCCCGGACAGGGACCTAGTTTACCAGCCTGTCGCGAGCGAGGCGCCCACCCGCTCCTTCGACGAGATTCCTTGGGCCAGCCCGGCCAGTGGCAGTAATATTTTCTGCAAGAAGGCGTCATCGGCGATAACTTGGCCCGAACTGTCATTGACAGCCCATTCAACAACCACTAGCATTCGCTCATTCATTTCAGGCGCCGATTTGTACCCGGATTGCGGGCGCCGCTATCCCCTCTCGAGGGGGTGGTAAGTGCGGCTAAAAGGGTGTGTCCAGCGTTGATGGCCACCCGCCAGGGTGGCCTTTTTTTTGCCCTGAGACTGCCCGCCCGCCCGGCGCCCCCACCAGTCCACGGGACCCATGATCAGACTCAGCAACCTCTCCAAGACCTATGGCAGCGGCGAGCGCGCCGTCCAGGCCCTGAAGGATATCGACCTGGAGGTCCCCAAGGGCGCCATCTACGGGGTGATCGGCCTCTCCGGGGCCGGCAAGTCGACCCTGATTCGCTGCGTCAATCTGCTGGAACGCCCCACCACCGGTAGCGTACGGGTCGACGACCAGGAGCTCAGCGAACTGAGCGGCGCGGCCCTCAACCAGGCCCGCCATCGGATCGGCATGATCTTCCAGCACTTCAACCTGCTCTCCTCGCGCACCGTCTACGCCAATGTGGCCCTGCCCCTGGAGCTGATGGGCGTAAGCGGCAAGGAGATCCGTGAGCGGGTATTGCCGCTGCTGGAGCTGGTTGGCCTGGCCGACAAGCGGGATCAGTACCCCTCCCAGCTCTCCGGCGGCCAGAAGCAGCGGGTGGCCATCGCCCGCGCCCTCGCCAGCCGCCCCAAGGTGCTGCTCTGCGACGAGGCCACCTCGGCCCTCGACCCCCAGACCACCGGTGCCATCCTCGACCTGCTGCAGGACATCAACCGCAAGCTGGGCCTGACCATTCTGCTGATCACCCATGAGATGGAGGTGGTCAAGCGCATCTGCCACCGGGTCGGGCTGATCTCCGGCGGCGAGCTGGTCGAGGAGGCCGAGGTGGGTGACTTCTTCACCGCCCCGCGCACCGAACTGGGCCGCCACTTCCTCAACGACTTCCTGCAACTCGAGCCGCCGGCGGCGCTGGTGGAACGCCTGGAGGCCACTCCCGGCGAGCACACCCACCCGGTGGTGCGCCTGGCCTTCGGCGGCGACGCCGTCTCCACCCCGCTGATCTCGCGACTGGCCCGGGAGTGCGGCATCGACGTCAGCATCCTCGAGGCCAAGGTGGAGTCGATCCAGGAGCGCACCCTGGGGCTGATGATCGCCGAGCTGATCGGCGGCGCCGAGGAGACCGCCCGGGCCATCGCCTATCTCGAAACCCATGACCTAGACGTGGAGGTGCTCGGCCATGTCCAGCGCGATGCTTGATCTGATTCTCAAGGCGACCCTGGACACCCTCTATATGGTGGGCGTCTCGGGAGTGATCTCGGCCCTGCTGGGGGTGCCCCTGGGGGTGCTGCTCTATGTGACCCGCCCGGGGCAGATCCTGGCCCGGCCACTGCTCAACCAGATACTGGGCATGGCCACCAATATCGGCCGCTCGGTGCCCTTTATCATCCTGATGGTGGCGATCATCCCCTTTACCCGAGTGGTCGTCGGCACCTCCATCGGCACCAATGCCGCCATCGTACCGCTGACCGTGGCGGCGATCCCCTTCGTGGCGCGCCTGGTGGAGGGCTCGCTGAACGAGCTCTCCCCGGGCCTGGTGGAGGCCGCCCAGTCGATGGGCGCCACCCCCTACCAGATCATCACCAAGGTCCTGCTACCGGAGGCCAGGGGCGGCATCATCACCGGCCTCACCATCACCGTGGTGACCCTGGTCAGCTACTCGGCCATGGCCGGCGCCGTGGGCGGCGGCGGCCTGGGCGACCTGGGCATCCGCTATGGCTACAATCGCTTCGACCCCCTGGTGATGCTGATCACCGTGGCGATCCTGGTGGTGATGGTGCAGGGCTTCCAGAGCCTCGGCGACGCCCTGGTGCGCCGCGCCAACCACAAGTGACATTCACGCCGGTCCGCCGGCACTTCCTGGACACAAGGAGAGCTTCACCATGCAACGACCCCTGGCTACCTGGCTGCGCCCGACCCTGATCGGCGCCACCCTGTTCGGCAGCGCCCTGCTGGCCGGCTGCGGCAGCGACGACGCCGAGACCCGCAGCATCAAGGTGGGCACCATGTCCGGCCCGGAATCCGAAGTCATGGAAGTGGCGGTCAACCTGGCCAAGGAGCGCTACGACCTGGACGTGGAGATCATCGAGTTCACCGACTACGTCTCCCCCAATGCCGCCCTGGCCGACGGCAGCCTGGACGCCAACGCCTTCCAGCACGCCCCCTACCTCGACAGCATGATCGAGGACCGCGGCTACGACCTGGCCGTCGCCGGCTACACCTTCGTCTACCCCATCGGCGCCTATTCCGAGAAGCACGACAGCATCGAGTCCCTGCCGGAGGGCGCCCTGATCGCCCTGCCCAACGACCCCACCAATGGCGGCCGGGCGATGATCCTGATGCACAACCGTGGCCTGATCACCCTGGATGACCCGGAGAACCTCGAGGCCACCCCGGTCAACGTGGCGGACAACCCCCACGGCTTCGAATTCCGCGAGATCGAGGCGGCGCAGCTGCCGCGGGTCCTGCCCGACGTGGACCTGGCCTTTATCAACAACACCTTCGCCCAGCCCGCCGGCCTGCAACTGGAGGACGCCCTGCTCCGCGAGGGCCCCGAGTCCCCCTACGTCAACCTGATCGCGGTGCGCGCCGGGGATGAGGAACGCGAGGAGATTCAACAACTGGTCTCCGCCTACCAGAGTGACGAGGTAGCCGAGAAGGCCCTGGAGCTGTTCGACGGTGGCGCGGTGCCCGGCTGGCAGTAAGCCGCCCCGCCGCCAGATTCACAGGGCCGACCCAAGCCGGGTCGGCCCTGTGGTTTCGAGGAGTGACATGATGAGCGACTACGCCCTGCTGGGGCGCCAGCTGGCCGCCCTGCTCGATGAGCGCGACCCCCTGACCAACGGCGCCCAGACCTGCGCCCTCCTGATGCAGGAGATCCCCGACCTCAACTGGGTCGGCTTCTATCTGCAGCGCCGCCCCCAGACCCTGGTGCTGGGCCCCTTCCAGGGCAAGCCCGCCTGCACCCCGATTCCCTTCAGCCAGGGCGTCTGCGGGGCCGCGGCGCGAAGCCGCACGACCCAGCGCATCGACGACGTCCACGCCGTGGCGGATCATATCGCCTGCGACAGCGCCTCCCGGGCCGAGCTGGTGGTGCCCATTATCCATGACGGCGAGGTGTGGGGCGTCCTGGACCTGGACAGCCCCCGACTGGGGCGCTTCACCCCGGAAGACCAGGCGGGTATCGAGGCCCTGGTGGCGATCTTCCAGGCCCATACCGACCTGGAGCACCTCATGAATAAGCCGGGGTGATACTTCTCAAAACCAGCAGGGGCCGCCTCACCGGCAATCCCGGCCCGATTCGCAGATATCACAGCCCCCGCTGCAAAACCCTTGACGAAGTGCTTGGTGATACAGCTCAGCCTGGGGTTGCGTGACCATTATCCTATTTTCCCCGATCGATCGAACGAGGCATCGTCTATGTGAATCCGATCCCGACCGGCAAGCTTGGCCATATAAAGGGCTCGATCCGCGCGCGCAAAAAGGCTGATCGGAGTATCCCCAGGTTGCGCAGCCGCAACGCCGACTGAGAAGGTGTATTTGCAGTCCGACCTATCCTTGAGGGGTCGCGATTTGCGCACACCGACGAGCATTCTCTCGACGATGAGCCTTGCCTGCTCAAGGGAAGTGGCTGGAAGAGCCAGGACGAATTCCTCCCCCCCGACGCGACCAAAGCAGTCCGTGCGCCTCACGAGCCGGTGAATGCGCCTTGCGAAGTCTTTCAGGACCAGATCACCGTTGTGATGGCCAAACTGGTCGTTGATGCCCTTGAAGTGGTCGATATCGAGTACGCACAGGCAGCCGAGTGATGACACTTCATCGGTGTCTTGCCGCTGCAGCATCTCCTCAATTCGGGCAGTCACGAACCGGCGGTTGGCAACCCCGGTCAGTTCGTCGGTGTATGAAGCCTTGATCGCCAGGTCCCGGTCCTGCCGAACCTCACGTGTACTGGCCTTCAGGTCCGTAACATCGGTGGCAATGCACAGCATCCAGCCGTCTTCCCGAACCGTCTCTGTCATCCAGAGCCAGCGGCCGTCGAAAAGATCGGTTTCGAAGGCTCTGAAGCCGACCTTTCCCCGGCGCGACTGCGTGGAGATCAGCCATTCTTCGAAGTCCGCAGCGCGAATGACGGTGCCTCGTTTGGCACAGTGGTTTCGCCTCATCAGATCAGGCCAGAAAGGCGTCTCGTCCGGCTCGATGAAGTAGGCTGATCGAAACGCCTTGTTGGCGTATCGAAGTCTGTCAAAGCCATCATAGGCCGCGACGAGAACGGGCGCAGACTCGAACAACTGAAACAGGCTTTGGAGGACGTCGTTCATAAAACCAATGCAGCGTGTCTCACCTAAGAGAAAATTAAATCCGCCGCCATACCCACACTTGGCTTTGGTGCACACGCGTATGAGCATAGTCGAGGTTGGTGAGGGCGACTACTGATACGAGGCCGCCAGGAGCCGTCAGCACCATGGGCGTTACACCCGGTCAATTAACGATCTCGGCCGGCCTTTCGAGGCCGACCCCCTTTTTTATACGACCTTTTCTTCGCCCATACGAAAACGCCCCGTGACCTGGGGTCACGGGGCGTCGGGATCTGGTAGGACCAAGCGGATTTGAACCGCTGACCTCCACGATGTCAACGTGGCGCTCTAACCAACTGAGCTATGGTCCTGAAACTGAGACGAGATTTGGTAGGACCAAGCGGATTTGAACCGCTGACCTCCACGATGTCAACGTGGCGCTCTAACCAACTGAGCTATGGTCCTACAACTCGCCGTTACCCGAGGCTTGCCCCGGCAACGGATGCGTATTCTACGCACTCGCCGATAAAATGCAAGCCCCTAGTTAAAAAATCCCTATGATCAGTCAGTTGGGGGCCTATTGGTGGTAGCGTCCGCCCCGGGGATACGCCCTAGACAGGCCCCGGTCGCGGAAGTGATCTCCCCGGGCCACCGATTCCGCCAGGCTTGCTAATATAATGGCGCCATGCCGCCCACCGACCGACAGCGACGATGCCATGATTCAGCACAAGCGACACGACGCCATCCTGACCCTGATCAAGCGCCAGGGCTATGCCTCCATCGAGCAGCTGACCCAGGAGTTCGGGGTCACGCCCCAGACCATTCGTCGTGACCTCAACACCCTGGCCGACGAAGGCCTGGTGCGCCGGGTGCACGGCGGTGCCGGCCTCGAATCGAGCACGGTGAACACCGCCTACCAGACCCGCAAGACCCTCAACCTGGACGCCAAGCGGCGCATCGCCGCCCTGCTGGCCGGCAAGATCCCCGATCGCGCCTCGCTGTTTATCAATATCGGCACCAGTAACGAAGTGGTCGCCGAGGCCCTGCTCGACCATCAGGGCCTGGAGGTGATCACCAACAACCTCAATGTGGCGGCCATCCTCCAGCACAAGGAGGACTTCAATGTGATCATCGCCGGCGGCCAGGTGCGCTCCCGGGACGGTGGCATCATCGGCGAGGCGACCATCGACTTTATCAACCAGTTCAAGGTCGACTACGGCATCATCGGCATCAGCGGCATCGACGAGGACGGCTCCCTGCTGGAGTTCGACTACCAGGAGGTGCGGGTGGCCCAGGCGATCATCCATAACTCCCGCCAGGTCTACCTGATCGCCGACCACTCCAAGTTCCATCGCAATGCCGTGGTCCGCCAGGGCCGCATCACCCAGATCGACGCCCTCTTCACCGACCGCCGGCCGCCCCAGGCCATCTGCCAGCTGATGGCCAGCCACGATGTGGCGCTGCATATCGCCGGCGGCGAGGAAAGCGACGACACCTCACCGGCCCAGGCCAGCGAGGCCTGACCCCGAGCTCAGGCCTCGGGCAGCCCCCCATCGGCCAGCCTGGCGGGATCCAGCAGCCGCTCCAACTCCTCCCGGGAGAGGTCGGTGGCCTCCTCGGCCACCTCGAGGATCGGCCGCCCCTCCCGATAGGCCCGCTTGGCGATGGTCGCCGCGGCGTCATAGCCGATCACCGAATTCAGGGCGGTGACCAGGATGGGGTTGCGGGCCAGGGGCTCGGCCAGGCTCGCCTCCCGCACCCTGAAGGAGGCGATGGCGCGGTCGGCCAGCAGCCGGCTGGCGTTGCTCATCAGTCGGATCCCCGACAGCAGGTTATTGGCGATCAAGGGCAGCATGACATTGAGCTGGAAGTTGCCGCTCTGCCCCGCCACGGTCACCGCACTATCCAGGCCGATCACCTGGGTGGCGGCCATGGCGGCGGCCTCGGGAATCACCGGATTGACCTTGCCCGGCATGATCGAGCTGCCGGGCTGCAGGGCCTCCAGCTCGATCTCGCCGAGTCCGGCCAGGGGCCCCGAATTCATCCAGCGCAGGTCATTGCTGATCTTCAACACCACGCAGGCGTGGCCACGCAGTTGCCCGGAGAGTTCCACCGCGGCGTCCTGGGAGGCGAGCGCGGCGAAGTGACTATCGGCGGGGCTCAGCGACAGGCCGGTCGCCTCGGAGAGCGCCCGCGCCACCCGGGCCGCGAATTCGGGGTGGGCATTGATGCCGCTGCCCACGGCGGTGCCGCCCTGGGCCAGGCGGCACAGCCGCGTCATGGCGTCCTGGAAACGTGCCTCGCTGGCCGCCACCTGGGCCGACCAGGCCCCCAGCTCCTGGCTCATGCGCACCGGCATGGCATCCATCAGGTGGGTTCGCCCGGTCTTGATCACCTCGTGCAACTGCCCGGCCTTGGTGTCGATGCTCCCGCGCAGGTGCGCCAGGGCCGGCAACAGCTCGTCGCGGACCGCCAGGGCCGCCGAGAGATGTATCGCCGTGGGGATGACGTCGTTGCTGGACTGCCCCATATTGACATGATCATTGGGCCCCACCTCCAGGCCACCGCGGCTGGCCAGGTGGGCGATCACCTCGTTGACGTTCATATTGGTGGAGGTGCCGGAGCCGGTCTGATAGACGTCCACCGGAAACTGGTCATCATGGCGGCCGGCGAGGATCGCCTCGGCCGCCTCGCGGATCGCCTCGGCCCGGGGTGCGTCGAGCAACCCCAGCTCGGCATTGACCCGGGCACAGGCGGCCTTGATGCGGGCCACCGCCTGGATAAAGGCCGGCGGCATGGCGTGACCACTGATCGGGAAGTTGTTCACCGCCCGCTGGGTCTGGGCACCGTAAAGGGCCGAGGCCGGGACCTCGAGCTCCCCCATGCTGTCCCGCTCGATTCGCGTGGCGCTCATTCTCCCCTCCTACTTTAGTTAAAAACTATCGACCCCAGCCTAAGCGATGCCTCCCTGGCCGGCTAATCGAGGAAACTTATCGATAGCATAGTCCGCCGCCCTACCCAGGGCGGCGCCCGCCTGCAATACTCGTCCCGCACAGGGACGCCCCATCCAGCACCAGAAGGAGAGACGATGCGCCACGCTCTTGTCGTTGTCGGCCTTGGCCTGATTCTGGCCGGCTGTCAGATGCTGCCCCCCATGGACACCGATACCCGCCGTATCGAGGTGCGCGACGTCACTCCCGACCCGGAACGGCCCCCGGAGCCGGGCCGAGTGCCGCGCCGGGTGGCCTTTTCCGAGGCCGAGTATCGCGCCCTGCCAACCCAGGGCACGGCCCGCCTGAGCGGCCAGCTCTTCTATGACGGCCCCGGCGGCCGCCACTATGGCCGCCATGAGACCGTCTCCATCGCCCCGGTCACCGCCTACTCGGCGGAAGCCGCCGAGCAGGCACTGGCCGGGCGGGCGGTGGAGCGCGCCGACCCCCGCGCCCAGGCCTATACCCATCGGGTGCGCACCGACGGCCAGGGGCGCTTCGAGGCGGCGCAGCTACCGCCGGGCGACTTCTATGTTTCCGGCAGCGTCGGCCTCCCCAATGGCGAGCGCAGCCCGCTGATCCTCCATCAGATACGCCTGCGCAACGGCCAGACCACCCGGGTCAACCTGCGTCGCTGAGCCAGTGGCGCAAGCCTCCGCCGTCTCCTATGTTGAGGCCAGGATAGGGATTCCTCGCCCCCATCCCACCATGGGGGCCCTTGAGAGTCGCCGGGAGGATAGACCATGCGTATCACCAAGGCGTCGGGCTGGGCCCTGCCCGCCCTGCTGTTGAGCCTTGTCGCCATCACCCAGGCCGCCACGGCCACCGACCTGGAGGAGATCCGCGAGCGCGGCAGCATCCGCATCGCAGTGGCCGACGAGGTGCCCTACGGCTACCTGGACGAGAATGGCGAGGGACGAGGCGCCGGCCCCGAGGTGGCCCGCCACGTGCTGGGCGAGCTGGGCATCGAGAACATCGAGTGGGTGGTCACCGCCTTCGGCGACCTGATTCCCGGTCTGGAGGAAGGCCGCTTCGACATGGCCGCCGCCGAGATGGCCATCCGCCCGGCCCGCTGCGAACGGGTGCTGTTCTCGGCGCCCAACACCTCCTATGGAGAGGGGCTGCTGGTGCGGGCCGCCAACCCGCTCGAGATCGGTGGCTACGCGGATTTCGCCGAGCGCGACGACCTCCGCATCGCCGTGCTGGAAGGCGCCACCCAGATCGGCATGATGGTGGCCCTGGGCGTGCCCGACGGGCGGGTGATACCGATCGCCGAGAACGCGGCGGCCATCGACACCCTGCTGAACGGCCAGGCCGACGGCTATGCCGGCACCGGCCTCACCGTGAGCCAGTTGGATGCCCAGCACCCCGGGGTCGAGGTGGTGCAGAATTTCGAGGACCCGGTGATCGACGGCCAGATCGTGCGCAGTTGGGGGGGCTTCACCTTCCCGCCGGATGCCGAGACCCTGCGCGACGCCTTCGACGAGGTGCTGCTCGACTACCGCAACACCCAGGCCTGGGAAGACACCCTGGAAGGCCACGGCTTCACCCAGGACGACATCCTCAACGCCTTCCGCTTCGATACCGAGTGGCTGTGCGGCCGGAAATGATGGCTACCAGCCCAGGGCCTGCTTGACGAAGGGAATGGTCAGTTTGCGCTGCGCCGAGAGGGAGGCCCGGTCGAGGGTCTCCAGGGCCTGGCAGAGCTCGCCCAGCGCCCGAGGGCCGCGATGCAGGATATAACGCGCCACCTCGTCGGGCAGCTGCATGCCCCGCACCCGCGCCCTTAGCTTGAGCGCCTCCAGGCGCTGATCGTCATCCAGGCGCTTGACATGGAAGGTCATGCCCCAGGTCAGCCGCGAGGCCAGGTCCGGCAGGGTCACCGGCAGTTGTCGCGGCGCCGCCGGCGCCGAGATAATCAGACGCTTGCCGGCATCTCGCAGGCGATTGAAGGCATGGAAGAGCCCCTCCTCCCAGCGCTTGCGGCCCAGCACCCGATCGAGATCGTCGATGGCCACCAGATCGAGCCGTTCGATCTCCTCGAGCATATGGGGCGGGAAGTGCCAGAGCTCCCCCAGGGGCAGGTAGAGGGCCCGGCGATCGCGGTCGCCGGCGCCGTGGCAGGCGGCCTGGAGTAGATGGCTGCGCCCCACTCCCTCGCCGCCCCACAGGAACAGGAAGGGTTCACCGGCGTCATCGAGCTGATGGCGCAACGCCTCCACCAGGGGGGCGTTGTCGCCTGGCAGGAAGTTGGCGAAGGTGGCATCGTCGCGCATGCCCACCCCCAGCGGCAGCTGCGCGGCCCCGGGTTTCATCGGCTCTCCTCGTCGCCGCGCCCATGCCGGGCGGCATCATATAAGGTGCTGTTTTTATAGCGGTCGTTGACCTCCCGCAATAGTACCATGATGACCGCCGCCGCCGGCAACGCCAGCAGCACCCCGGTGAAGCCGAAGAGGTTGCCGCCGGCCAGCACGGCGAAGATCACCGCCACCGGATGCAGGCCGATGCGGTCGCCCAGCAGCTTGGGCTGTAGCACCGTGCTCTCCAGCGCCTGGCCGATGCAGAACACCACCACCACGCCGGCCAGCGCCAACCAACTACCGAACTGGAAGAAGGCCACGATCAAGGCCGCGGCGATACCGACGATAAAACCCAGGAAGGGCACGATGCTGGCCAGCCCGGCCAACAGGCCGATCAACAACCCGAAGCGCAGGCCCATCAGGGTCAGCCCCAGGGCATAGACCACCCCGAGACACAGCATCACCAGCAGTTGGCCGCGCAGGAAGGCCGCCAGCACCTCATCACAGCGTGCGGCCAGGCGCATGATGTCCGGCTCCCACTGGCGTGGCAGCAGGTTACGGATGCTCTGCATCAAGCGCCGCCAGTCCAGCAGCAGGTAGAAGGCCACCACCGGAATCAGCGACACATAGGTGGCCCAGGTGACGAAGGCCATGCCGGAGCGCCCCACCTGACCCAGGACCTGGGCCAGGGTGCCCCCCGCCTGCTGCCAGTGCTCGGCCAGGGTCTCGCGCAGGTTATCCAGCTCGGCACTGGGATCATAGCCGGTCCAGGCCTGCACCTGAGGGCCCAGCACCGTCTGCACCCAGTCGATGATCGCCGGCACCGCCTGGGTGAACTGGCGTACCTGCTGCACCAGCAAGGGGATCAGGATCAAGAGCCCCAGGGCCACCACCAGCAACAGCACCAGGAAGACCCCGCTCACCGCCAGGGGCCGCGACAGCCCCAGGCGCTCCAGGCGATTGGCCAGGGGGTCCCCCAGGTAGGCCACCACCATGGCGACGAAGAAGGGCATCAACATCGACTGCAGGGCAAACAGCAGCCACACCAGGGCGACCGCCACGACCGCCAACCACCAATACCTGGGCATTCCTCGCCTCCCTCGTTCGAAACCACATCCTTGGGCACTCTCCGGCACGCTGGGCGATGCGAGCCCCGCCGGGGAGTGCTACAATCTTGCGCCTATTGATCCGCTCAATCTACTCCACAGGACTCGTCATGACCCGCAGCCCGTCCGACTCCTCCCCTACTCGACCCACCTCGCTGAGCTACAAGGACGCCGGCGTCGATATCGATGCCGGCAATGCCCTGGTGGAGCGCATCAAGGGCGTCGCCAAGCGCACCGCCCGCCCCGAGGTGATGGGCGGCCTGGGCGGTTTCGGCGCCCTCTGCCAGCTGCCCAGCGGCTATCGCGAGCCGGTGCTGGTCTCCGGCACCGACGGCGTGGGTACCAAGCTGCGCCTGGCCATGGACCTGGGCAAGCATGACACCATCGGCATCGACCTGGTGGCCATGTGCGTCAACGACCTGGTGGTGGCCGGCGCCGAGCCGCTGCTGTTCCTCGACTACTATGCCACGGGCAAGCTGGATGTGGACATCGCCGCCGACGTGGTCAGCGGCATCGGCGAGGGGTGTCACCAGGCGGGCTGTGCCCTGGTGGGCGGCGAGACCGCCGAGATGCCGGGCATGTACGAGGGCAGCGACTATGACCTGGCCGGCTTCTGCGTCGGCGTGGTGGAGAAAGCCGAGATCCTCGACGGCAGCCGGGTCGCCGAGGGCGACGTTCTGCTGGGCCTGGCCTCTTCCGGCCCCCACTCCAACGGCTATTCGCTGATTCGCAAGATCCTCGAGGTGAGCGGCGCCGACCTCGACACCACCATCGACGGCCGCCCCCTGGCCGAGGCGCTGATGGCGCCCACCCGCATCTACGTCAAGCCGCTGCTGTCGCTGATCAAGGAGAGCGGCGTGGCGGTCCACGCCCTCTCGCATATCACCGGCGGCGGCCTCACCGAGAACCTGCCGCGGGTCCTGCCCGAGAGCCTCACCGCCCGGGTCGATGTCGCCAGCTGGACCCGCCCGGCGGTCTTCGAATGGCTGCGCGAACAGGGAAACGTGGCCGAGGAGGAGATGTACCGGGTGCTCAACTGCGGCATCGGCATGGTGCTGGTGGTGTCCGCCGCCCAGGCCGATCAGGCCCGCGCCCATCTGCAGGCCCAGGGCGAGACCGTCTACCGCCTGGGCGAGATCGTCGCCCGTGACGGCGAGGAGCCCCAGGTGCGTCTGGAGAATCTCGAGGCATGAGCGACGGCGATACCCTCAACGGTTTTACCCCGGAGGCGGCGGAGCCGCCCCGGGTAGTGGTGCTGATCTCCGGCTCCGGCAGCAACCTCCAGGCGCTGATCGACGCCCAGGGCTATGACGAGCTGGGCGGAGGCAAGATCGTCGCGGTGATCTCCAACCAGCCCGACGCCTACGGCCTCAAGCGCGCCAAGGAGGCGGGCATCGAGGCGGTGGCGCTGCCCCACCGGGAGTACGACAGCCGCGAGGCCTTCGATGGCGCCCTGATCAAGGTGATCGAGCGCCACGAGCCTCACCTGGTGGTGCTGGCGGGCTTTATGCGCATCCTCACGCCGCGCTTCGTGCAGCGCTTCTACGGCCGCCTGCTCAATATCCACCCCTCGCTGCTGCCCGCCTACCAGGGGCTGGATACCCATGCCCGGGCCCTGGCGGACGGCGTCGCCGAGCACGGCTGCAGCGTGCACTTCGTCACCGAGGAACTGGATGGCGGCCCAGTGGTGCTTCAGGCCGCGGTGGCAGTGAGCGAGGGCGACGACGAGGCCGCCCTCAAGGAGAAGGTTCACGCCCGGGAGCACCTGATCTATCCCATCGCGGTGCGCTGGTTCCTCGAAGGGCGCCTGCGCCTGGAGGCGGAAGGCCCCACCCTGGACGGCACCCCCCTGCCACCCCAGGGCCTCAGGCTCTCCCATCAGGATGCCGCCGAGGAGCTGGACGAAGACCCCGAGGAATAAGCTGCAAGCTGCAAGCTGCAAGCTGCAAGCTGCAAGAAAAGCCTAGCCCCTGAACACAAGGAGCAAGCCAAGGGGTTTCCTTGAAGCTTGCTCCTTGTGTCTTGTCGCTCCGGGCTCAGGTCCTGGGCAGGGTCACGCCGCGCTGGCCCATATACTTGCCGCCGCGGTCCCGATAGGAAGTCTCGCAGACCTGGTCGGACTCCAGGAAGAGCATCTGGGCGACGCCCTCGTTGGCGTAGATCTTGGCCGGCAGGTTGGTGGTATTGGAGAACTCCAGGGTCACATGACCCTCCCACTCCGGCTCCAGCGGCGTCACATTGACGATGATCCCGCAGCGCGCATAGGTGGACTTGCCCAGGCAAATGGTCAGCACGCTGCGCGGAATGCGGAAGTACTCCACGGTGCGGGCCAGGGCGAAGGAGTTGGGGGGAATGATGCAGACATCGCCCTTGATGTCGACGAAGCTCTTGTCATCGAAGGCCTTGGGGTCCACCACCGCCGAGTGGATATTGGTGAACACCTTGAACTCGTCGGCACAGCGCACATCGTAGCCGTAGCTGGAAGTGCCATAGGAGATGACCCGCCGGTCATCGACGTAGCGCACCTGATCGGCCTCGAAGGGTTCGATCATGCCGTGCTCGGCGGCCATGCGACGGATCCAGGAATCGGACTTGATGCTCATCGGGACATCCACTGGGTGGCAAACGAAGAAGGGCCGCTATGATAACGGCCCTGCCCGGGAATAAAAACCACGCCGTGGCGCTCAATCGCCGAAGGAGATGCTCGGCCCCGCCTCGGCCTGGGCCGCGACACTCTCGGCCACCTGGCGGGCCATGGCCCGGAAGCTGGCCGCCACCTCGCCATCCGGCTCCGCCACCACCGTGGGACGCCCGCCATCGGCCTGCTCGCGAATCGACAGCGCCAGGGGCAGCTGTCCCAGCAAGCGCGTCTCGTATTGAGCCGTCAGCCGCTCGCCACCGCCCTCGCCGAAGATCGGCTCGCTATGGCCGCACCGGGAACAGGTGTGCAGGCTCATGTTCTCCACGACCCCCAGCACCGGCACCTTGACCTTGCGGAACATCTCGATGCCCTTGCGGGCATCCAGCAGGGCGATGTCCTGGGGCGTGGTGACGATCACCGCGCCGGCCACCGGCACCTTCTGGGAGAGGGTCAACTGGATATCGCCGGTGCCCGGCGGCATATCGATAAACAGATAGTCCAGGTCGTCCCAGGCGGTCTGGGTCAGCAGCTGCTGGAAGGCGCCGGCCACCATGGGGCCACGCCATACCATGGGCTCGTTGATATCCACCAGGAAGGCCATGGACATGGCCTGGATGCCGTGAGCCTCCAGCGGCCGGAAACGGTTCTCACCGGCCTGCTGGGGCCGCACGCCCTCGCCGATGCCCAGCATCCGCGCCTGGCTGGGCCCATAGATATCGGCATCCAGCAGGCCGACCCGATAGCCCTCGGCGGCCATTGCCAGCGCCAGGTTGGCGGTCACGGTGGACTTGCCGACGCCGCCCTTGCCGGACGCCACGGCCACGATATGCTTTACCCCTTCGATCACGATCGACTCCATCTCGCTATAAATGGCTACCGGCAGCCCGGTGGCCGCCAGTATAACCCCGCCCGCCCGGCCATAACCAAGTGGCGCACTCAACTTTTCACGACACCGCTTTGCCAAGCCTCGGTGCCTGGCATAGGCTCCAATCAGGCCCCTCTTCCGTTAGGCCCCAGGAGTCACGCCATGTTCTCGCCCTTCGCCGACCGTCACGATGCCGGCCGCCAGCTGGCCGAGCGCGTTGCCGCCCTGCCCGAGGGCCCCGACCCCATCGTCCTGGGCCTGCCCCGGGGCGGGGTGCCGGTGGCCTGGGAGATCGCCCAGGCCCTGGAGGCGCCCCTCGACGTCTGGCTGGTGCGCAAGCTGGGCCTGCCCTGGAACCCGGAGGTGGCCATGGGCGCCATCGCCGAGGGCGGGGTCTGCTACCGGGATGATGCCATGATCCGCGCCCTGCGCCTCTCCGAGGACGACGTCCAGGCGGTGATCGAGGCCGAAACCACCGAGCTGGAACGCCGCCGACGGCGTTATCGGGGCGAGGTCCTGGCACCACCGCTGGAAGGGCGTCAGGTCATCCTGGTGGATGATGGCCTGGCCACCGGCGCCACCCTGGAAGCCGCGGTGGCGGCGGCGCGCCAGGCACGCCCGGCCTGGCTGGTGGTAGCGGTACCGGTGGCCGCCCCGGAGGCCCTGGCGCGCCTGGCGACACGGGTCGACACCCTGGTCTGCCTGCACCAGCCCCGCCAGTTCGCCGCCGTGGGACAGTGGTACCGGCACTTCGATCAAACCTCCGACGAGGAAGTCCTGCGCCTGCTGGGGCGTTAATTCCTCCCCACGCCGCCTACTCGGGCAGGGTCTCGCCGGAACCCCCCATGGCCGCCGGCACGTCCTTCATCTTGTCCAGCCCATCATGGATGCGCAGCACCGCCTCCTGGTAGTGCACATGCAGCCTGGGAGCGAAGGGCAGGTCGGGGATCACCGCGGCATAGACATCGATCAGCCCCATCGCCGGGTGCTCGGTCATCACATGGCCGCCGCAGCGGGTGCACCACTGACGCTGGCTGGCCGGGGTCTGGGCGTAGCTGCCCAGCAGCTCCGCCCCCTGGGTCACCTTGACGCTCTCCGGCCGCCACAGGCTGAAGGCATTGACCGGCCCCGCCGACCAGCGGCGACAGGAGTCGCAGTGACAGTAGCCCATGGCCACCGGCTCACCGCTCACCTCCAGGGTCACGGCACCGCAGAAGCAGCTGCCGGTATAATTCGCACTCATGACTCACCTCCCGGGGCAGCCCCCCATCGACGACATGCCCCTACAGTCTAGAAGCCTGTCGGGCTCCCAGGTCGCAATAAGAACACCTTCGGCGGCAGCAGCGTCGCAATCAGCACATTCGCCGCCCATGAAGCGACACACACTGCCAGGGAGAGCCACGGCAACCCCCGGGAGGTGTGCCATGTCCGACGCGACCATCACCAATCTGAGCCCACGCCTGCGCTACGCCCGCCAACAGTGTCAGAGCATCGACCAGACGCCGCGGCGCGTCCCCATCAACCTGCGCCAGTCCGGTCCCACCCCCACCGAACTGCTGATCTCCACACGGGTGCGCAAGTCGCCCTACTGGCACCTCTCCCAGGAGGCGGGCTGCTGGCGGGCCACCGTCTACAATCGCATGTACCACCCGCGGGGTTATGTGCGCCCCGAGGACGGCGGCGCCATGGTGGAATATCGCTCCCTAGTGGAAGACGTGACCCTGTGGAACGTGGCGGTGGAGCGTCAGATTCGCGTCAAGGGGCCCGATGCCGAGGCCTTCGTCGACAAGGTCATCACCCGCAACGCCAGCGCCATCGCCCCACTGCACGGCAAGTACGTGATCCTCTGCAACGAGGAGGGAGGGATCATTAACGACCCGGTGCTGCTGCGCCTGGCCGAGGACGAGTTCTGGTTCTCGATCTCCGACAGCGACCTGGAGCTATGGCTGCGCGGGGTCAACCTGGGGCTCGGCTATGACGTCACCATCGGCGAGATCGACGTGGCCCCGCTGCAGATCCAGGGCCCCAAGTCGGAGGCCCTGCTGGTGGACCTGGTCGGCGAGGGGGTACGCACCCTGCCCTACTATGGCCTGCTGGAGGCGGACATCGCCGGCTGCTCGGTGGTGGTCTCCCAGACCGGCTTCACCGGCGAGAAGGGCTACGAGATCTACCTGCGTGATGCCAGCCTTCACGCCGAAACCCTCTGGGAGGCGGTGCTGGCGGCCGGGGAGAAGCACAAGCTGGCGGTGATCGCCCCCGCCCACCATCGGCGTATCGCCGCCGGCATCCTCTCCTGGGGCCAGGACCTGGATCAGGAGACCCTGCCCTTCCAGTGCAACCTGGGCTATCAGGTGCCCCGCCAGAAGGCCGTGGACTATATCGGTCGCAGTGCCCTGGAGGCGGTGCGCGCCGAACTGGACCAGGGGCGCTACCCCTTCCGGCAGACCCTGGTGGGGCTGGTGCTGGGTGGCCATCCCATCGACGACTATGCCCCCGACTTCTGGCTGATCTCCGCCAGCCAGGACGACGAGCCCATCGGCTATGTCACCTCTCCCTGGTACTCGCCGGAGCTGGGCACCAATATCGCCATGGGCTATGTACCGGTCACCCATCAGGCGCTGGAGACACCGCTGCGGGTCTGGCTGCCGGAGCCCTATGCCGAGCGCCCCGGCGAGCCCGTGGCGGCGCGGGTCGTGGAGCTGCCCTTCCGCGCCTCGGTCAATCCCAGCGCCCGGGAGACCGCCCGCTCCCGCGGCCAGGACTCCGCCCTATGACCGGCCCCATGAACCGCTTCGATGACCTCGCCCCCGGCCTGCTCGGGGGCACCCGCCCCGAGCGCCCCGTGGCAGACGCCCCCCATGAGGGCCTGCGCCGCCTGGTGCGCGACTGGTCCCTGGAGGTGACCCCACGCACCGCCGAGGCATTGACCTCGCGTCCGCCACCGGCGGGCACCCAGATCTATATTACCCACTTGCCGGGCCACCCCTTCGAGGAGGTGATCGCCACCGCCGAGCGCCTCAAGACCCAGGGCTATGACCCCATCCCCCACCTGGTGGCCCGGGCCATCCCCGACCGCGACACCCTGGAGAGCTGGCTACTCGGGCTGACCCATCGCGCCGGGGTCGACGGAGTGCTGCTGCTGGCCGGCAGCCTGGCCGCCCCTCACGGCCCCTATGCCGACAGCCTGGCCCTGCTCGAGGCGGTCAACCTGCGCGACCACGGTATCCACCGCCTGGCCATGGCCGGCCACCCCGAGGGGCACCCCCAGGCGGATACCGCCACCCTCGACGCGGCCCTGGCGACCAAGCGCGATTATGCCGCCCGCCATGGCCTCGAGGCCTGGCTGGTGACCCAGTTCCTGTTCGATGCCGAGCCGCTGCTGACCTGGCGGCAGCGGCTCCACGACCAGGGCCTGGCGTTACCGATTCGCGCCGGCCTGCCGGGGCCGGCGAGCCTGGCCACCCTGTGGAAATACGCCCTCTCCTGCGGTATCGGTGCCTCCCGTACCGCCCTGGCCCGTCAGGGCAAGCGACTCTTCAAGCTGGCTCGCCCCCAGCCACCCACGCGCCAGTTGCTGGCCCTGGCCGAGGCGGCCCCAGACGACCTGCGCCTTCACTTCTACCCCTTCGGCGGCATCGCGGCGACCCTGGACTGGGTCGAGGCCCTCGACGAGGGCCGCTTCACTCTCGAGGGGGCGGGCGATGAGCTGCGGATGACCTCCCACTGATTGCCCCGCGCACTCGCCCGGCCCGGCATGGCTGGTCTACCCTCTACGACAAGCCATGCGCTAATGCCAGGGAGGCGCGATGCACCCCAGCCACTCTCCGCGCCTGCTGACCTTCGCCCTGCGCGTGCTGTCGGCCTTCCTGCGTAATCGCGGCATCCTGCTGGCCGGCGGCGTGGGCTACAACATCCTGCTTTCCATCATTCCGCTGTTCGCCCTGCTGGTGGTGCTGCTCTCCCATCTGGTGGATGAGGGGCAATTGCTGGAACTGCTGGCCATCCAGGCACACCACCTGGCGCCGGCCCATGCCGACCTGCTGCTGGATGCCGTACGCGGCCTGATCGATAGCCGCGACGGGGTCGGCGCCCTGGGCCTGGTGGTGCTGCTGCTGTTCAGTTCCTTCGCCTTTCGCATGCTGGAGGATGCCTTGGCGATCATCTTCCACGCCCCGGACATCCACCCACCCCAGCGCAGCTTCTGGGTCTCGGTGCTGCTACCCTACGCCTTTATGCTGGTGCTGGGCGCCGCCCTGCTGGCCCTCAGCCTGCTGGCCAGCCTGGTCTCCGCCCTGGACGCCTTCTGGCAGACACTCTTCCAACGCCCCCTGCCGCTGGCCGGGCTCTCCGGCCCCATGCTTAACCTGGTGAGCTTCCTCGGCGTCTTCGCCCTGTTCGGCGCCATCTACAAGGTATTGCCGGTGGTTCGGGTGGCGCTCGGGCGCGCCCTGGTGGGCGGCTTCGTGGCCGCCCTGCTGTGGGAGGGAGTGCGCCTGCTGCTGCTCTTCTACTTCGCCAATCTGTCGCTGGTCAACGTGGTCTACGGCTCCGTGGCGACGCTGATCGTGGTGCTGTTGAGCCTGGAGGTCGGGGCCATCATCCTGCTGCTGGGAGCCCAGGTGATCGCCGAGCTGGAACACAATGCCCGCCTGGGACTGCCCTGGCATATCGACCCCCGGCGCCAGCCGGTGACTCGGGTGGAATAGGGGTGACGTTAGTGCCCGGCTAGTCGCCGACCCCCAGATGATGCTGACGCTCGTCCCGGGTCACCTTGTCGATCACCACCTCCGGATGGTGACGATGGATCGCCGAATAGATCTCCCGCTCGCGATCCTCGGGCACGTCCACCAGCATCAGGTAGGCGCCCCCTTCGATCTCTTTCTCGAACTTGTCGATCTTCACGTCGTGCACCGATACGCCGATCATGGTACTGGTCCAGATACCGAACAGGGCGCCGAAGACCGTCATCACCAGGACGGTCCAGCCCAGCCCGAAGCCCTGCTCGCCGAGCCCCAGGTGCACTACCCAGCCCAGCAAGGCACCGAGCACCACGCCGTACTTGAGCCCCCTCACCCCGGCGTTGACCACATCGGAGGTCTGCCGCAGGGTGGCGTTATGCACCCCCCGCTCCCGCAGGGGCTCCCACTCCTTGCCCAGCACATGGACCTCATCCTCCGTCAGCGCCAGGTCGCTGAGCTCATGGGCGATATTGACCGTGGTATCGAGGTCGGGGGTCAGAAAATATAAGCGCTGCATCTTGCACCTCGCATTCTCCGTGGCGTCGATAGTGCGACAAAATGTCCTATTGACAAGTTCGACCATCCATCAAGATGCGGCAAATGGTAATATTCACCGCCCCCGCCGGGCCTACTCCTCCAGTTCGATGTCGCCCTCGAACACCACCCGTAGCTCGAGGTCGCCCACTTCCAGGGTCATGGTCGCCGCCAGGGGGCCTTGCGGAGCGATCCGCCCCTCGGCCAGGGCGGCCTCCACCGCATGCTCGATCTCTCGCTGTGCACCGATCCCGGCGCGCTTGAGGAAGCGGCGAATGCTCAAGTTGAAGACTTCTTCGTTCATGGTGAACCCTCCTGTATCGGTCGCGGCCGGGGCGGGCCCCGGGTCGCCACCAGTGCCGACCATGGCGCGACCAGGCATTACGACGGCCCCGGCCCTGTTAGCATGGCAGCGATTCGCGCCACCGGCCCAACCCGATCAGGAGTCTTCCCATGCATCCCCAGGACGTGATCCAGGCCTACTACGATGCCTTCAATGCCGGCGACATGGCGGCCTTCCTCGACCTGCTGACCGATGACGTGGCCCACGACATCAATCAGGGGGAACGCCAGGTCGGCAAGGCCGCCTTCGCCGACTTCATGGCCCATATGAACCGCTGTTATCGGGAACGCCTCGAGGAGCTGGTGATCCTGACTCACCCAGCAGGCGACCGCGCCGCCGCGGAGTTCGTGGTACACGGCGAGTACCTGACCACGGACGAAGGGCTCCCCGAGGCTAACGGCCAGCACTATGTGCTGCCGGCCGGCGCCTTCTTTACCCTGCGCGACGGCAAGGTGGCCCGCATCAGCAACTATTACAACCTCAATGACTGGCTGGCCCAGGTCGGTGCCGACGGCATATCGGCATGAAACGTTGATAGCCTGAGTTGAGCCACCGCCACGAAAGCCGCTGTCCTCGCGCCCATCCCGCACTACGCTAATCAGTAATAAGGCGGTTGCCATCGAGGAGAGCGGGATGGAGAGCTTGCCGAGTGCGCCCCCCGGGAGGCCTGGCCTCGCCGGGGATACCGGCCCCGGGCGGCGCTGGCCCTGGCGTTTGCTCCTGCTGGCCCTGCTGGTCCTGCTGGCCGCCGGCGTTGCCTCCCTGCTGGCGGCCGAGGCGCGCACCTCCCGCTGGCAGGCCCTGGAACTGTCCCGCTACGCCGAGACCCTCGACTATCGCCTCGCCTCAGGACCCAGCGACAGCCTGCTCTTTCCCCGCCACGGCCCCTTCAACCAGCGCTTCGGCTATGTGGATCTGCCGCGCTTCCAGGCCCGACTGGAGGAACGGGGCTATGAGGTCGCCTCTCAGGTCCGTTTCACTCCGGCCCTCCATGACTACGCCAGCCGCGGCTTCTATGTGCCCTATGAAGAGAAGACCCGTACCGGCCTGACCCTGGAAGAGTGTCGCGGCGCCCCCTACTATGCCGCCCGCCACCCTCAGCGCCACTACCCCCACTTCGCCGCCATTCCGGCGCAGGTGCTCGAGACACTGATGTTCATCGAGAATCGTGGCCTGCTCGATACCACCCACCGCTATGCCAATCCGGCGGTGGACTGGCCGCGCTTCGCCCGCGCCGCCCTCTCCCAGGTGGGGCGGGCCCTGGAACTGGAAGCGCAGAGCGCCGGCGGCAGCACCCTGGCCACCCAGATGGAGAAGTTCCGCCACTCCCCGGGGGGACGTACCGGCTCCGCCCGGGAGAAGCTACGCCAGATGATCTCGGCCAGCGTACGCACCTACCGCCAGGGACCCGAGACCCTCACCGCCCGCCAGGACCTGGCCCGGGATTACCTCAACTCGGTGCCCCTGGCGGCGGCGCCGGGGTTCGGCGAAGTCCATGGCCTGGGGGACGGCCTCTGGGTCTGGTTCGGCGCCGATTTCGACGAAGTCAACCGTCTGCTGGAGCCCGCCTTCGCCGCGCCCGGAGAACTGGCCCAGCGTGGTCAGGCGCTGCGTCGCGTGGTGGCACTGATGATCGCCCAGCGTCGCCCCGCCTGGTACCTCAACGGCGGCCGCGACTCCCTGGAGCACCTCACCGACAGCTACCTGCGCCTGCTCCACGAGGCGCAACTGGTGGACGGCGAGTTGCGCGACGCCGCCCTGGACCAGCGCCTGGTGTTCCGCGACTTCGACGCCGACCCGGTGACCCACCGCTTACCCACCGACAAGGGCCGCCAGGTGGCACGCACCCAACTGGCGCGCCTGCTGGGCCTCTCCTTCTACGACCTGGATCGCCTCGACCTGGAGGCCACGACCACCCTGCATGGCGAGCTCCAGGCGCGGGTCACCGACTACCTGGAGAGCCTCGCCGACCCCGAGGTGGCCGCCGAGCTGGGCATCCTCGGCCATCGCCTGCTCAGCGCCGAGCGCACCGCCGAGGTGAGCTACAGTTTCACCCTCTTCGAGCGCAGCGACGCGGGCTTCCTGGTGCGGGTACAGACCGACAACACCGGCCAGCCCTTCGATCTCAACGAGAGCAGCAAGCTGGAGCTGGGCTCCACCGCCAAGCTGCGGGTGCTGACCACCTACCTGGAGATCCTCGCCGAGCTCCACGAGCAATACCTCCCGCTGGACCCCGCGACCCTGCGCAACCTGCCCGTGGACCGCCAGGATTCCCTGACCCGCTGGGTGGTCGACCGCCTGCTGGCCGAGCCGGAGATCACCCTGGAGACGCTGCTGGAACAGGCCATGGCCCGCCGCTACTCCGCCAGCCCCCATGAGCGCTTCTTCACCGGCGGTGGCGAACACACCTTCAGCAACTTCCGCCGCGAGGACGATCGCCGCCGCCCCACTCTGACCGAGGCCCTGCGGGAGTCCCTCAACCTGCCTTTCGTGCGCCTGATGCGGGATATCGTCAATCACCATATCTATCGGCATCCGGACCGGCGGCGCCTGCTGGAGGATGACGCTCACCCGCTGCGCATGCTCTACCTGAGCCGTTTCGCCGACCGGGAAGGCCGCGTCTTCCTGGAGCGCTTCTGGCGCAAGTACCGCGCCCTCACCCCCGAAGCGCGGCTCGAAACCCTGTTCGACGGCGTTCGCCCTCAGGCCTCGCGACTCGCCGCCGCCCACCGCTATGTGCTGCCCGACGCCGACCCCGAGACCTTCCGCGCCTTTATCCGCGAGCGCCTGGGCGACGCCGTCCCCGAGGCGCGCATCGAACGTCTCTACCATGACTATGGCCCCGGCGCCTTCGACCTCAACGACCAGGGCTATGTAGCCCGGGTCCACCCCCTGGAGCTCTGGCTGGTACGCTACCTCCAGGCGCGCCCCCAGGCCACCTACCGGGAGCTGGCATCGGCCAGCACCGGCGAGCGCCAGGCCATCTACCAATGGCTCTTCACCTCCCGGCACCGCGGCGCCCGGGACACCCGGATTCGCATCCTGCTGGAGGCGGACGCCTTCGAAGAGATCCAGGAGCGCTGGGCCCGGGTCGGCTTCCCCTTCGAGCGCCTGGTGCCCTCCCTGGCCACCGCCATCGGCAGCTCCGGGGATCGCCCGGCGTCCCTGGCCGAACTGGTGGGCATCATCCTCAACGATGGCGTGCGCCTGCCGACCCTGCGTATCGACGGCCTGCACTTCGCCGCCGACACCCCCTACGAGACCCGCCTGATCCCCGCCCGGGACGCCGGCGAACGGGTCATGGCGCCTCAGGTGGCCGCTACCCTGCGCCGGGCCCTGGCCCAGGTGGTGGAAGCCGGCACGGCACGGCGCCTGGCGGGCAGCTTCCAGGCCCAGGACGGCACGCCCCTGGCCCTGGGGGGCAAGACCGGCACCGGCGACAATCGCATCGAGACCCGGGGGCGAAGCGGACAACTCCTCGATTCCCGGGCCCGCAACCGCACCGCCACCTTCGTCTTCTATCTAGGGGATGATCACTTCGGCACCCTGACCGCCTTCGTGCCCGGCCGCGGCTCCGACGATTTCGGCTTCACCTCGGCACTGCCGGTGCAGATCTTCAAGGGCATGGAGCCGATCCTCAGCCGCCATCTGGAACGGGGCTGCGGTCAATCCGCCGCCAGCGGGCTGATGGTCTCCAGCGACAGGGAGCGTCCCGACGCCGGGGCATAACGGAAGGTCCCCACGACGCGCACCTCCTGCCCCAGCAGGGGCGCCGCCATCGCCGGGGGAAACAGCTCCACCCGGTTGAGCGCCTCGTCCTCGATCCAGTAGTGCAGCGGCGTCTCGAAGTGGCGCACCACTCCCTGGGTCGCCACCCGTTGCCCATCGAAGCCCTCCGGGTCGGCCACCAGCATCTGCAGGGGCGCCTCCCGGGGCGAGGCCTCGCCGCCGCAGCCCACCAGGACCAGCAGCAAGGCGGCAAGTCGCGTGCTCATTTCGCCTCCTCGATCGGGTTCGCCGCCCGCGGGCGGACTATGCTTGTGAAGAGGCCAAGGGTGTCATGGCCTCGTGCGGCGCAAGGAGGCATCCCCCCTCTTCACCCCGGCCCGACGGCCGAAGGAGCCTCACCATGGCCATGGCAATGACGCTTCGGGAGTACCTCCGCTCCCAGGATATCGACTACGAAGAAGTGCGCCACCCCCGCGCGGTGAGCACCGACCATATCGCCGAGCAGACCCATATCACCGGCGATCAGTTGGCCAAGGCGGTGATGCTGCATGGCGACACCGGCAATCGCCTGGCGGTGGTGCCCGGCAGTTGCGATGTCGATATGGTACGCCTCACCGAACTGATGCATGAACGCCTGAGACTCGCCTCCGAGGAGGAGATCAAGCGCCACTTCGATGACTGCGACCCCGGCGCCACCACGCCCCTGGGCCAGGCCTACGGCCTGGAGGTCTGGGTCGACGATAGCCTCACCGCCGAGCCGGATATCTACTTCGAGGCGGGCGACCACGAGACCCTGGTGCATATGAGTGGCCGCGACTTCCAGAAACTGATGGCCAGCATGCCCCACGGCCATTTCAGCCTGCACCACTGAGCCATGCCGCCACCGCCGGGTGGCGGCGCTTTTTGCGGGCCCGCGGCCGAGCGGGTAGAATGCCGCCCCCACCCGCCAGCCCAAGCTCGTCGATTCTCATGAATTATCTGATCAAGCTGTTTCCCGAGATCACCATCAAGTCCAAGTCGGCCCGCAAGAACCTGATCAAGTGCCTGCGCCGTAACCTGCGCAAGGTGGTGGACGACCATGACCGGGAGGCACGCCTGAGCGCGTCCTGGGACGCCATCGAGATCGCCCTGAGCCAGCCGCTGGAGGCCGAGGCGCTGGCCGAGTTCGAGGCCAGCCTGGGGCGGGTGCCCGGCATCCACGAGGTGCTGGCGGTGGAGAACTCTCCCCTGGGCGACTTCGAGGCCATCGCCGAGCGGGTGCTGCCGCTGTGGCTGCCACGCATCGCCGGCAAGTCCTTCCGGGTGCGGGTCAAGCGCAAGGGCAAGCACGACTTCACCTCCGCGGATCTGGAGCGCCACCTGGGGGGCAAGCTGCTGGCCGGCGCCGACGACGCCCGGGTCGACCTCTCCCGCCCCGAGGTGACCCTGGCGCTGGAGGTCAACCGTGAGCGCCTGCAGCTGATCGGCCGTCGCTGGCCGGGCCTCGGCGGCTACCCCCTGGGTACCCAGGAGAGCGCCCTGGTGCTGATGTCCGGTGGCTATGACTCCCCGGTGGCGGCCTATCGCATGATGCGCCGCGGGGTGAAGAGCCACTTCCTGTTCTTCAACCTGGGTGGCCCCGCCCATGAGCAGGGGGTGCGCGCCATCAGCCACTACCTCTGGCAGCGCTACAGCCCCACCCACAAGGTGAACTTTATCTCGGTGCCCTTCGAGGGGGTGGTCAAGGAGATCCTCACCACCATTCCCGATCACCTGATGGGGGTGGTACTCAAGCGCATGATGCTGCGGATCGCCGAGCGGGTCGCCGCCCGGGCGCGGATTCCCGCCCTGGTCACCGGCGAGGCCATCGCCCAGGTCTCCAGCCAGAGCCTGCATAACCTGGCGATGATCGACGGGGTCACCGAACGCCTGGTGCTGCGCCCGGTGGTCGCCGACGACAAGCAGACGATCATCGACGAGGCGCGCCGGATCGGCACCGCCGCCTTCTCCGAGACCATGCCGGAGTACTGCGGGGTGATCTCCAACCGCCCCAGCCTCAAGGTCAAGCGCGGCGAGCTGGAAGAGGCCGAGGCCGCCTTCGACTTCGGCGTGCTGGACGCGGCCCTGGAAGCGGCCACTCGTACCCGCTCGGATCGCCTGATCGTCGACCAGGCCAGCCTGCCGGAGATCACCACCCTGGATGGCGAGGCCGCCCTGGCCGAGGCGCCCAGGGTCAGCGTGATCGATATCCGCCACCCGGACGAGCGCGAGGCCGCGCCTTTGTCGCTGCCCGACACCGAGCTGCTGGCCATCCCCTTCTTCGAGCTCCAGGAGCGCGCCTTGGATCTGCCCCGGGATCGCCACTACCTGCTCTACTGCGACCAGGGGGTGATGAGCCGCATGCAGGCCCTGCACCTGGCCGATCAGGGCCTCGCGCATTTCGGCGTCTATCGCCGTTAGTGCCGCCTGTCGAGGGGCCGGGGTATTCTGGGGGCAGCTTGAATAACCTCCCGCAGGGCGACTGCACCCAGAATGGCTAAGGGGCGCTGGGGGGCAGATCGGAGCAAAGCGTCTTTTTCAGGGACGAAAAAGTCGAGCGCCCAGGGAGGGGGTTACAGCGTCTTTGCGAAGGCCTGCCCCCAGGATAGCCCCGAGCCAGCAACGGCGGATGGTTATCGCTGCAATGGCCCCGGGTAATCACCGGCCCAAGGGTGCAGCCCGCCCCGAAGCCGGCTACAATCGACGCCTGATTTCACGGACATTTTCCGCGTGGGGGCGCGCCCTCCACCCAAGCACGGGAACCCAAGAGTCGCCATGCCGAATTCCGCCAGCGCTCCGCGCAAGATCCTGGTCACCAGCGCCCTGCCCTACGCCAATGGCGCCATCCACCTGGGCCACCTGCTGGAGTATATCCAGACCGATATCTGGGTGCGCTTCCAGAAGAGCCGCGGCCACCAGTGCCACTATGTCTGCGCCGACGACGCCCATGGCACCGCCATCATGCTGCGCGCCGAGCAGGAGGGCATCACCTCCGAGGCGCTGATCGACCGGGTCAGCCAGGAGCACCAGCGGGACTTCGCCCACTTCGGGGTGGCCTTCGACAACTACCACTCCACCCACTCGGAAGAGAACCGCTATTTCAGCGAGCTGATCTACACCCGGCTGCGCGACAAGGGGCATATCGCCACCCGCGATATCGAGCAGATGTATGACCCGGTCAAGGGCCTCTTCCTGGCCGACCGCTTTATCAAGGGCACCTGCCCCAAGTGCAAGACCGACGACCAGTATGGCGACAACTGCGAGGCCTGCGGCGCCACCTATACCCCGGCGGAGCTGATCGACCCGGTCTCGGCGATCTCCGGCGCCACCCCCGAGGTGCGTAGCTCCACCCACTACTTCTTCAAGCTGCCCGACTTCGCCGACTTCCTCGACGACTGGATCAACGACGGCCATGTCCAGCCGCAGATCCGCAACAAGCTGATGGAGTGGTTCGAGGCCGGCTTCAACGAGTGGGATATCTCCCGGGATGCCCCCTACTTCGGCTTCGAGATTCCCGATGCGCCGGGCAAGTACTTCTATGTCTGGCTGGACGCCCCCATCGGCTACCTGGCCAGCTTCCAGGCGCTGTGCGAGCGCGAGGGGCTCGACTTCGACAGCTACTGGAAGAAGGGTTCCGAGGCCGAGGTCTACCACTTTATCGGCAAGGATATCGTCTATTTCCATGCGCTGTTCTGGCCGGCCATGCTGCATGGCGCCGACCTGCGCACCCCCACGGCGGTGAACTGCCACGGTTTCGTCACCGTCAACGGCGCCAAGATGTCCAAGTCCCGGGGCACCTTTATCAAGGCCGCCACCTACGCCGAGTACCTCAACCCGGAGTACCTGCGCTACTACTTCGCCGCCAAGCTCACCTCCCGGGTCGATGACCTGGACCTCAACCTCGACGACTTCGCCGCCCGGGTCAACAGCGACCTGGTGGGCAAGGTGGTCAATATCGCCAGCCGCTGCGCCGGCTTCGTCAAGAAGCTCGGCGACGGCCGGCTCTCGCCCCACTGCGCCGAGCCAGAGCGGGTGGCGCGCTTTATCGCCGCCGGCGACGAGATCGCCGACCAGTTCGAGGCCCGCGAATTCGGCCGCGCCATGCGCCTGATCATGGAGCTGGCCGACGAGGCCAACACCTATATCGCCGAGGCCGAGCCCTGGGTGCTGGCCAAGCAGGAAGGCCGCGAGCAGGAGGTGCTGGATATCTGCTCGGTGGGCATCAACCTGTTCCGCCAGCTGATGGTCTACCTGGCACCGGTGGTGCCGACCATGGCCGAGGGCGCGCGGAACTTTCTCGAGCTCGACAGCCTCGATTGGGAGAGCCGTCAGGCGGTGCTGCTGGATCATGAGATCGCCAAGTTCAAGCCGCTGATGACCCGCGTCGAGCGCGACAAGATCGATGCCATGATGACGGCCTCCAAGGAGGACCTGGTGGAAGAACAGAAACTCAAGGAGACCCCCAAGGGTCCCCTGGCCGAAGAACCCATCGGCCCCGAGATCGCCTTTGACGACTTCGCCAAGGTGGACCTGCGCATCGCCCGCATCGCCAAGGCGGAGTACGTGGAGAAGGCCGACAAGCTTTTGCAGCTGACCCTCGACCTGGGCGGCGAGAGCCGCACCGTCTTCGCCGGCATCCGCGCCGCCTACGCCCCGGAGGCCCTGGAGGGTCGCCTCACCGTGATGGTGGCCAACCTGGCGCCGCGCAAGATGCGCTTCGGCGTCTCCGAGGGCATGGTGCTGGCCGCCGGTAACGACGACGGCATCTACCTGCTGTCTCCGGACTCCGGCGCCGAGCCGGGCCAGCGGGTACGTTGAGACCACGTAGCGGGCGGCGCCTGGCGCCGCCCCGGGGATGGCGATGAGCGACTTCCTGCTGATCCTGGTGAGTACCGCCCTGGTCAACAACTTCGTGCTGGTGCAGTTCCTCGGCCTATGCCCCTTTATGGGCGTCTCCAACAAGCTGGAATCGGCCATCGGCATGGCCGCGGCCACCACCTTCGTGCTGACCCTCTCGGCCCTGGTCAGCCATCTGGTCTTCCACCGCCTGCTGGCGCCTCTGGGGCTCGAGTACCTGCGCATCATCGCCTTTATCCTGGTGATCGCCGCCGTGGTGCAGTTCACCGAGCTGATGGTGCGCAAGACCAGTCCATTGCTGCATCAGGTGCTGGGCATCTTCCTGCCGCTGATCACCACCAACTGCGCGGTGCTGGGGGTGGCGCTGCTCTCGGTGCGCCGCGAGTCGAGCCTGATCGAGGCGGGGCTCTATGGCCTGGGCGCGGCCCTGGGTTTCTCCCTGGTGCTGGTGCTCTTCGCCGCCCTGCGCGAGCGCCTGGCCCTGGCCGACGTGCCGCGCCCCTTCCGCGGCGCGGCCATCGCCATGATCAGCGCCAGCCTGATGTCACTGGCCTTTATGGGCTTCGCCGGGCTGGTACAGGGGTAGTCATGCCGGAACGTATCGCCACCACTCCCTGTCAGGTATCGGGCTAGCCTATGCTGGAGCTCATCGCCAATCACGGCATCCTCGCCGCCATCCTGGTCCTGCTCGGCCTGGCGCTGGCCTTCGGCGCCCTGCTGGGCTTCGCCGCCGAGCGCTTCCGGGTCGAGGGCGACCCGGTGGTGGAGAAGATCGACGCCCTGCTGCCTCAGACCCAGTGCGGCCAGTGCGGCTATCCGGGCTGTCGCCCCTACGCCGAGGCGATCGGCCGGGGCGAGGCGATCAACAAGTGCCCCCCCGGGGGCGAGCCCACCATCGCTGCCCTGGCCGACCTGCTGGGGCGCGAGCCCGAGCCCCTGGACGGCGAGGCCCAGGAGGAGCCCCGGGTGGCCTATATCCGCGAGGCCGAGTGCATCGGCTGCACCAAGTGCATCCAGGCCTGCCCGGTGGACGCCATCCTCGGCGCCGCCCGGCAGATGCATACGGTGATCGCCGAGGAGTGTACCGGCTGCGACCTCTGCCTGGAGCCCTGCCCGGTGGACTGTATCGAGCTGCGCCCCCGGGAGCCGGACGCCTGGCACTGGCCGCGCCCCGAGCTGATCGCCAGCGACCGTCATGACCCGCCGATCATTGCGGGAGCCGCATCGAGATGAGCCGTCGCTTCGACTTTCCCGGCGGTATCACCCCGCCCGGCCGCAAGGCCCAGAGCACCCGGGAACCGCTACGCGAGGCGCCGCTGCCCCGCCGCGTGGTACTGCCCCTGACCCAGCATCGTGGTCAACCCGCCGAGCCCTGCGTGGCGGTTGGCGAGCGGGTGCGCACCGGCCAGGTGATCGCCCATCCCCAGGGCCGGGTCTCCGCCGCCCTGCATGCCAGCATCAGCGGTACCGTCAGCGCCATCGAGCCGCGCCCTATCCCCCACCCCGGCGACCTCACCGCCCCCTGCCTCGTGATCGAGGGCGACGGGAGCGATGAGTGGACCCTGATGCCGGCCCTGGATTGGCGCGCCACTGACGCCGAGACCCTGCACCGGCGCCTCGCCGAGAGCGGCCTGGTGGGCCTGGGCGGCGCCGGCTTCCCCAGTCAAGTCAAGGCAGGCCTCGGCGAGCACCACGCCATCGATACCCTGGTGGTCAATGCCGCCGAGTGTGAGCCCTATATCAGCGCCGACGACATGACCCTGCGCCGGCATGCCGCCGAGGTGCTGGAAGGCGCCCGGCTGCTGGCCCACCTGCTGGGCGCCGAGCGGATCCTGGTGGGCATCGAGGATGACAAACCCGAAGCGCTCGCCGCCCTGAACACGGCGATCGCCGCCTCCGAGAGTACGCCCATCATCGAGCTAAAGGTGATCGAGACCCGTTACCCCAGCGGCGGAGAAAACCAGCTGATTCGCCGCCTGCTGGGGCGCCAGGTGCCCAGTGGCGGCCTGCCCGCCGATATGGGTGTGATCTGCCATAACCCCGGCACCCTGCGGGCGGCCCTCGAGGCGGTGCGCGACGGCCGTCCCCTGATCTCCCGGGTGGTGACCCTGACCGGCGAGGCCCTGGCACGCCCCGGCAACGTGATCGCCCGCCTGGGCACGTCGCTGGCCGAGCTGCTCGATGATGCTGGCCTCGACCGCGACCGCCTGGCCAGGCTGGTGATGGGCGGTCCGCTGATGGGCCAGCCCCTGGCGCGCCTGGACCTGCCGCTGGTCAAGACCGCCAACTGCCTGATCGCTGCCAGCGCCGAGGAACTGCCGGCGCCGCCCCCGCCGCGCCCCTGCATCCGCTGCGGCGACTGCGAGACGGCCTGCCCGGTGGCCCTGGCCCCCCAGCGGCTGTTCGCCTTCGCCCAGGCGGACGCCGACGACAAGGCCCGGGAGCTGGCGCTGTTCGACTGCATCGAATGCGGGGCCTGCGACTATGTGTGCCCCAGCCATCTGCCCCTGGTGGCCCAGTTCCGCGCCGCCAAGGATCGCCTGCGCCACAAGGACGCCGAGGCCCGCCGCGCCGAGCGGGCCCGCCACCGCTATGAGTGCCGCCAGGCGCGCCTGGAGCGCGAGGCCGCCGAGAAGGAGGCACGGCGCCAGGCGCGGCGCCAGGCGGCCAGCCGGCCGGCATCCCAAGCCACGCCCCGAGGCGGCGCCGACGGCCAGGAGGCGGTCAAGAGCCTGCGCATCGCCCGGGCCGCCGCCAAGGCGGCGCTGCGCAAGGCAGAGCGCGCCCTGGCCCGGGCCAGCGATGCCGACGCGGCGACCCTGGCGGACCTGGAGACCCAGCGCGCCACCGCCGAGGAGCACCTCAAGGCCGCCGAGGCCCGCCTCGAGATGGCCCAGGCCCAGGGCAACGGCCAGGACGATGCCCAGAGCAGCACCGAGGAGCGCCCATGAGTCCGATCCATGACGGCTCGGCCCAGGCGGGCGCACAGAACGAATCCCGCCACGCCCCCCAGAACAGTGCCGAGGAGCGCCCATGAGTCTGATGCATGCCAGCACCGCCCACTCCTCCCCCGGCACCCCCGAGATCATGCGCTGGGTACTGCTGGCCACCCTGCCCGGCATCGCCCTGATGACCTGGCACTTCGGCTGGGGCGTGCTCGCCAATGTGCTGGTGGCGGGGAGCCTGGCCATGGCCCTGGAGGCGCTGATGCTGCGCCTGCGCGGGCGAGTCGTGCGCGCCACCCTGGCCGACCATAGCGCCCTGGTCAGCGGCGTGCTGCTGGGCGCCGCCCTGCCGCCCTTCGCCCCCTGGTGGCTGCTGCTGGTGGGCGTCACCGCGGCCATCGTGGTGGCCAAGCACCTCTACGGCGGCCTGGGCCAGAACCTCTTCAACCCCGCCATGGTGGGCTATGCCCTGCTGCTGATCGCCTTCCCTGTGCCCATGACCCAGTGGGTCGCGCCGCTGGGGCTGAGCGGCCCCGAGGCGCTGTCGCCCCTGGAGGCGCTGCGCCTGCTGGCCGGCCTGGGCCCGGGGCTCGACGCCCTGAGCGGCGCCACCCCCCTGGACGCCTTCAAGCACAAGCCCCCGGGGCTGATGGCCCATGAGTTCTGGGCCGGCGAGCCGCTGCCCGCCGGGGCCCAGGCCGCCTGGCGGGACGTCGCCCTGGGCTGGCTGGCCGGCGGCGTCCTGCTGCTGTGGCGCCGGCTGATCGACTGGCGCATCCCCCTGGCCCTGCTCGGCAGCCTGACGCTGCTGTCGGGCCTGCTCTATGCCGGCGACCCCAGCCAGTACGGCTCCCCCGCCTTTCATCTGTTCGCCGGGGCGGCGCTTTTCGGTGCCTTCTTTATCGCCACCGACCCGGTGAGCGCCGCCGCCGGTCGCCGCGGTCGCTGGCTCTATGGCGCCGCCATCGGCGTGCTGGTGGTGGTGATCCGTACCCAGGGCGCCTATCCGGACGCCATCGCCTTCGCCGTGCTGCTGATGAACTTCGCCGTGCCGCTGATCGATCATCTCCTGCCGCCCCGGCCCCTGGGACGGCGCCATCGGGAGACCTCGTCATGAGCCTGCTGCCCGCCATTCGCCGCGCCAGCCTGGGCCTCGGCCTCTTCGCCCTGATCACCGCCGGGGTGGTGGCCGGCACCCGGGCACTCACCGCCGAGCGCATCGCCGAGAACCAGCGCGCCGAGGAGTACCGGCTGCTGCGGGAGGTGCTGCCCGAGTCGCTGCGTGACCTGCCGGTGGAGACCGTGCTGGCGGGGCGGCTGACCCTGCCCGCCAGCGAGGCGGTGGGTCAGCGGGTGCCCTTCGCGGCCTGGCGAGTCGAGCGTGACGGCCGGGCGGCGCTGATCCTGCCGGTGGTGGCCCAGGGCTATGGCGGCCCCATCCATCTGCTGGTGGGCATCGACCGGGAGGGCCAGTTGGGCGGCGTGCGCGTCAGCCGCCACCAGGAGACCCCGGGGCTCGGCGATCCCATCGAGCGGCGCAAGAGCGACTGGATCCTCGCCTTCGAGGGCGCCAGCCTCGAGGCCCCGCCCCGGGAACGCTGGGCGGTGCGCCCGGATGGCGGCGACTTCGACAGCTTCACCGGCGCCACCATCACCCCCCGGGCGGTGGTCGCGGCGGTCAGGCGCGCCCTGGAGTACGTGGACGCCGAGGGCGAGGCCCTCTTCCAGGATGAGGAGACCCGGCCATGAGCCCCCCCAATCTCTCGACCCTGGCCCGGGACGGCCTCTGGGACAACAACCCGGCCCTGGTGCAGCTGCTGGGGCTCTGCCCGCTGTTGGCGGTCAGCGCCAGCGTGGTCAACGCCCTGGGCCTGGCCCTGGCCACCCTGGGGGTGCTGATGGGCAGCAACCTGGCGGTATCGCTGATTCGCCAGCGGGTGCCCGCGGCGGTGCGCCTGCCCGCCTTCGTGATGATCATCGCCGCCTTCGTCACCTGCGCCGACCTGCTGATGGCCGCCTACGCCTATGAGCTGCACAAGGTGCTGGGGATCTTTATTCCACTGATCGTCACCAACTGCGCCATCCTGGGCCGCGCCGACGCCTTCGCCGCCCGCCAGCCGCCGCTGCCGGCGCTGCTCGACGGCCTGATGATGGGGCTCGGCTTCGGCGCCGCCCTGGTACTGCTGGGGGCCATCCGCGAGCTGTTCGGCCAGGGCAGCCTCTTCGCCGGCCTCGACCTGCTGCTGGGCCCCCTCGCCGCCGACTGGCAACTGACCCTGATTCCCGACTACGACTTCCTCTTTCTGGTGCTGCCGCCCGGGGCCTTCTTCACCGCCGGCCTGCTGATCGCCCTGAAGAACGCCATCGACGACCGGCGGCGCCGGGCCGCCGCGCCCACGCCCCGGGAGCGCATTCGCGTCACCGGCACCCCACGCTGACGAGGCCCTGATGAACGCCGAGAAACGCTTCGAGATCTTCGCGCGGCTGCGCGAGCACAACCCCGAGCCCACCACCGAGCTCGACTGGAGCAGCCCCTTCGAGCTGCTCACCGCGGTGCTGCTCTCCGCCCAGGCCACCGACGTGGGGGTCAACAAGGCCACCGCCCGCCTCTTTCCCCTGGCCAATACCCCCCAGGCGATCCTCGACCTGGGCCTCGACGGCCTCAAGGCACAGATCAAGACCATCGGCCTCTACAACACCAAGGCCGAGAACCTGATGAAGACCTGCCGCATCCTGATCGACCGCCACGGCGGCGAGGTGCCACGGACCCGGGCCGCCCTGGAGGCGCTGCCGGGGGTGGGGCGCAAGACCGCCAACGTCATCCTCAATACCGCCTTCGGCCAGCCCACCATCGCCGTGGACACCCATATCTTCCGGGTCGCCAACCGCACCGGCATCGCCAAGGGCAAGGACGTGCTGGAGGTGGAGAAGAAGCTGCTGCGCCATGTGCCCCGGGAGTTCCGCCAGGACGCCCACCACTGGCTGATCCTGCATGGCCGCTACACCTGCGTGGCCCGCAGGCCCCGCTGCGGCAGCTGCGTGATCGAGGACCTCTGCGAGTTCAAGGACAAGGTGGATATCTAAGAGGCTGCCATACTGGGCCATATCCGGGTCACCCCATTAGATCGGAGGTCTCGATGGTCGCCCTCAAGTACCTGCTGCTGCCGCCACTGATCAACCTGCTGCTGATCCTGCTGGGCCTGGCCCTGGGGCCCCGGCGCCTGGCGGGCGGGCTCCTGCTGGGCCTGGGACTGGCGAGCCTGGCCCTACTGGCCACCCCCATGGCCAGTCACCTGCTTCGCCAGGGGCTGGAGCCCCATCCGGTGATCGGTCCCGGCCAGTGGCGCCAGGCCCAGGCCATCGTCATCCTGGGGGGCGGTCGCGACTACGACGCCGCCGAGTTCGGCTGGGGGGACGCGCCCGCGGATGCCAGCTGGCGGCGCCTGGCCTATGGCGCCAAGCTGCACCGCGACAGCGGCCTGCCGATCCTGGTCAGCGGCGGCCGGGTGCACGACGAGCACAGCGCCGAGGCGAGCCTGATGGCCGCCGCCCTGCGCGAGGTGTTTCGGGTGCCGGTGCGCTGGATGGAAGGCGAGAGTCGCAATACCGCCGAGAATGCCCGCTTCAGCGCGCGGATGCTCGGTAATGACGGCATCACCCGGGTGGCCCTGGTCTCCCAGGCCTGGCACCTGCCCCGGGCGGTGGCGGAGTTCGAGGCGGCGGGGCTGACGGTGATTCCCGCCCCCACCGGCTTCGCCAGCGCCCCGCCGCCGGGGCTCTACGCCTGGCTGCCCCGGGCCTACCACCTCCACCAGAGCAGCCGCGCCCTCCATGAATGGCTGGGGCTCGCCTGGCAGCGGCTGAGCAAGCGACTGCCCTAGCGCCTTGCGTGCCGGGCGTATCGCCGCAACCCAGGAACGAATGGCTGGGGCTGGCCTGGCAGCGGCTGAGCGAGCGACTGCCCTAGCGCCTTGCGTGCCGGGCGTATCGCCGCGACCCAGGAACGAATGGCTGGGGCTGGCCTGGCAGTGGCTGGGCGAGCGGCTGCCGTGAGCCGCCCGCCCCATCTGGCAGCAGAGGCCGGCTTCCCCGCCATATCCGGCATCAAGGTAACGGTATAAGAACCTAGAAGCCGGCGTCTTCCAGGCGCCGGGCCATCTGCTCCAGCGCCTCGATGCCCTGGACGTCACTCGCCAGCAGCGGCAGGCGCGGCCGCGGCAGGTGCCTGAGCTCGTCATCGATACGCGCCAGGTAACTGGCCTCCTGAGCGCGACGGGCGGCCAGGAAGCGGCCATCGGCCTCCGCGGGAATCACCCGGTTGACCAGGGTACCCGCCACCGGGATCTTCGCCTCCTCCAGGGCCGCCACGGCGCGTACCGTTTCCAGGATCGGTAGCCGCTCCGGGGTCAGCACGAAGAGGAAGCCGGTATGGTCGCTCTCCTCGATGCGTCGGCGCGCCTGGTGGAAGAGCCGTCGCCGGGTGATCAGGGTCTGGGCCACCTCCCGGGAGCGCTCGTCCAGATCGCTCAGGGGGTCCTCCTGGGGATCATCGAAGGGGGTCGCCAGGTCCCGCCCCCGCCTGGGGGTCAGGTGAGAGAGCACCTTGCCCAGTTCCTCGGACTTGCGGTTATGGGCCAGCAGGCCGTCGGTCCAGGCCGCCATGGCCTCCGGCAGGCTCAGCAGGCGCAGGGTATGGCCGGTGGGGGCGGTGTCGATGATCACCAGGTCATAGGGGGCCTCATCATCGGTGATCAACCGCGCCAGCCGCTCCAGCAGGGCCGCCTCCTGGGTGCCCGGCGACTGCCGGGTCAGGCGCATCTGGCGCTCCAGCTCCGCCATCATCTGCGGGGCGGCATAGCGGCGCATCTGCTCGATCACCCGGGCCAGGTGCGCCTCTACCTCAGCGTCCGGGTCGATCTCCAGGGCATCCAATCCCGGTAGCAGGCGCCGGGGGCGATCGCCCAGCTCCCGGTCGAAGGCATCGCCCAGGCTATGGGCCGGGTCGGTGGAGACCACCAGCACCCGCTTGCCGCGGCGCGCCGCCAGCACCGCCAGCGATGCCGAGACGGTGGTCTTGCCGACACCGCCCTTGCCGCCCACCCAGAGCAGGCGTTTATCCAGCAGTTCTTTCATATCAGATTCCATGCTTCATAAGCTGCAAGCCAGGATGGTGCCCACCCTCAGCGCGGGGATGGGCCGGGTTGCCTCGTTGCTTGATCCTTGATCCTTGGCGCTTGGCGCTTGGCGCTTGGCGCTTGGCGCTTGGCGCTAGCAGCACTTGAAATGATCCAGGGGCGAGTGCTCCATGCCCATGCGCCGGTGCCAGTCGTGGAAGCGTTCCAGCAGCAGGGGCTGGAGCTCCAGGGTGTAGTAGGCCACCGGGTTGGAGAGCCCCATCATCTCGGAGAAGACCAGCAGCATAAAGAGGTCGTCCTCGTCGCGCCGGGCCCGGGCGATGGCCCCCCGGTAGCGGGTGGAGTAGATCTCCTCGGCGAAGAATCGGGCCTGGCCGAGCCAGGCCCGAATCCGTTCGAGCCGCGGATCGTGAGGGTCACGATCATCGCTCATCGGTGTCCTCCCGCGTCACTCTTGGGACTCCAGGGTCTCGGCCCGGGAGCGTTTGAGGGCCGAGGCGCACTCCATGGCCACCAGGATGGCGGCGATCAGCACCACGATATCCAGCACCAGCAGGAAATGGTTGCCCTGCTCGAGGAAGCTGCGCAGCTGGATCAGCAGGGCCGCGATGGTCATCACCAGCAGGAAGCACAGCGGCACCAGGGTGTAGGCCATGGGACGCTTGAGGCGCACCAGCATCACCGTGATCACCAGCAGGGTCAGGCCCGCCAGCAACTGGTTGGTGGTACCGAACAGCGGCCAGATGATCAGGCCACCGGAGCCATCGGCGCCCCCGGCCCCGAAGGCCAGCAGCAGGCAGCTACCCACCGCCAGCAGGGTGGCCGGCGCCGACTTCTTCATCCACTGTTGATTATAGATCTCCCCCCACTCCTGGAAGATATAGCGCTGCAGGCGCAGGCCGGTATCCATGGTGGTGCCGGCGAACAGCGCCGCCATCACGGTGAGCAGGGTCGCGGCGGTGGCCTCCGGCAGGCCGATGCCGTTATGGATGATAAAGGCGCCGCCCTCCACGAAGGCATTGACGCCGCCCTGGCCGAAGGCGGTGTACATGGCCTGCCAGTCGGCGAAGGTGGCGAAGCCGGCGGTGGCGGCGAGAATCGCGGCCAGCGCCAGCATGCCCTCGCCGATGGCGCCGAAGTAACCGACGAAGCGGGCATCGGTCTCCTTGTTGAGCTGCTTGGAGGTGGTGCCGGAGGAGACCAGGCCGTGGAAGCCGGAGATGGCGCCGCAGGCGATGGTCACGAAGAGCAGCGGCAGCAACGAAGGGGTGCCGGCAGGCACGTTGTCGTTGAAGGCCGGGGCCACCAGGGTCGGGTTCATCAGCAGGATGGCACCATAGAGGACGATCAGGCCGATAAACAGCTGCAGGCCGTTGATGTAGTCCCGGGGCTGGAGCAGCACCCAGACCGGCAGCAGGGAGGCGATGGCCGCATAGCCGAAGAGGATCAGGATCCATACCGCATTGCCGGACAGGCCAGCCACCTCGGCGGGCATCTGGATGGGCACCGAGGGGCCGATACCGATCAGCGCATAGAGGGCGATCACGCCGAGGATCGACACCATGGGTAGGCTCAGCAGGCGGCGGTAGATCAACTGGCCGATGATCAGCGCCACCAGGATGGCGCCCCACACCGGGACCACGGCGCTGGAGAAGTTCATCATCAGGCCGGCGATCACCACGGCGAAGACCGCGTTGACCATCAGCAGCACCAGGAAGATCACGATCATGAAAATGCTGCGAGCCCGCTTGCCCACCACGTCGCCGGTCAGGGCGCCCACCGACTTGGCCTTGTTGCGCACGCTGGCCCAGATGGCCCCGGTGTCATGCACCCCGGCGAAGAAGATGGTCCCCAGCACCACCCACAGGAAGGCGGGCAACCAGCCCCAGATCACCGCGATGGCGGGTCCCACGATAGGGGCGGCCCCGGCCACCGAGGTGAAGTGGTGCCCCCACAGCACGAAACGATTGGTGGGCACATAGTCCACTCCATCCTCGTACTCATGGGCGGGCGTCTTGTAATCGGGGTCGAGGCGGTAGATCCGCTCGGCGATAAACCTGGCGTAGAGGAAGTACCCCGCCGCCATCGCCCCCAACCCCAGGACCAGCAGCACGATTGCGCTCATGTGATAGGCTCCTTGGTAAGGCGTTCTTTTTTCTTGGTCGCTCGCCGATTCGGCGAGCCTTGGCTGGCATGCGTTATATTGCCACTCGCTAAGATTGGTAGCCAGCTACCAATAAATCCATCATAACCAAGGAAAAATCGGTCGTATTTCGCCCAAAGTCGAAGCGTTTTGCGGGGCGGATGAACTCCGTGGGAGGTGCTATGAATGCTTTCTGGTCAACCCTGGCCATGGCCGCGGCCTTCGGCCTCTTTATCGGCATGCTGCTGCGCCTGTCCCTGCGTCGCAACGCCCCCCGCCCGGCGGCCTGGGTGCACCCCCTGGGAGGGATCGCCGCCGGCCTGGTGGCCTTCTTCCTGTATCAGGGGCTCGGTTGGCTAACCCGGGTACCCGACTGGCTGCTGCCGCTGCTGGTGATCCTGCTGGCCTGGTATTGGCTGCGCCCCCGCCGGGACGGGCTGGGCTTCGGGCACCCCGATAACGGCCACGGCTGATCGCCAAGCGCTTTCTCCTTCCTCGCCGCGCCATTCTGCCAAGGTCGCCTTTCAACGTCCGCCGCCGCGCCACTAGACTGCACTCAACAACGACAATCGACGAGGAGGGGCCGATGCCCAAGGTGCTGGTGGTGGATGACGAGCCCAATATCGTCCTGTCTCTGGAGTTCCTGATGCAGCAGGCGGGCTTCGAGGTCACGACCGCCGAGGATGGCGAAGGCGCCCTGGCCCGGGTCGCCGAGGACCTTCCCGACCTGGTGCTGCTGGATATCAGCCTGCCCGATCTCAGCGGCTTCGAGGTCCTCGAGCGGCTGCGCCAGATGCCCCGGGGCGCCAAGCTGCCGATCATCATGCTCACCGCCCATGGCCGCGAAGTGGAACGGGAGAAGGGCCTGGCACTGGGGGCGGATGATTACATCACCAAGCCCTTCTCGACCCAGGCCCTGGTGGAGAAGGTCAAGGCGCTGCTCGACGAGGCCCGCTGATGGGGCTACCCAGACGCCAACGCCTGGTCGGTGCCTGGCTGCTGCTCAGTGGTCTGAGCTTCTTCGCCGGCCTGGTCATCGCCCTCTGGCTCGATGCCCGCCTGATGCCCCAGGGCCTGGAACGCCTCGCCCTCTGGGCGGCCAGCCTGGCCAGCGGGGTGCTGCTGTTCACCCTGGGCGCCCTGCTGGAGCGGCGCCTGCTGCGCCCGCTGCGCCACCTCCAGGTACTGGTGGCACGCCTGGCCGCCAACCCCGATGCCCGTGACGACTACCCTCCCGAGGGCTGGCTGGCCGGCCTGGCCCCGGATCTCAGACGGTTACGGCAGGGCTGGCGAGGCGACCGCGAACGCCTGGCCACCGCCCATGCCGAGGGCGCCCGCAGTGCCGCGCGGATTCGCCAGGAGCTGGAGTCCCTGCTGCAGCTCCTGGAGACGCCCCTGCTGCTGTGCGATCGCCACCACCGCCTACTGCTCTTCAATCAGGCCGCCGAGACGCTCTTCGCCGACCATCCGGGGCTGGGCCTGGGCAAGCGCCTGGAGGGGCTGCTGCCCCAGGCCAGCCTGCGCGATAGCCTGGCCCGGCTGCCCGATGACGGCACGCCTCGGGAGCTACTGGTGCCCCTGGGCGAGCATTGGCTGCGCGCCATGCTGCGCCGGGTGCCCAGCCAGCATGAGGAGACCCTGATCACTCTGGAGGACGCCACCGCCGCCTGGCACAGCGAGCTGGGGCCCCGGGCCGGCCTGGCAGAGCTGCTGCCACGCCTGCGCGGCCATGGCGCTAACCTGGGCAGTGCCGCCGAGGCCCTGGGCCAACTGGAGGGGCGGGACGAGGCCCTGCGCCATCGCCTGACCCAGGCCGTCCAAGAGGAGAGCGAGCGCCTAGGGGAACTGATCCACGGCCTCGGGGAGCTCACCGAAAGCCTCCAGCAGCAGGGCGAGCGTCTGCTGCCCACCTGGTCCAATGATCTCTTCGAGGCCCTCAACGAGCGCCTCACCGAGCGTGGCCTGGCGATCCGCCCCATCGGCATCCCCGCCTGGATCAAGGCCGATGCCCCGGCGCTACTGGGGTTGCTCGAAGCCCTGGTGGAAGAGCTCGCCGCCACGACCAGCCAGACCTGCCTGGAGGTCGAAGCCTGCCTGGGCAACAAGCGGATCTACCTGGACCTGATCTGGATCGGCCCCCCACTCTCCCAGGGGCGGCTGGCCCAGTGGCAGTCGCGCCGGCTGGCGCAGCTGCCCCTGGCCCCCAGCCTGCAAAGCCTGCTGCGCCAGCATGCCAGCGAGCTATGGAGCCTGGCCGACGAGGATGGTCAGCACGCCCGGTTGCGCTTGCCATTGCCGGCGGCGGAGCGGGTCGGCGCGCCCCGCCCCCGGGTCCCCCCGCGCCCCGAATTCCACGACTTCGGCATCGCCGAGCTGCCGCCACCGGATGAGGCCCTGGCGGCCCGCCCGCTGTCCGCCCTGGAGGTGGTGGCCTTCGATACCGAGACCACCGGCCTGGCCCTGCGCCAGGGCGACAAGGTGATTAGCCTGGGCGCCTGTCGCATCGTCAACGGCCGCCTGCTGGCCGACGACACCTTCGATGTGCGCATCGACCCCCAGCGCCCCATTCCCCCGGAGAGTACCGCCATTCACGGCCTGCGCGACCAGGACGTGGTCGGCGCCCCACCCCTGGCCCAGGTGCTGCCGCGCTTTCGCGACTATGTGGGCGATGCGGTGCTGCTGGCCCATAACGCCGCCTTCGATCTGCTGGCCCTGCAGCCCACCGGGAGCCCCTGCTGCCTGAGCATGCCGATACTCGATACCCTGCTGCTCTCCCGGGCCCTGGACCCGGGGCTGGATGGCCATGACCTGGACAGCCTGGCGGCGCGCTACGACCTGACCATCCCCCCCGAGGCACGGCACACGGCGCTGGGCGATGCGCGCCTGACCGCCGAGCTCTGGCTGCACCTGTTGCCGCGTCTGGAGGCCCGCGGGATCGAGCGCCTGGATCAGCTGTTACGCCTGCAAACCAGCGCCTTCGACAGGGAGGACGCCAGCGCATGATCCCCCACCGCCCCCTCTCCTCCCTGGGCCAGGGGGACGCCAATGCGTGAGCCCGATAAGCGCCCCCGCCACCTGGAGCGGCTACTGGCCCTGCTGCTGCTGGCCCTGGCGCTCTTCTCGCCGCCGCTGGTGATCATCGCCGACCGCCCCCTGGCCGGCGGACTCTCCGCCCTGCCCCTCTATCTGCTGCTGGCGTGGGGCCTGGTGATCGGCCTGGCCGCCTGGCTGCTGGAGCGCGGCGCCCGGGAGGGAGACAGGGAATGAGCCTGCGCCGGCCAGCAACAGGCGTGATCGCCCCCCGGGAAGGGGGCCGGCATGCGTAGCGAAGCGGTTATCCTCGCTGCCGCTTTCGGCTACCTGGCGCTGCTGTTTCTGATCGCCGCTTGGGGCGACCGGCGCGCCAGCCAGGGCCGCTCGGTGATCGGCTCACCCACCGTCTATGCCCTCTCCATCGCCGTCTACTGCACCGCCTGGACCTTCTATGGCAGCGTCGGCCGGGCCACTACCCAGGGCGCCAGCTTCCTGCTGATCTACCTGGGGCCCACCCTGGCGATGCTCTCGGCGCCCTTTATCCTGCGCAAGATGGTGCGTGTCGCCTCGGACCAGCGACTCACCTCCATCGCCGACTTCATCAGCGCCCGCTATGGCAAGAGTCGCGTGCTCGGCGCCCTGGTGGCGCTGGTCGCCCTGGTGGGCATCACCCCCTATATCGCCCTGCAGCTCAAGGCGATCACCCTGAGCCATGCGGTGCTGGTAAGCTATCCCGCCCCCATCGAGCTGCAACTGGCCGAGGAGCGTTTCTGGGTCGACAAGTCCTTCTGGGTGGCCCTGGTGCTGGCGGTCTTTATCATTCTCTTCGGCACTCGCCACCTGGATGCCAGCGAGCGCCACGAAGGCATGGTGGCGGCCATCGCCTTCGAGTCCCTGGTCAAGCTGGTGGCCTTTATCTCGGTGGGCGTGTTTACGGTCTTCGTGCTCTTCAACGGCGTGGGTGACCTCTTCGCCCGGGCCGGCGCCGATCCCCAGTTGCGCCAGGCCCTGGACCTGTCGGCGGTGGATGGCGGTGCCCTCGGCTGGAGCGGCCTGCTGCTGCTGGCCTTCCTGGCCTTCCTGACCCTGCCCCGCCAGTTCCAGGTGCTGGTGGTGGAAAACGTGGACGAGCGTCACCTGATCCGCGCCAGCTGGCTCTTTCCCCTCTACCTGCTGGCCATCAACCTCTTCGTGATCCCCATCGCCCTAGCCGGCATGCTGCTGCTGGGGGGCAGTGATCCGGACAGCTTCGTGCTGACCCTGCCGCTCTCCGCCGGTCTCGAGGCGCTGCCGCTACTGGTCTTTATCGGCGGGCTCTCCGCCGCCACCGGCATGGTGATCGTCGAGACCATTGCCCTCTCCACCATGGTCAGCAACCAATTGATCATGCCCCTGCTGCTGCGCTCCCCTCGATGGCGCCTGGAAAGCCGTGGCGAGCTGCGCGGCTGGCTGCTGGGCATCCGCCGGGTGGCCATCCTGCTGATCCTGCTGCTGGGTTACCTCTACCATGCCCTGCTCGGCGATGCCTACAGCCTGGTGACCATCGGCCTGGTCTCCTTCGCCGCCGCCGCCCAGTTCGCCCCCGCCCTACTATTGGGGCTCTACTGGCGGGGCGCCAATCGTCGGGGCGCGATCACCGGCCTGGTGCTGGGGGCAATGGTCTGGGCCTATACCCTGCTGCTGCCGGGCTTCGCCCAGTCCGGCTGGCTACCGCTGAGCCTTATCGAGCAAGGCCCCTGGGGCCTCGACTGGCTACGCCCCTATGCCCTGCTCGGCCTGGAGGGCTGGGATATCTATACCCACTCGCTGTTCTGGAGCCTGGGGCTCAACCTGACCGCCCTGGTGGGCCTCTCCCTGTTCGGCCGCCAGAGTCGCCTGGAGCAGACCCAGGCGGCACTCTTCACCGGGGCGCTGCGCCGCGATGCCATGCCCACCAGCCTGTGGCAAGGCCAGACCAGTCGCGGCGAGCTGCGCGACCTGCTGACCCGCTACCTGGGCGCCAAGGCGGCCACCCGGGTGCTGGAGGGGGGGGACGACGACCGGCCGGCCCCGCCGGCACTGATCGCGCGCACCGAACGGGCCCTGGCCGGGGCCCTGGGCAGCGCCTCGGCGCGGGTGCTGATCAATTCGGTGGTGCGTGGGGAGGCCCTGGACCTGGAGGCGGTGCTGAGGATCCTCGACACCACCTCCCAGACCCTGGAGTACAACCGTCGCCTCAAGCAGAAATCGGAGGAGCTGGCGCGCATCGGCGAGGAACTTCGCGGTGCCAATGAGCGGCTGCGGGAACTCGACCGCCTCAAGGACGAGTTCGTGGCCATGGTCAGCCACGAGCTGAGAACGCCGCTGACCTCGATTCGCGCCTTCGCCGAGATCCTGCGCGACGGCAAGGACCTCCCCGACGCCAAGCGCGAGCAGTTCCTCGAGGTGGTGGTGCAGGAGAGTCAACGTCTCTCTCGACTGATCGAGGAGATCCTCGACCTGGCCCGGCTGGAAAGCGGGCGCCTGACCCTCAACCCCCAGCGCCTCGACCTGGCCGCCCTGGCCCGCCACGGCCTGGCGGCGGTGGAACGGCTGCAGGCGGAGCGCGGCGTGACCCTGGAGTCGGCCATCGAGCCCGGGGAGGCCTGGGTGATGGGCGACCCGGACCGCCTGGCCCAGGTGATCATCAACCTGCTCGATAACGCCGGCAAGTTCGCCGATGATGAGCGGCCCCGGGTGCGCCTCACCCTGAGCCGCCACAAGACGCACTATCGCCTCGCCGTCGAGGACAATGGGCCCGGTATCGCCGAGGCCGAGCGCGAGCGGGTCTTCGAGAAATTTCACCAGATCAAGCAGCAGCAGGGCGGCAAGCGGCGCCACCGGCCCAAGGGCAGCGGCCTGGGGCTACCCATCAGCCGCGGCATCGTCGCCCACCTGGGCGGCCGCCTCTGGGTAGAGCCCGCCCCCACCCTAGGCGGTGCCTGCCTGATCATGGAGCTGCCCGAGGCCCTCGACGATTAAGCCCGACCCTGCCGGTAGCCCTTTAGGGGCCACTCCCTCAGGTCCCGTGTCGCCGCTCCTTCCGGGCGGCGGCCTTGGCCAACTTGATCAGCTCGCGCACCCGCCCCAGGTCATGGCGCAGCAGCAGCCGCTCCGCCTCGTCCAGGCGCGCCATATCGATCCAACCATCCGCGGCACGCCCCTGGGCCAGGCTCTCCCGCTGGGCGCGCAGCAGCAGCGCCTGACAGCGCCCCAGGACCGCCTGCAGGGCCTGGGCCCTGGCCGCCTCCAGCCCCTCGCGCCCCACCAGCTCCGCCAGGCGCCCGCGGGTATCGACGCTGCGACAGCCATGACACCAGGCCAGCAGGCGGGTGGCATTGACCAGCGGCAGCAGGCCGCGGCGCTTGAGGTCGAAGGCCCGCTCGTGGGGCGCCTCGTTATCCACCACCAGGCGCCCGAAGCGTTCCAGCAGCGGCGGCGCCTCCTCCAGCAGCTCGGCCATCTCGTCGAGGAAGAGCGCCGCCCGGGGCACCAGGGCGAGGGCCTTGTCGCGCAGCGCCTCGGCCAGGCGCGCCTCGCCATGCACCGGAAAGAAATCGAGCAGGATGGTGGCCTGCTGCACCCGCTTGACCCGCCGCTCGGCGGTCCAGATCTCCAGTTGCTTGCCCCACTCCTCCAGGCGCTTGCGCCACAGGGGCCAGCGCGCCATCACCTGGCCACGGCAAAGCGGAATCCCCGCCCCGTCCAGACGCGCGGTAAAGCGCTCTCCCAGTTGCTGAAAATAGCCGTCGATCTCGGTGTGGCGAGCGTCCGGGTAGGCGTCGAGGATCATGGCATTGTCCTGATCCGGCCCCAGCAGGCTCTCGTGGCGAGCCCCGGAGCCCAGGGTCAGCACGCAGAAGGCGACCGGCGGCGCGCCCCAGCCCTGGGCTCGCATCTCGGTCAGGGCGTCGTCGATGGCGCGGCGATAGAGCCAGTCGTTATGGTCGCTGAGCAGCTCGGCGATACGCGACGCCGGCAGCTCCAGGCGCACCAGGGCCTCCACCAGGGTGGGCTGCCAGGCCTTGGCCTCGGCCAGGCCCGGCTCGGGCCCCAGCGCCGTCAGGGCATCGCTCAGGGGCGCCAGCGACTCGGGCCAGCATGAGGGATCGGGGGGAAAGGCCCCGGCGAAGAGGGACCGCCAGGGGGAAGGACGTTGCAGCAGGCGCATGGGCACTCCTCGTCGGGACTGCCCGCAGTGTAGCGCCTGGTGGCATCCTTGCCTGTTGGGCCAAAGGCCAAGTCAGCGGATCATGGCCATCAGCGGGGCTCGGATTATCGCCTCGCCGATATCGTCGATGGACGGCCTGCGGCCTTAGTGGGCCCGACCCTCAACGGGGCTCGAACATCGCCTCGCCGATATCGTCGATGGACGGCCTGCGGCCTTAGTGGGCCCGACCCTCAACGGGGCTCGAACATCGCCTCGCCGATATCGTCGATGGACGGCCTGCGGCCTTAGTGGGCCCGACACTCAACGGGGCTCGAACATCGCCTCGCCGATATCGTCGATGGACGGCCTGCGGCCTTAGTGGGCCCGACCCTCAACGGGGCTCGAACATCGCCTCGCCGATATCGTCGATAAAGCGCTGCGCCTTGCTGATCATCAACTGCTCGCAGGCCTCCCGGCCGGGTACCACGTCGGAGCGCTCGAAGCGGTGCGCCTTGGTCTCACCACCGTCCACCGGCAAGCGGATCCAGCCGCTGACCCGGTACTGGCCACCCTGCTCCTGGCAGTCGGGGATAATCCGATAGCCCCGGTATTCCACCGGCGCGGCCTCGGGGGCCGCCTTGGCCTCTCCCTGGCCGAAGAGGCCGGATAACAGCTTCTTGAACATGGTGTCCTCCTTATCGACGCCTCAACGACAGCGACGCCGACCGGGGCCGACGTCGCTGAGTCTCAAGTCTTTCCAGGAAACGGCTGATTTATGTTGCGAGCGAAGAGAGATTGGCCGCTGCCGGAGCACAGAAACCGGAGCCTATGCGGTACTAGGTGAGGATTTCGAGCACCGCCGGCGGCCAAGATATCGAGCGCAGTAATAAATCAGCGTTTCCTTAGTCCTGCTTACGGCCCTTGCCCGCGGCAATCCGCAGCCGCAGGGCGTTAAGCTTGATAAAGCCCTCGGCATCCTTCTGGTCGTAGGCGCCGGCATCGTCCTCGAAGGTGGCGATGGACTCGTCGAACAGAGACTCGGCGGACTGACGGCCCACCACGGTGGCGCTGCCCTTGTAGAGCTTGATGCGCACCACGCCGGAGACGTTCTCCTGGGTGGCATCGATGGCGGCCTGCAGCATCTTGCGCTCCGGGCTCCACCAGTAGCCGTTGTAGATCACCTTGGCATATTTCGGCATCAGCTCGTCCTTGAGATGGGCCGCCTCGCGGTCCAGGGTCAGGGACTCGATGGCGCGGTGCGCCTTGAGCATGATGGTGCCCCCCGGGGTCTCGTAGCAGCCACGGGACTTCATGCCCACATAGCGGTTCTCGACGATATCCAGGCGACCAATGCCGTTGGCGCCGCCCAGCTTGTTGAGGGCCTCGAGCACCTCGTGGGGCTTCATGGCCTGACCATCGATGGCGACGATATCGCCCTTCTCATAGGTCAGCTCGATATAGGTGGGCTGGTCCGGGGCGGCCTCCGGGGAGACGCTCCAGCGCCACATGTCCTCCTCGGCCTCGGCCCAGGGATCCTCGAGGATGCCGCCCTCGTAGGAGATATGCAGCAGGTTGGCGTCCATGGAGTAGGGGGATTTCTTCTTCTTGGAGGAGAAGTCCACCGGGATGCTGTGCTCGTCGCAGTAGGCCATCAGCTTCTCGCGGGAGTTGAGGTCCCACTCCCGCCAGGGGGCGATCACCTTGACGCCGGGCTTGAGGGCGTAGGCGCCCAGCTCGAAGCGCACCTGGTCGTTGCCCTTGCCGGTGGCGCCGTGGGAGATGGCGTCGGCGCCGGTCTCGTTGGCGATCTCGATCAGCCGCTTGGCGATCAGCGGGCGGGCGATGGAGGTACCCAGCAGGTACTCGCCCTCATAGATGGTGTTGGCCCGGAACATCGGATAGACGTAGTCGCGCACGAACTCCTCGCGCAGGTCCTCGATGTAGATCTCCTTGACGCCCAGGGCCTGGGCCTTGGCGCGGGCCGGCTCGACCTCTTCCCCCTGACCGATATCGGCGGTGAAGGTCACCACTTCGCAGTTGTAGGTCTCCTGCAACCACTTGACGATAACGGACGTGTCCAGGCCGCCGGAGTAGGCGAGAACGACCTTCTTGACATCGGACATTCGGGGCTCCTTGGTGAATCGACTCATGCAAGACGCTGCGGCGGGAAAGCCTGCCACAGCCTGGGGTTTCGAGCGCCTCAGTATAGCGCCCTTGGTCGGCGTCGAATACCGCCGCCTGGCGCCAGGCGGGGGCAAAGATGCTAGAATCCGCCCCACCCGGGCGGTCCATCGCCAGGGATGATCATGAATCGGGAAGGGAGAGGGGCATGAGCGAGGCAATCGCCCGCGAAATGATGGCGCAGCGCTTTCGAAGTTTTCTGCCGGTGGTGGTGGACATGGAGACCGGCGGCTTCAATGCCGAACGCGACGCCATCCTCGAGATCGCCGCCGTGACCCTGAGCATGGATCCGGAAGGCAACCTGATACCGGATGCCACCTACGCCTTCCATGTGAGCCCCTTCGAGGGTGCCAATGTGGAGCAGTCGGCCCTCGACTTCACCGGCATCAAACTCGACGACCCCCTGCGCCAGCAGGTCGCCCTCGGCGAGGCGGAAGCCCTGGGGGAGATCTTTCGCCCGGTGCGCAAGGCGGTCAAGGCCAATGGCTGTACCCGCGCCATCCTGGTGGGTCATAACGCCGCCTTCGATCACGGCTTCCTGAATGCCGCCGTCAACCGTTGCGGCATCAAGCGCAACCCCTTCCACCCCTTCTCCAGCTTCGATACCGCCAGCCTCTCCGGCCTAGTCTATGGCCAGACGGTACTGGCCCGCGCCTGCCGCGCCGCCGGCATCGCCTTCGACAATACCGAGGCCCACTCGGCCCGCTACGACACCGAGCGTACTGCCGAGCTGTTCTGCGCCATCGTCAACCGCTTCAAGGACCTGGGGGGCTGGAACCTGGCCCAGCGGGAGCAGGGCCTGGAAGAGGTCTAGGGCAAGCCGGATAACAGCCTGACAAGGCAAATCGCCCCCATGGCAAGGCCATGGGGGCGATGGTTTTTCCGGCTTCAAGCTTAAGGCGTTACGCGTCAGACGACGCCTGATTGTGCTTGGCGGCGGTCTGCTTGATCAGGGTCTCCAGCTCGCCGTTCTGGTACATCTCGACGATGATATCGCAGCCGCCGACCAGCTCGCCGTCCACCCACAACTGGGGAAAGGTGGGCCAGTTGGCGTACTTGGGCAGCTCGGTGCGGATATCCGGGTTGTCGAGGATATTGACGAAGGCGAAGCGCTCGCCGCAGGACATCAGCGCCTGTACCGCCTGGGCGGAGAAACCGCACTGGGGCAGCTGGGGAGAGCCCTTCATGTAAATCAGGATGGGGTTTTCGCCGATCTGCTGCTTGATGTTGTCGATGGTGGTGCTCATGGGGATTCCTTCTCGACGGTGACTGTGAGCTTGGCAACCATTCTACTGATCCCCGGCGGCGAAAACAGCCCCGGGGCGACACCCGCCCCACCCGGCCCCTCCCAGTTGGACTGACTGAGGGGTTCACAGCGCCCCGCGACGGCCCGCCCCCAGGGTAACCCCGGCCCGCCGATCAGAAAGTGTACTCACTGCGACAGCCCTGCCCCCACGCGTTGCGCCGCACCGCCCGGCTAGCTAGGATGGTCGTTTTACGCGGAGAGACACCATGGCGACACGCCATTTCCTGACCCTGCTGGATCTGAGCCCCGAGGAGCTCACCTACCTGATTCGTCGGGCCATCTCCATCAAGACCGGCCTCAAGACCCAGGGCCCCACCTATACGCCCTTCGCCAACCGCACCCTGGCGATGATCTTCGAGAAGTCCTCGACCCGCACCCGGGTCTCCTTCGAGACCGCCATGGCGCAATTCGGTGGCCATGCCCTCTTCCTCTCGCCCCGCGACACCCAACTGGGTCGTGGCGAGCCCATCGGCGATACCGCCCGGGTGCTCTCCGAGATGGTCGACGCGGTAATGATCCGCACCTTCTCCCACCAGGGTCTCGAGGAGTTTGCCGCCGCCAGCAGCGTGCCGGTGATCAATGCCCTCACCGACGACTACCACCCCTGCCAGCTGCTCGCCGATGTGATGACCTGGACCGAGCTGCGCGGCAGCGTGCGCGGCAAGACCGCGGTGTGGATCGGTGACGGCAATAATATGTGCCACTCCTGGATCAACGCCGCCCGTCAGTTCGACTTCCAACTGCGCATCTGCTGCCCCGAGGGCTATGAGCCGCGCCAGGATATCCTCGAGGCCGCCGGCGACCGGGTCGGCCTGGTGCGCGATCCTCGCCAGGCGGTGGCCGAAGCCGACCTGGTGACCACCGACGTGTGGGCCTCCATGGGCCAGGAGGAGGAGCAGGCCAGGCGCGAACGGGACTTCGCCGACCTCCAGGTCACCGAGGCACTCCTCGACCTGGCCAAGCCGGACGTCCTCTTCCTGCACTGCCTGCCCGCCCACCGCGGCGAGGAGATCAGCGAGACCCTGCTCGACGACCCCCGCGCCGTGGTCTGGCAGGAGGCCGGCAACCGCCTGCACGCCCAGAAGGCGTTGCTGGAGTTCCTGCTGCTGGGCAGGGTGGAAGGCTAGGCGCTCTCCCCTCCCGCATAATAGAAAGAGGCCGGCCCCATCTGGGGCCGACCTCTTTTGTTGGGACAACTGACTGGAAAACAACGAAGAAGCCACCGCACTGGGCGGTGGCTTCTTCTCGATTCGGTTGGTGGAGCCTAGCGGGATCGAACCGCTGACCTCAACACTGCCAGTGTTGCGCTCTCCCAGCTGAGCTAAGGCCCCACACGGAATGTCTGTAGCGTCATTCGGGCTGTCGCTGCTGGCGTCTCCCTCAGCGACGAGGCGAATATTACGCCCCCCTCCCGAAACCGTCAACCCCTCAGTCGTAATTAATCGTCATTCGCTGATCTTGGGGTCACCCCCCGCTAGATAGCGCCCCTAAATGAAGCTAAGCTAGGTCACTCATGGACGAGGCGCCACAGGCCCCGTCATCGAGACGATTCAACTGCCTATCGGGGTATCGCTTTGATCAGGGTCATTGTCGCAGATGATCATCACTTGGTGCGCACCAGCATCGCCCGGATGCTGGATGCCGAAGAGGGCATCACGGTGGTGGCAGAAGCCGCCGACGGCGAGGAGGCCATCGCCCTGGCACGCCAACACCGTCCCGATATCGTGCTGATGGATATTCGTATGCCGGGGATCGGCGGCCTGGAGGCCACCCGCAAGATCATCAAGGGCATGAGCGATATTCGGGTCCTGGTGCTCACCGCCTATCTCGAGGACGCCTTCGCCCAGCGCCTGCTGGACGCCGGTGCCAGCGGCTTTATCTCCAAGGGCACCGAGCTGCCGGAGATGGTCAACGCCATCCGCAGCGTCTTCGCCGGCCAGCGTTATATCAGCCCGGAAATGGCCCAGCGCCTGGCCCTGTCGCGTATCAGCATTCAGGACAACCCCTTCGACCAGCTCTCCCAGCGCGAGCTGCAGGTAGCGATGATGATCGTCAACTGCCACAAGGTCAGCGATATTTCCGATCGCCTCTTCCTCAGCCCCAAGACGGTCAACACCTACCGCTACCGGATCTTCGAGAAGCTCGGCGTCCACTCCGACGTGGAACTGACCCATATGGGGCTGCGCTACGGCCTGGTGGAAGGCTACCAGTCCAACGAGCTCTAGGCGGGGGCGCTGCCCGCCCCCCAACTCTGTTATGCTGGGCCAGGACTTAGCGGCACGGCTTCCATGAGTTTCGATTCCAAGCACTTCCTCAAGACCATCGGCCAGGGCCCCGGCGTCTACCGCATGTATGACGACGCCGGCGACACCCTCTATGTAGGCAAGGCCAAGCGCCTGCGGGCGCGGCTGGCCAGCTACTTCCGCGGCACCCTCAACGCCAAGACCCAGGCCCTGGTGACGCGCATCGCCGATATCCAGGTCACCCTGACCCATAGCGAGACCGAGGCGCTGCTGCTGGAGCAGACCCTGATCAAGGAACTGCGCCCGCCCTATAACATCCTGTTGCGGGACGACAAGTCCTACCCCTTCGTCTTCGTCAGCGATCACCACCCCTATCCCGCCCTGGAGTACAAGCGTGCCCGGCGGCGCCGCGACGATGGCCGCTACCTGGGCCCCTACCCCAGCAGCGGCGCGGTGCGCGAGAGCCTGTCGCTGATGCAGAAGATCTTCCGCATCCGCAACTGCGAGGACAGCGTCTTCGCCCATCGCTCACGACCCTGCCTGCAGTACCAGATCCAGCGCTGCAGCGCGCCCTGCGTGGGACTGATCGACGAGGACGCCTATCGCCGCGACCTGGAACATGCGGTGCTGTGCCTCTCCGGCAAGAGCGATCAGGTCACCGACGAGCTGACCCAGGCCATGGAAGCGGCCAGCCAGGCGCTGGCCTTCGAGGAAGCGGCGCGACTGCGCGACCAGATCCAGCAACTGCGCCGCCTGCAAGCGCGCCAGTATGTGGATACCGGCGGCGGCGACGCCGACCTCTTCGCCCTGGCGGAGCGCCCCGGCGGCCTCTGCGTGGCGGTGCTCACGGTGCGTCAGGGGCGCATGCTGGGGGTCAATCACCACACCCCCGTCAATGGCCTCGACCTGGCACCGGAGGCATTGCTCGGCGAGCTGGTCAGCCAATACTACCTGGGCTCCGCCCGGGAGGTCCCCGAGGAGGTGATCACCGGCCTCGCCCTGCCGGATGCCGACCTGATCCAGGCTGCCTTGAGCCAGCAGGCCGGGCGCCGGGTGCGCCTGACCCATCAGGTGCGCGGCCACCGCGCCCAGTGGCTGGGGCTGGCCCAGACCAATGCCGAGCAGCACCTGGGCACTCAACTGGCCAACCAGACGCAGCTGGCCAGGCGCTTCGAGGCCCTGCGCCAGGCCCTGGGCCTGGAGTCCCCGCCGACCCGCCTGGAGTGCTTCGATATCAGCCATAGTCAGGGCGAGGCCACCATCGCCTCCTGCGTGGCCTTCGGCCCCGAGGGCCCGCTGAACTCCGACTATCGGCGCTTCGCCATCGAGGGTATCGCCCCGGGGGATGACTATGGCGCCATGCACCAGGCCCTGAGCCGACGCTTCAAGCGCCTGGCCGAAGGCGAGGGCAAGCGCCCCGACCTGCTGGTGGTGGATGGTGGCAAGGGCCAGCTGCGCATGGCCCGCGAGGTGCTGGAGGAATTCGGCCTAGGCGACATCCGCCTGCTGGGGGTCGCCAAGGGCAGCACCCGCAAGGCGGGACTCGAGACCCTCTTCCTCGAAGGGGCCGACAGGCCCCTGGCCCTGGAGGCGGATTCCCCGGCCCTGCACCTGATCCAGCATATCCGCGACGAGTCCCATCGCTACGCCATCGCCGGCCACCGCGCCAAACGCGACAAGGCACGCCGCACCTCGACACTACAGGAGGTTCCCGGCATCGGTCCCAAGCGCCGCCGGGAGTTGCTGCGCTTCTTCGGCGGCCTGCAGGGGGTCCGCCAGGCCAGCCGCGAGGAACTGGCGAGGGTTCCCGGCATCAGTGCCGGCCTCGCCGAGATCCTCTATCAGGCACTGCATGGCTGACAATGCTCCCAGGCACATGGATGATCCCCACGCCCGCGGGTAGAATGGCCCTTTTGACTCCTCAGGCAAGGACACGCGACTCGACGATGAATATCCCCAACCTACTCACCCTGGCCCGCATCGCGTTTATTCCCCTGCTGGTGGTCATCTTTTACCTGCCCTATGGCTGGAGCCTGCCCCTGGCGGCGGCATTGTTCGCCCTGGCTTCCATCACCGACTGGCTGGATGGCTATCTGGCCCGGCGCTGGGATCAGGCCACCCCCTTCGGGGCCTTCCTCGACCCGGTGGCCGACAAGCTGATGGTGGCGGTGGCCCTGGCCCTGCTGATCGAACGCTACGAGAGCCTCTGGCTGACCCTGCCGGCACTGGTGATCATCGGCCGCGAGATCGTTATCTCGGCGCTGCGCGAGTGGATGGCCGAAATGGGCAAACGCGGCCTGGTGGCGGTCTCCTGGATCGGCAAGGTCAAGACCACCCTGCAGATGGTCGCCCTGCTGCTGTTGCTGGGCTTCGTCCCCGGCGCTCCGGTGGCCCAGCTGGGGGTCGCGACCCTCTATGCCGCCGCCGCCCTGACCCTGTGGTCCATGGCCCAGTACCTGCGTGCCGCCTGGCCCCATCTGCGTCGTTCGATGTAAGGAAAGTCGCAATAAACGTTTGACAGTCACGGAGTTATCCGTATAATTCGCTCTCGAGTCAAGCGGGAATAGCTCAGTGGTAGAGCATCGCCTTGCCAAGGCGAGGGTCGCGAGTTCGAATCTCGTTTCCCGCTCCAGATTCAGACTTGCCCAGGCAAGACTTTCTGAAACTGGCCCGACTCAGTGAGGCTGGATGGCAGAGTGGTCATGCAGCGGACTGCAACTCCGTGTACGCCGGTTCGATTCCGACTCCAGCCTCCATTTCTTGATTTCCCCAGCTCGAACCTCCCGCCCGGATGGCGAAATTGGTAGACGCAAGAGACTTAAAATCTTGCCTTTCGAGCTATAAAGTATTGGATAATCAGCGGCTTAGAATGCCGCCGATTTTTTATGTAGCATCTATGTAGCCCCTGCCGGGATGGTGGAATCGGTAGACACAAGGCACTTAAAATGCCTCGACCCACGGTCGTGCGGGTTCAAGTCCCGCTCCCGGCACCATCCCACACAAGAAAGCCCCGCCATTGAGCGGGGCTTCTGCTTTCTAGGTCGGCGTCAGCCCTGCGAGGCCTTCCGATGGATCTCGGCGCCGATGGCGTCCAGGCGTTCCCAGATTTCCGCCAGGGCTTCGCTCAGTACCTCGTTGCTCGGCTCGTCCGTGTCCTGATTGATGTAGGTCATAAGCATGGATGTGAGCGCCCAGGCACGGCGGCTATGGGCTTCGATCTCTACGAGTTTGGCGGTTGTGGTATCTTGGTTCTGCATGTCGGCTTCTCCTCGGTAGTTGCCGATGTGTATTGCCTCGAGGTGTTGCAGCACCTCGAGGCATCCTTCCTACTTCTTTTCCTTCTCAACAAGCTCCAGGCCCGCATCGACCAGCGATCTCAGCGCATTGGCGCGGGTCACTGGCTGACGTGTCACGCGCTCCAGTTCCTTGCGGTATGCCTCCACCCGCTCCAGCAGTTCGGTAGAAAGGCGTATGGAGACTTGGTGATCCTGGGGTGCCATGTTTCATCCCTAATGAACTCTATTGGGATTCAATGTAGTTCATCGGTTCTCGCTCGGCAAGGCTTTTTCCCAATGAGGCCGAACATCTTCCACCGATGCGTGCCAAGGCCATCAGCCATGTGCCGGGGGAATGGAAGGGTCGGGAACCGATCCCGACCCCTGGCGGCCGGCAAGGGCGTCATCACGATTACACCGACTGTGGGAGCGCCTGGTGGCAGGGCAGCACGGCGATCATGCACGCACCCGACTCATGAGCCCCCTGAGACGTGACACGGCGAGGGATTCAGCCTGCTTGTTGCGGTGCTTTGGCGATTGATCTGGGCGGCCAGTGGCCGACTCAAATAGGTGCCGACGCTTATCAAATAGGTACTGACTACGCATGGTCAACTCGTAGTGATCTCCACAGACGCTAGCCATTATTTGCCCTTGAACCGCCCCGGGATTCCCGGAGGCTCCAAACCTTGAGAGGATGGAGCCATGAGCACATCAAATCGATATTCCCCCGAGGTGCGGCAGCGGGCCGTGCGAATGGTCTTCGATCACGAGGCCGATTACCCCTCCCAGTGGGCCGCTATTGGCGCTATTGCCCCCAAGATCGGTTGCACGGCTGAGAGCCTGCGTAACTGGGTGCGTCAGGCCGAACGTGATGCCGGCCGGCGTGAGGGCACCACGACATCCGAACGTGAGCGCATTAAGGCCCTGGAGCGCGAGAACCGCGAGTTGAAGCGCGCCAACGAGATCCTGCGCAAGGCCTCGGCTTATTTTGCCCAGGCGGAGCTCGACCGCCGCAACAAGTGATGATCGACTTCATCGATGATCACCGTGCGTCATACGGGGTCGAGCCGATCTGCCGTGTTCTGCCGATCGCTCCGTCGACGTACTACGCGCACAAGACCCGAGAAGCCCAGCCCTCCAGTGCGCCTCCCCGCGTGCAGCGTGATCGCTGGCTGCGTGCCGAGGTGCGCCGCGTCTGGGAAGAGAACTTCTGTGTCTACGGGGTTCGCAAGGTCTGGCGTCAGCTCCACCGGGAAGGCCTCTCGGTGGCGCGCTGCACGGTGGCCCGCCTGATGCGGGAGATGGGCTTGCGTGGCGTGGTCAGAGGCAAGCGAGTGCAGACGACCGTGCCGGATGCCAACAAGGCCTGTCCGGCGGACCTGGTTCGACGGCAGTTTCAGCCGAGTCAGCCCAACGCCCTCTGGGTGTCAGATTTCACCTATGTGGCGACCTGGCGCGGGTTTGTCTATGTCGCTTTCGTGATTGATGCGTTCGCCCGCCGGATCATCGGCTGGCGGGTGTCCAGTACGCCGAGGACCGACATGGTGCTGGATGCGCTTGAGCAGGCGCTTCATGAGCGGCGACAGCGGCATGAGGGAGCCCTGATCCATCACAGTGATAGAGGGGGGCAATATGTCTCGATCCGCTACACGGAACGGCTGACCGATGCCGGTATCGAGCCCTCGGTCGGTAGCGTGGGGGACTCCTATGATAACGCGCTGGCAGAGACGGTGATCGGACTGTTCAAGACCGAAGTGATCCGTCGATGCGGGCCATGGCGGCACCTGGAAGCCGTGGAGTTCGCCACTCTGGAATGGGTCGACTGGTTCAACCATCGACGCTTGCTGGAGCCAATCGGCAACGTGCCACCAGCGGAGCGAGAAGCACTGTATTATCAGCAACAGAGTCAGGCCCGGAAGGCCGCCTGACTCAAACCAGCGGGTCTCCGAGAAAGCCGGGGCGGTTCACCTCCTTGCTGTCAGTGGTGCCGTGCCGTTTGGCGAGAAACTCTTGATACGCAGCATCCCTTTGCACTTGGGTATCCCCCGTCGTGTGTTGAGTGCCATCTTCCCAGGCGTTGGCCTTACGTTCCTGCGCGGCCTTGTAAGCGGCATCAAGCACGCCGCGGGATTGGCGTTGGTCGATCCATTCCTGGCGAGCCGCCTGGCGCTGCGCCTGGGCGTCGTGAACAGCTGATAACGCACGCGCTCCACGCTCCACCTCTGATGCGGCCTCGGAATCCATGATTGTCATGCTGGCAACAACATGCTCTCCATCGCGAACAACACGCCCACCCATGGCGGCGGAGTGGCTGCGTTCCTGTGCGGCTTCGTAAGCATTTTCGATGCTGTCAGTGGTGCCATACCGCTTGGCTAGAAACTCATTACGTGCCGCATCTCTTTTCACTTGGGCATCGTCCTTCCAGGCGTTTTCCTTTTTAGGCGGTTGGCTATAGCACTTGCCTTTATGGTCGGTCATTACACTTCCTCCACGAGATCACTAGTTGTGATGATTTCCAGAGCCCCGGCCTCAGTATGTGCAGCGAAATACCGGTTGCCGCGAACCTTCGAGAATTGCTCGGCAGTCAGCTCGTTATCACCGGGTTCAAACGAGACGCCCATAATGGTCAGGCTGCCGCCTCGATGATTGCGAACGGCGACAGTTAGCGCGGTGCCGCTATCGCCTACCGCGAACAGCTTGGGCTGCGCCTGTTTAAGCGCATCCTCCAGGCGCATGGCCTCGGCCAGCAGGGCGGCTTGTTCTTCCTGTTCGCCCCGCATGGTGGCCACGGCTTCGGGATCCATCAGCTCGGCCATTGCTTCCAGGTTCGGTAGGCTGGGGAAGCTCCACCACGGTTGCGGGAACTCGATCAGGCCGGTTTCCACCCCGGCGCCGCTGGCGGCCACCACCAGCGCGGCCACCACCTTCTGACGCTGTTCAGCGCGGTGGTAACGGACATTGCTCATGGCGTTAGCAATCAGCCATTTGCCATCCCGTGCCAGAGACGAATCCAGGCCGGGTTGATCCGCTACGGCGGCAGCGTGTTGGCCCACCACAAGGCCAGCCATTTGAAGGTCTGACTTGCTGGCGTAGATCTTCCCGGCAGCGCTCACTACAATGCCCTGCAGGCGTTCACGCTGGGCATCCTCGTCCACAGTGCCGGACACGCTCTCGCGCAGCTCATGGGCGGCTTGCCGGGCCTTTTCATAGGCAGGACGAACAGCATCTGCGGCTCTGCGCTGGGTTTCGTCTTGCTGGGCGATAAGGTCTTTCAGTTGATCTAGGTTCATGTCTACCTCGTGGTGGTGGTTCTAGGGTTTAAACCTTGGAGCGTCGTTGACCAGTTGTCCCCATATAAATCGCCATCGTGAGTTAGCCCGGAGATTCGATATATACCAGCTCCAATAGTGTCTGCTCGGTGGATTGCATTGGGATTGGCGAAGTTTAGTTGCCCCGTCTCGTTCCGCACTTCAATCTGGTCAAGAATTTGGACTTGGTTCATTAACCTTGTGGTGACTTCAATCCCCCATTGGGTGATTATCGGAGTGCCAACCATGCCAGTTAATGCGCTAGTGGAGTGCATGGTTTCCCGCTTGGCACCATCGCGGAAGATAGTCAGCCTCCCCCCGTCAATCGTCCAAGTAAAGCCGAAATTTTTAGCCTCTGTGGCGAGGAAGGTATTAGCGGACTGCTGTACAGGCATCGAACTTGCCAAGGTCGGAAGGTCGGAGAAGTCGCCGACAAACTCAACGGGCAAGCCGAAAGACTCGGCCACCTCAGTAACCACTTCCAGCATGTTCGTGCCAGCGCCAAACGTTTTCACCACCTGGGCATTGTCCCAGTTCACCCCTGACGCTCGACAGAACAAGGTAACGAAAGTCTCCGGGCCATCTCTGCCGATGCTCACGTTGTATATGGTTCCAGAAAACAGTTGCCCCCAGCTATCCCTGTATCCAGCTGTAAAACGAACTCTGTCATAGCGCTCATAGATTTTTTGGCGGGACTGCCGGCCCAAGCCAAATACGGTAATCAAGGCGTGAGAGTCGTAACTTCCATATCCGCGATCAATACGAAACTGGACTCTAGCGGGGTCCCCGACAAAACCATCTAGCTCCAGCGTCTCGGAGTTATCCCCAACACTTAGATGGTATACCCTATCCAGGATCGGTGACATTCAGTCCACCCCGTTTTGTAAGTCACGTGAACTCTGCTGTGAAAGGTGCGAAATACGGCGATCTACTTCTCGGCCTACAGCATCAGGATCGTTGCTCTGAATATGGAAGTGATTCGTCTGGTGGATCGTGCCGCCCCTAAGTTCTCGCCCCATCACGCCCTCGACCTTCAATTCATATTCGAGCGCCTGGCTGGCTACGTACCGCATGTGATCAACATCAGATTGCAGGTCGCGTCGTGCGGACTCGCGCCAGTCGTCGGACTCGCTTAGCCAGCGCTCAAGCGTTCCGGGGCCGGCGTTATAGGCAATCGTTGCCAGCTCTTCCGATTCGAACTCTCGGGCCAGCGCCCCCAAGTAATCCTGTGCGAAGCGCTCGTGCTCTGCCTGAGTGTTATTCTGGAGCGGCATCACCCCGTAGCCGGGATCGCGGCCAGTGCTGGGGATGATCTGGTACATCCCCTGGGCGCCCAGGGGGCTGGTGATCAGCCTCCCGCTAGCATCGCGATGGCGACCTCCTGACTCCACTTGGGCTATGGCCTCGAGAAGGGTCATTCCCGAGATTTCGTTGCTAACACTAGACGTGTCACGCTGCCTTGCGCGGAGATCCGCACCGCCATCCGCCCCACGGACAAACGCACCTTCTCCCGGAGGGGCGTTGGGTATGTTCCCGGTGAGAATTCCCGTAAACGCATCAATCGCATCGACCAGATGCGGACCCAGCCCAGTGACGAGGTTGTCGTTAAGCTCATCCATGGCGCGGCTCAACTCGCCCATGCTCTGATTTAGCTGACGACTAAGCCTAACTTCCTCTTCAGTGAGGGTCCGAAGCTCCGCGGCTAGCGCAAGCTGTTCCCCGAACACGTCAGGGCCACCGCGCAAAAGGTTCTGGATGCCGGTCCCGCTAATGCCCAGTTGATCCAGTGCCCGGTTACGCTCCACATCGGAAAGCCCCTGAAACTGGCGAGACAACTCCAACAGCGCCGCCATTTCATCCTGAGCGGTAATGATGCGGTCAACATCAATGCCGAACATGCCCGCGCCGAACAATTCGCCTTCGCCATAGGCCGCTTGGTCGCGAAGGTCTCGCATTGTCTGAAGCACGTTAAGCGCGTTGTCAGCGCTCCCGCCTGCTTGCTCCAGGGCAAACCCCAGCCGATCGGCCGCTTCGGCGGACAGGCCAAGGGCGTCGGCCTGGGCGGCGAAGGCGTGGCGGCTCTTGGCAAGCCTAGTGGTCAGTGCAGCGCCACCAAGGCCGGCAGATATTGCAGCAGAGAAGCCCCAGGCGGCGCGGGTGACGCCGGCGAATAGGCTGTTGGCCTGCCGGAAAGACTGTGCGTCTGTTTCCAAGCCCAACTTCACGAGGAGTTCATCTAGGTATTCACCGGCCATTGCCGCGGCCCTCCATTTTGTCGAGGCGGGCCTCCAGTTGCTTCAGGCGATCGACCAAGAGCACGTTGCTCTGAACCAGTGTGGCCAGCAGATATGCTTGGTAATCGCCTTGCTGGGCCTTCTGTAGGGAGTTCTGTAGAGCCAGTTCAAGGCGCTCGTTCTGCATCTTGTCTAGGCCGTGTGTTTTCAGCATGTCGGACATGGGATTACCTCGTTAAAGCCAGGAGCGGATAGGTACATAGGGTTTTACTTGCCCATGTAGTGCGATAAGACCCGCCACAGCGTTTGCACGGTCATCATGGGCACCGGGCGCATGGTCAACGGAATCGCGCCCAGCGCGGCTAGTGCGCCGCTCTAGGGTCGTCCACTGCTGAATCATGCGTTCATCAGGGGGAAGCTCGACACGCTCGCTAGCAATTGCGGGCAGGGAGTCGATATAGAGTTCGCTCCGAACCTTTGGGGAATGCTCGGCGGTAATGCCATGCTTGCCAAACTCATCGGCAGGCCACGATCCGCCATATTTGTCCAGGTTGATGCGCTTGACGTTGTATTCCCTGAGGACGCCGGAATACCGCGCTGTAATCTCTGCCGGGACACCTCGGGCAGCGTCTACGCGGTCGATGCAGAGTATGTCGCCTTCACGGTGGCCGATGGCCATGGTGTATTCATCCTTGCCGCCACCTGCAGGATCCACGAACGCCACATATCCATAACGGCTGTCATAGGGGCGGACCAGTGGCGAGGGGCGGGTTACAGACTCCAGGGCCTCCAGGGTGACGAAGGATTCAACGTCTGTGCGGAACTCGGCCCCATACTCGGCCCGGGCCGACGCTTCATCACGGTGGTATGCACGAGTGATTACCCGCTGGGGCAAACTCGGGTTCATGATGCGGGTTGGCGCCTGGGCAACGAGGATCGGTCCATCTTGGCCAAAGTGGCGCTTGTATGTCTCCCACAGTTCGCCGCGGCGGGCATAGGGCGATGATAGGCAGATCAACTTACCGTTGAGAGTGGCCAGCCCTGGACGGATGGCATCGATAATCTCTCGGTCGGGGTTGGCGCTATCTTCACTGCGCCAAAAGGCGATCTCATCGGCAATGACTGCACAGAAGCTATAGCCACGGGTTGAGCGGAAAGACGCGGTGCCGACTTCGATAACCGTGCGGTTGCTCAGCTCAATGCCTTCCTTGTCCTCACGAACAATCATGCTTGAAAGCATCGGGTTGCTGTGCAGCAAGCCGACAACGTAACGGAACACTGAGCGGGCTTGCTTGCGGTCGGCGGCCAGGACGGCACAGGTCGCCACTTCACCAGGGCTAAGGCGGTCGGAATAGTCGTGAAAGGCTGCAATGAAAACGGCCAGCAGGGCCGCACACTGGCTTTTACCACCACGGCGGCCCACTACCAGCCAAAGCTCCTCGCAAGCCTCCTTGGGGCTGCTTGAGCGGCGTGTAATGCTATGGAAGATGCGCCGTTCCTCTCGGTTCAGCGCCAGGCCGTAGAAGCCACACAACAGGGACGTCCAGGGCGCCCAGCTATCACCGCTGAATTGATCCCCAAACAATGCCGGGTCGGTCATAACGTCGCGAATACTGACGCTCATGCCTGCCCCCGGTTAGCCAAGTATGTCTGGAGGTCGGGAATGTCCTTTGCCTTCCTGTCTAGTCCGAGTGTCTTAAGCAGCCCTTGAAGGCTGTTAACGGCCTGCGTCATACGACCTAGGTCCACATCCTCACCACGGGCTAGCGCCGCTTCCATCTGCTCGATGACAGCCTCTTGCCACAGCGCCCTGCGCGCCAAGCTGCGACGCTGATAGCTCAGGTTCTCGTGGCCACCTAGATCGGTGGTCAGGGCGCTGTACCGCTGGCGGACTGCTTGAGCAAGTCGGGTGCGCCCGTCTAGTCGCTCAAGCCAGTCGTGGGAGTAGTCGTTAGGTAGTGCGGATTGCTTGGCCATATAGGTGCCTATCTCGGGGATATTTGCTCCATATCTGGTACCTATTTTATGACGCTCAAAGATATTTCATATATGACAGTAACTTGAATGTCTTTTAGGGAGACTACATATCCCTTTGATAGCCAGGCAGGTGGGGTGTTGTGGGGGTAGTGCATATACATACATCGGTGTTTGTTGTCCGACTGGACAGCTTCTCTAGGAGCACCAAACATTCCGAAACCAATTCCGAAATTGTTCCGAAACTCTTCCGAAACATCCGAAAAGCCCGTTCCGAACCGTTCCGGTTTCCTTAACCGGACGGATCGGTATTTCGGAATTCGGAATCGGACATGGGTTTTCATGGCAGGAGAGCATGAGGCGGCCGGAGAATTACGGAGCCATGCTCGGCCAGCTTGTCCTTCACCTCACCCCACCGGTTCGGCTTGAACAGCCCTGCGTCGATACAGGCTTGGCGCCAATGGGCGATCTCCACCAAAGGGGGGCGCTCCGCTCCGCCCAGCCGCTCAGCATAATCTGAATACAGCCGTTCCAGCTCACGAAGGGCGGCGGTCTGGTTCTTGCCCCTCCCTGCAGCACCTTTCTTGGGCGGCATATAAGCGGAATCCAATGGCCGGGGGACGCAGCTCCATACCTCCCCGCCTTCCTCGTCGCTCAGAGGCAGGAGAACCCCCTCGAGCTTGAAGGCCTGCAGCCCTGGCGGCTCAGAGTCTTTCATCTCGGTGGCCTCCATGAGCACAGTCCCCAGCTCGTCGCGCTCGACCTTGAATGCCGAATCAATGGCACCCGTGAGGGCGACAGAACCACGGGCACCCCGGGACTGGTCCTTGCCGGTGTGATGAACCACCAGGACAGTGGCCCTCCAGCGCTGGCGGATCCGGTCGAGGTGCTGGACGAAGGTGTTCATGTCCTGCGTCGAGTTCTCGTCACCGCCGAAGTTACGGGCCAGGGTGTCGACGACGATCAGTGCCGGGGGGCCGTGGCGCTCGGCCAAGGTATCGATTGCGACCTGCACTTGGGTCGTTGCGATCTCATCGGTCAAGGGCTGCGCAGAGTTAGAGACGGCTATGGGCGCCTTCGAGAGATCAATCTCTCTGCTGATCCCCCATGCCATGAAACGGCGCGCCAGTCCGTTGTGACCTTCGCCGGCCAGGTAGAACACAGTCGCCTGCTTGACCTGATGGCCGTGCCAGGGGGTGCCGGTGGCCACACAGCAGGCCCAGTCGATCGCCAGGAAGGATTTCCCGCACTTGGGAGGGCCATAGATCAGCCCCAGGCTGTCGGCCTCTAGATGACCCTTGATGAGCCAGTCCGGTGGCCTGACATTGGAGAGCATGTCACCAACCATGGTGAAGCCGGGACTTGGCAGCTTCTCCGCCGCGGCCTTGGTCGCAGGATCCAGGAGCAAGTTCGTCATAGAAGAAGGCCTCCCTGCCACAGGTCGTTGAAGTCGATGGCAGCGTCCGGCTGGACAGGGCTGGGGGCCGGCCATACGCACTGGCCGCCTACTGCTTCCGCTGCGGCCTTGCCGTGGGTCACGCCCGGGTTATCCGGTCGGTGAATGTCGTTGTCTGCCATGATCACGATCGGCACATCGGGATAGCGATTGCGCAGGTTCAAGGCCACAGGCTTAAGATTCCCGCAGTCCATCGCTGCTGCCACCGCGCAGCCATACGCCAGGTGAATACTGATCGCCGTGGCCACGCCTTCGCAGACCACTAGGCGGTCGCCGATGTGACCGATGGCGAAATAGGCGCCCTGCTTCTTCGCGCCAGCCAGGAAGCGCTTGCGGCCATCAGGGTCGATGGTCTGGTAATTGACGATGCGCCGCCCGTCGGTCATCGCCGCCACCAACTTCGTGCCCTGCTGCTTTAGGCCGATGGGTTTGATCTTCTTCTTCACCAAGTACGGGTGACCGGAATCGGCCCAGGGCAACCGATGGGCAGCCTGCCGGGCACTCTCGGCGGCCTGGGCCCTTCTGCGCTCTTCCCTGGCCTTGCGATTACGCTTGCGGCGCTCGGCCTCCATGCGGGCTTTGGCGGCCGTCTCGGGGTCAATGGGCCCCTTGGCAAAGACGTTGTGCTGTTCGCCGGTACCCCAATCACCCCAAACAGCGAAGTCGTGATGGCAGACGTACCAAATACGCTTGTTGCCGCGCTTGCCGTCGGGGTGATCGTGGCGGTGAATTTCGCCATCGGCGACGATACTGGTCGAGGCACCAGTCTGTGCTAAAATGGCATCAGCCAGCTTGGCCTCGATAGCGAGTTGGTCCGAGAACGCTTTGTGAACCGCCCACGCTCCCCCAAGCGTCGGCGGTTTTCTTTGCGTATCAGCCATGGGCAACCCCCCCGCCGTTCATCGCAAGCAAAATCTCCTTCTCGGCGAGGACCCCGGTCTTTCTGGCAGCCTCGTGGACCGCTGCGTACATTGGAATTCTCATTTAGCACCTCCAGTAGTTGAAGAGGTGCGGGCCTGCTCCTCGATCCATGCCAGAACATCGTCGGCACGATAGCGAACATGGCGACCGAGTTTGATAAAGCGGGGGCCTTCGCCGGCCCAACGGGCGCGCTCACACCAGGCTGTCGACTTGCCAAGATAGTTGGCAAGGTCGCGCTGATTCATCAGGCGGGGAAGTACGGTAGTTGCTTCGGGGGGAAGGCTACCGCCCTTATATGTGGCGGGTTCGGGGTAGGTGTCCGTGCTGCTCATTGGGTAATACCTCATGCTTGTTCAAGGTATTACCTATTCAATGACACGCCTCCGGCATATTCGTGGGAAACGTTGCATAAGAACTTTTACCCACGGCATTAAGGGCGATAGATTCTAAGAAAACTCCTCCTCCCTTTTTTAGGAGTCTTCGCCTCTTTCCAAGCGCCCTTGGCAGTGGAGACGCTAACACCAGCTGCCGTAGCCATGTAACTCGAAGCATCATTATTTTCGTTTTTCGTTTTCTCATCATTACTGGTGTGGGGTATTTTTAGTATGCCAGCAAGTTCGTCAATAGACTCAACTAGGCAGGCGCGCCCCAAGTCTTTTTTTCCGGCTGCACCGCCTCGCTCTTTCGGTGTTGATCCCATCGCCACCTCAGCCAGTTTGGGTGGCACTCTATCGCCCTGCTCCACCAGCTTTCGGAACACGATACGGCACGCTTCAAATGCCACCCAGTGCCGGGTGGCTTCTTCTATAAGATGGTTGAGTTTCCCGTCCTCGCTTGCGGTATATCTCAATCGGCCATTAGACTCCGCTTCAGCGGCGGCGGCATGGTTGGCACTCCCCGGCAGCATGCGCCACGGCGAAGGCGTCCACTTTTCACCGCTTTCATGCGTTATCTCTACCCCTGTTGCCCATGCGTTGGCCTTAACCAGTGGGTCATAACTACCGCTACGGATATCTGCTTTAGTAATGCCGTACTTGCGAAGATTGCGTTCAAGCACTTCGCGGGCAATTATCATCGCGTGGTCCCGTGAAATGCTCATGCCCGCGTCCTCAACTCGACCACCTGAGCCCCCGGCTCCGGCTGCCCCTTCACCATGCGGTGGAGCATTTCCAGGGCCTCCAGTTTCTCGTCGAAGAACTCGTGGTGCTGATAGTGCTTGCGCTGCACGGTGCCCATGCCATGGCTCAGCAGGTGCGCCAGCACGTCAGATGACACGCGGTAAGGCTTGGCGATCAGGCGCGTCTCGCAGGTGGCGCGGATCGAGCCGGCGGTGAAGGGGCCATTCTCGAGCTCGTCAGCGTCCTTCATCTCGGCACAGATGCGTTTAGCGATGTCGTTCAGGAAGGCGTTATGGATGGGTGTCCGGCCTCCGTCGCAACTGAAGACATACTCACCCCCGCCGGTGATGCGATCGATGGCGTCCAGGGCCTCCGGTAACAGGGGGATGATGTGGATTCGAGGCTCGGTCCTGCGCCCCTTATAATCGAGAATGCGCATAGACGGCGCGTCCCGGTCGATGTCGGCCAGGGTGACGCGGGCGAGCTGCTGCTGGCGCTGGCCGCCGGTCAGGACGTGAAGCATGGCCAGCGAGCGGTGGGGCTCGGGAAGGGCCTGCACGCGCCGCCAGTAGGCCCTGAACTCGGCCAGAGACAGCGCCCGGTCCTTGGCCTTGCTGCTACCCTTCACCTTGCGCATGTCGCGGGCAGGATTGAAGGTGATCTTGAGCCGACGCATCGATGCTGGCATATTCGCGTCGCCATGGGCGTTAATGGCCTCGCTGTAGGCGGTGCGAATATAGCTGCGGATCTTGTCCGCCTGCCGCGGCTTCTTGGCATCTACCAGGGCACCAACGATGACCATGCAGTCATGGAGATCAATCTCGGCAGCGGGCTTGGCCCAAAGGCGCGGGTGAGCACTCTTGATATCGCGGGCAATCTGGTTCTTGACGTTGCGCGCCGACACCTTGCCCTGGCTCTCCAGTAGCTCGACATAGGCGGCCATCAAGTCCCCAAGCGTTGGCGCGGTCGCGGCGGTAGCGTGCTTGGGTGGGCTCGGATCCTGGCCCAGCTCCAGCATGGAGGCGATGCGCTTGGCGTCCTTGCGGGCCGTTTCGGCCGTCACCTTGCCCAGCTTGCCGATGGTGACCTTCTTCGCTTTGCCGTGGAGTCGGCCTTGATAGAAGAAGGTGCGGGAGCCGCCCGGCGAGACGCGGACGCCGAAACCCACGATGTCGCTGTCCCAGACGATGATCTGCTTGTCCGGTTCGGGCGCCAGAGCCTCCACAGTGGTCTTGCTCAGCTTCAGTTTCATGGCGAGTCCCTCGGGCGGGATATGTAGCGAATATGTAGCAGCCGACTTCAAAACTAAGTGCGTCACCTAGGGACTCAGTATAGGATAAGGTCTTGAGAAATGGCAATTCTGTGGTGCTACATAAAACGGATTCAAAGGAGGCTACATGGACTTAAAATCTCTCGGTGGCAACACCGTGCCGGTTCGAGCCCGGCTCCGGGCACCATCATCGATTCGATGAGCCATTCGCTCCGGGGCACCCCTCGATGACATCGTTTCGCCTACGCGACCCCTACTTCAACCACCGTCACAGGCGGCCCATCCATGCGCTGCGCATCTGTGCCGCGGTGGCAATCACCTATCTGATCATCACCCTGTTGCCGATTCCGCATGGCAGCTGGGCCCTGGTCAGCACCGTCATGGTCATGGGCAACCTGCCGCATATCGGCGGCGTCCTGGACAAGGCCAAACAGCGCCTGCTGGGCACCGTCCTCGGCGTCGGCTGGGGCGTGCTGGCCACCCTGGTGCCCGACCCGCCCCCCGGCCTGCTGCCCGCCTGGCTCCTGCTCGGCATCGCCCTGGCCACCTATATCACCTTCGGCAAGCGCCACGCCTATGGCGGCCTGATGTTCTCCATCAGCCTGCTGCTGGTGGCCGGTGACGGTCACCAGGACCTGCCGCTCGCCCTCTGGCGGGGTTTCGACGTGCTGCTGGGCTCCTGCGTGGGCCTGACGGTGACCCTGGTCCTGCTGCCCCAGAAGGCCACCGATGTGCTGCGCTTCCTGCTCGCCGAGAACCTGGACACCATGGCCCGGCTCTACCACGCCCACACCAGCGCCACTACGGCCTCCGGCCCCGATACCCGCGAGCTGCTCAAGACCACCAGCGGCCTGCTGGTCAAGCAGCGCGGCCTGGTGGACGCCATCCACAGCGAGCGCCGCCTCAAGCGCCGCGAGCTGGATGGCCTGATCTCCCTGCAGCGGCGCATGCTCTCCACCATCGAGCTGCTGCTGGAGAGCCACTGGAACACCCGCTCCGGCCATGAACGCATCGAAGCCATGACGGGACTCAGGGAGACCCAGCATACCCTGGCCCGAGTCCTGGGCAGCCTGGCCTACCAGGTGCGCACCGGCCACCCCATCCAGGTGGACAACATCACCTTCGATCTCCAGCGTTACGCCGATCAGGCCCAGGGCGGACGCACCGAGGATGGTCGGCTGCTCTTCAGCCCGAGTGGCTACCTGTGGTTGAATCGAGAATTGGCGCGCCTGACCCAGGCCCTGGCCGCGGATCTCGGCAAGCTGCGCCGCCTGCCCAGCCGGCGCCTGAGGCGCCGCGCCAAACGCCATACCCTGATTACCCCAGCCAAGGAGAAGCGCCGCCCATGAGCTCCCCCGCCGAACGCGTCCTGGTCATCGGCGGCGGCGTCGCCGGCCTCGCCCTGGCGCTGGACCTGGCCGATCATCGCCCCGTCACCCTGCTGCGCCCGGCCAGCGACGACGCCGGCGCCAGCCGCTGGGCCCAGGGCGGCATCGCCGCGGTGCTGGACCCCGCCGACGATACCGAGGCCCATGTGGCGGACACCCTGATCGCGGGTGCCGGCCTGTGCGACGAGGCCGCCGTGCGCTTTACCGTGGCGCAGGGGCCGGCGGCCATCGCCTGGCTGCTCGAGCTCGGCGTGCCCTTTACCCGGGACCCGCGACCCGAGGCGCCCTACCCCTATCATCTGACCCGGGAGGGTGGCCACGGCGCCCGGCGCATCATCCATGCCGAGGATGCCACCGGTCGCGCGGTGATCGACACCCTGGTCGCCCGGGTAGAGGCCCACCCGCATATCACCCGGCATCCGACGCTGACCGCCATCGGCCTGCTCGCCGATACGAGCGGCGCCTGCCGCGGCGCCCGCTGCCTCGACGACCGAGGCGAAGAGACACTCCTGCTGGCCGGCGACACGGTGCTCGCCAGCGGTGGCGCCAGCGGCCTCTATCGCCACACTACCAGCCCCTGCCCCACCCGCGGCGAGGGGATGCTGATGGCCGCGGAACTCGGCGCCCGGCTGATGAACCTGGAGTTCCAGCAGTTCCACCCCACCTGCCTCTACGACCCCCAAGGCGCGCCCTTCTTGATCAGCGAGGCGGTGCGCGGCGAGGGTGGCATCCTGCGCAACCGGGCCGGCGAGCGCTTTATGCCGGCCATCGACCCACGGGCAGAGCTGGCGCCCCGGGATATCGTCGCCCGAGCCATCGACGCCCAGATCCAGCACGATGGCGGCGAGCATGTGTGGCTGGATATCAGCCACCTGCCGGCCCAGACGATCCAGCACCTCTTTCCCACCATCCACGCCCACTGCCTGGGTCGCGGCCTGGATATCACCCAGGCGCCGATCCCGGTGGTGCCCGCCGCCCACTACAGCTGCGGCGGCGTGGTCACCGACCTGGAGGGCGCCACCGAGGTGGCGCACCTGTATGCCATCGGCGAGGTGGCGGCCACCGGCTTGCATGGCGCCAACCGCATGGCCAGCAACTCCCTGCTGGAGTGCCTGGTCTTCGCCCGGGCCGCGGCCCGGGCCTTGCGCCAGCCGCCCCTCGACTGGCAGCCCCCCGAGCCACTGGCCCCGGCGACCGGGCCGGCGGTAGCGCCGGACACCATAGCGGCCCTGCAGGAAGAACTCGGCGAGGTAATGAGTCGCCGGGTCGCCATCGTCCGCGACGACGCCGGCCTGGCCGAGGCCGACAGCCAGCTGCGCGAGCTAGGGGAGAGGGTCACCCACCTCTGGCACCATCACAGGCCCAGCCCGGCGCTGGCCAGTCTCTGGCACTCGCTGCGCCTGGCACGCCTCACCGTGGGCCTGGCCCAGGCGCGCCGGGAGTCCCGGGGCTTGCATTTCAACCGCGATTGCCCGGATACCGCCACCGAGGCCAGGCCCTCGACGATCCGCCTGGGCGATCTCGACTAGCCCCGGGAGCCCGGGGCCCTCTTGGCCGCCTCAACCGGGACTGCCCGGACACCCGCCGCCGAGGCCAGGCTCTCGACGATCCGCCTGGGCGATCTCGACTAGCCCCGGGAGCCCGGGGCCCTCTTGGCCGCCTCAACCGGGACTGCCCGGACACCCGCCGCCGAGGCCAGGCCCTCGACGATCCGCCTGGGCGATCTCGACTAGCCCCGGGAGCCCGGGGCCCTCTTGGCCGCCTCAACCGGGACTGCCCGGACACCCGCCGCCGAGGCCAGGCCCTCGACGATCCGCCTGGGCGATCTCGACTAGATCATCCCGCGACGCACAACCAGCAGCCGCCGCAGTCGGCGCCGCGCATCGGTACCGGCGCTATCCGGCCACACCCAGAACCGTCGGCGCCCCAGACGCAGGCCGATCAGCCAGGGCCCCAGGTAGTCGCAGCGCAGGCCGACGCGCCGCCACTCGCCTCGCGGCTCGGCCCACTCCCACTCGCCACCCTCGCCGATGGGCACGAAACGCAGCCGCCCGCCAGGGCGGCGCCTGGCCTGCCAGCCGAACGCCACCACAAACGATAGCGCCGCCAGGGCGGCGATCCCCGGCGGCGCATGCAAGGCCAACAACACAAGAGTGCCGCCATCGATCACCAGCGGCGGCAGCAGCGCCAGCCTAGAGGGCGCGAAACTGATCGCGATCGCCGTGCTCGGCATGCTCGATGATCCGGGTGACGATGCGCCGCAGTGCCGGCGCCTCGGGGGGCTCGCGACGCATCAGCCAGACGAACAGGTCCTGGTCCTCCTCCTCCAGCAGGGCCCGGTAGGCCGCGCGATCGTCGGCATCAAGCTCGCCGTAACACCGCTCGAGAAAGGGCACCAGCAGCAGATCCAGCTCCCACATGCCACGCCGGGAATGCCAGTAGAGCCGCTTGCGCTCGACATCTTCTAAGGGGGTCGCTTCGCTCAAGAGAGAACCTCGGACAAGTCTTGGGAATGTCCACGCATTATAACCGAGGCGGCGGCCGCGAGCCCAAACCTCGCCCCTCACCGCCCCCCTTTCGACCATCGTGTTGTAGTTCGTTGTTTTATCACGATTTGCGCAGTATGCTGAGTACAAACAAGAGCCGCAGACACGGCATTGCCCTTGGAGAAACGCCGATGACCAAGTCCGAGTTGATCGAGCAGATCGCCATGCGACAGCCGGAGCTGTCGATCAAGGAAGTCGAGGCCGCCGTCAGAATCATTCTCGACGACATCACCAATACCCTGGCCGACGGGGGCCGCGTCGAGATCCGCGGCTTCGGCAGCTTCTCCCTGCACTATCGGGAGCCGCGGGTCGGCCGCAACCCCAAGACCGGCGATCCGGTCGCCCTGGACGGTAAATTCGTGCCACACTTCAAGCCCGGCAAGGAGCTGCGCGAGCAGGTCAATGCCAGCCGTGCCCTGGGATACTGAGGGCGAAGGGCGCCCTGCGCCATGACGACAGACACGATTCGAAGGAAGCTCCATGCGTTGGTTAAAAGGCGTCATCCTGGCCGTTATCCTGGTGGCGGTGCTGTTGATCGGCATCCTCTTCGCCGTCAACAATCAGCAGGCCCTGCCCCTCAACCTGATCTGGGTCGAACTCCCCCCCGCCTCCCTCTCGGTATGGCTGCTGGCCGCCCTGGCCTGTGGCGTGCTGCTGGGGATGCTCGCCATGACCGGTGTCTACCTGCGCCTGCGCACCCTGCTGACTCGCGCCCAGCGCCATAACCAGCAGCAGCGCAAGGAGTTGGACCGGCTGCGCGTCCAGGAGCTCAAGGAACTGCCCTGAATGATGGATCTTCTGCTGCTGGCCCTGTTGTTGGCAGCGGTGGCCATCGGCTGGTGGCTGGGCCGACGCAGTGCCGCGAGTCACGAGGGGGAAACCTCCCAGGGGCGCCTGTCCCGGGACTATTTCGTGGGGCTCAACTTCCTGCTTAACGAGGAGCCCGACCGCGCCATCGAGACCTTCGTCAACGCCCTGGAAGTCAACAGCGACACCATCGAGACCCATATCGCCCTGGGCAGCCTGTTTCGCGCCCGGGGCGAAGCCGACCGCTCGGTAAAGATCCATCAGAACCTGCTGGCGCGCCCGACCCTGACCCCCGCCCAGGGGCAGCGGGTGCAGCTCGAACTCTCCCGCGACTTCCTCAAGCTCGGCCTCCACGACCGCGCCGAACGCCTGCTGCAGGGACTGATTCGCGAGGCCCAGGACGAGGAACTGCGCCTGGCCGCCAAGCGCCTGCTGGTCGACCTGCTGGAGCGGGAGAAGGCCTGGCAGGCGGCCGTCGAGGTGGCGGTTCCGGAACTGGTGCGCCAACAGGAGGGGTTGCGCCGCGCCGCCAGCCATTGGCTCTGCGAACTCGCCGAGCAGGAACTGCAGGGCGCCAGCCCCGGTCCGGCCCGCAAGCACCTGCGCCAGGCACTCGGCATCGACGCCCAGTGCGTGCGGGCCACCTGGCTGCTGGCCCGCCTCGAGCACGATACCGGCCACTACAAGGCCGAGGCCAAGCTGCTCAGGCGCATCCCCGACCAGGACCTCGACTTCGCCCCCCTCATCCTCGAGCCCCTGGCGGAGGCCTACCGCCGCCTGGAGGACCCGCAGGGCTTCGAGGCCTATCTGCAGACGCTGATCGGGCGTGCGCCCTTCACCAGCGCCTTGCTGGCCCTGGCCCAGAGCCATCAACGACGGGAAGGCAATGCCGCCGCCGAGACCTTTATTCGCGAGCAACTGGCGAGCACTCCCAGCCTGCGCGCCCTGGACTATCTGATGGATCTCTATGCACGCAATGCCGACGCCGCGGAGCGGGAGCGCATCGAGCTGCTCAAGCAGCACACCCAGGCGCTACTGGCTCGCCACCCGCGCTATCGCTGTCGAAGCTGCGGCTTTTCCGGCGAACAGCTGCACTGGCAGTGCCCCAGTTGTCGTCAGTGGGGCACCACCAAGCCCATTACCGGCATCGAAGGGGAGTGACGAAGGGAAGGGATCAAGCCCCGGCCAGCTCCGCCTCGATAGCGGCCAGGGCCGCCATGGGCTCGTCGGCCTGGGTGACCGGCCGCCCCACCACCAGGTGGGTACTGCCCGCCGCCATGGCCTGAGCCGGGGTCAGGACACGCCGCTGATCCCCTGTCTCGGCGAAGCTGGGTCGAATGCCCGGCGTCACCTTGAGGAAGGCGTCACCGCACAGCTCGCGGAGCCGCGTCGCTTCCTGAGCCGAGCAGACCACCCCGTCCATGCCGCTGGCCTGGGCCAACTGCGCCAGATGCTCCACCTGCTGGGCCGGCGAGACCGCCACCCCCACCTCGGCGAGATCCTCCGCCTCCATGCTGGTCAGCACGGTGACGGCAATCAGCTGGGTCGAGAGGCGATGCCGGTCGAGTCGCTCCCGGGCCGCCTCCATCATCCGCCGACCGCCCCCGGCATGCACATTGACCATCCATACTCCCAGCTCCGCCGCCGCCTGAACGGCACCGGCCACGGTGTTGGGAATATCGTGGAACTTGAGATCGAGGAATACCTCGAAGCCGCGGCCATGCAGGGCCTCCAGCACGTCGGGCCCGCTACGGGTAAAGAGCTCCTTGCCCACCTTGAGCCGGCAACGCGCCGGGTCGAGCTGGTCGGCCAGGCACAGGGCCGCATCCAGGGACGGGAAATCCAGGGCAATGATCAGGGGGGAGTCGGTGGACATGGGGGCAGGCATCTCCTCGGCGTATCAATTAGCGCTCCAGTATACCAGCCAGGCCTGGTTGCGTCGGCCAGCACGAGCCGCCAATCTCCGATAGCGAAAATCGGCGACGGCTGACAGCACCGAAAAGGCTAGGGACTAGGGTTAACATGTAACCAGAGGTTACACATACCCCCATCACCGTTACGGAGAATGGATGATGAAAACCTCCTTACAAATACTGCTCTTCGCCCTGCTGGTGGGCCTGGCCCCGCTGGCCCTGGCCCAGGAGATGGCCCCCATCAACGTCAATCAGGCCGATGCGGAAATGCTCGCCGAGCTGCCCGGCATCGGCGCCGCCAAGGCCCAGGCCATTATCGAGGACCGCGAGGCCAATGGCCCCTTCAGCGACCCCGACGACCTGACCCGGGTCAGCGGCATCGGCCCGGCCACCGTGGAGACCATGCGCGATCAACTGGAGTTCTGACCCATGCCCGGGGGCCGCCGCCCCCGGGCTTCTCTTCCTTCTTTCCTTCAGATCCTCAGGCCACCGTCGCATTCGATGACGCGACCGGTAACAATGCGGGCATTATCGAATGCCCCCGGAACCTCTCCCTAATGACGGTCAGATCCTCAGGCCGCCATCACACTCAATGACCCGACCGGTGAAGTAGGTATTGTTGAAGATAAAGGCCACGCTCTCGGCGATATCCTCCGGCCGGCCCAGTTGGCCCAGGGGAATCCCCTTGGCGATCTTCTCCAGCATCTCGGGGCGAATCGCCGCCGTCATATCGGTCTCGATAAAGCCCGGCGCCACGGCGCCCACCCGCACCCCATGACGGGCCAACTCCTTGGCCCAGGTCACGGTCAACGCCGTCACCCCCGCCTTGGCCGCGGCATAGTTGCTCTGGCCCATGTTACCGGCCCGGGAGATGCTGGAGATATTGACGATCACCCCGCCCCGGCCGGCCTCCACCATCTGCAGGGCCGCCGCCTGGCCACACAGGAAGACCCCGGTCAGGTTGACGTCGATCACCTGCTGCCACTGGCTCAACGAGAGCCCCTTCTCTACCTTGCCGTCCCTGGCCTTGATCAGCAGGCCATCGCGGGTGATACCGGCATTGTTGACCAGCCCCTGTACCGGGCCCATCCGGGCGGCGATATCGCCGAAGGCCTGGGTCACCGAGGCCTCGTCGGCCACGTCGGCGACGAACGCCTGGGCCTCGACACCGGCCTCGGCCAGGATTCCCACGGCGGCATCCAGGGCCTCGGCCTCGCGATCCAACAGCGCCAGCCGGACGCCCTGCTGGCCCAGGCGCCGGGCCATGGCCAACCCCAGCCCGCGGGCCCCACCGGTAATGGCGATCACCGCCTTGTCCATCTGCATAAGTCTTCTCCTCAAAATGTCCGGGATGATGACGGAGCCTGTCCGCCAACCCACTATTCTTTTGTGCAACGCAGCAACCTCTATAAGCTAGCACGCGTTGAAAAACTCGCACAGGGAGAATGCCTTGAAATCCCGTCTCACCACCCGCATTTCCTTGCCAACGACATCGCCGGAGGCACCATGCCTTTTCTCCTTCTCTTTACCCTCTTCGCCCTGCTCGACTTCGTGATTCTCTTCTCGGTGGGCAGCCAGATCGGCTTGCTGGCCACCCTGCTGATGGTGCTGGCCACCGGCTTTATCGGCCTGCACCTGATTCGCCGCGAGGGCGTCGCCACCCTGGCGCGAGCCCAGGAACGCTTCGCTCGCGGCGAGGTGCCCACCGGCGAACTGCTCACCGGGGCGGCACTGATCTTCGGCGGCGCCCTGCTGATGGCACCGGGCTTTCTTTCCGACGGCCTGGGCCTGCTGTGCCTGATTCCCGATGCCCGGCGCCTGCTCGGCAAGGGGCTGGCGCGCCTGGGGCTGCGCTTTCAGGCCGCGCCGATGGGCGCCGGCAGCCGCCAGCGCCCCCAGGCCGACGACTGGCATCAGGCCGGACGCGATAGCGGCGAGCACACCGCTCGGGCCAACCCCCAGGATGGCCCCCTGGAAGGCGACTTTATTCCCCGTAGCGACGCGCGTCGCTGAGTGGCCCCGGATGAAAAAATTTTCCTCCGGGGCCTTGAAAGCCATTCGCCCGCCCCCACTGTTGGGCTAGCAACGGTTTCGGCTCGGCGCCCCGGCGGCGAGCCAACGACACGGAAGGCATTCGCCTTCACTTCGCGGCCCCGCTGCGGAGCCGGTAACGACCACCGTCACGCCAGGCGTGACACAGCCAACCCTCAGGAGTACGTGAGCAATGAATATCCGTCCTCTGCACGATCGCGTCATCATCCGTCGCGTTGAAGAAGAACAGAAGACCGCTGGCGGCATCGTGCTTCCGGGCAATGCCCAGGAAAAACCGACGCGTGGCGAGGTCCTCGCCGTCGGTAACGGCCGGATTCTCGATAACGGCGAAGTGCGCCCCCTGGACGTCAAGGTCGGCGACACCGTGATCTTCAAGGAGGGCTTCGGCGTCGAGAAGCAGAAGATCGACGGCGAAGAGGTCCTGATCATGAGTGAGTCCGATATCCTCGCCGTGGTGGAAGGCTAAGCCCCAGAGTCCGCCAAACGACGTTCAGCGTTCTTGTTTGACAACCGATCAATAGGAAGTAACGAAAAATGGCAGCGAAACAGGTCAAGTTTTCCGACGACGCCCGTAAGCGCATGGCTCGTGGCGTGGATGTCCTCGCCAACGCCGTGAAGGCCACCCTGGGGCCCAAGGGCCGCAACGTGGTGCTGGAGAAGTCCTTCGGCGCCCCCACCGTCACCAAGGACGGCGTTTCCGTGGCCAAGGAAATCGAACTGAAGGACAGGTTCGAGAACATGGGCGCCCAGATGGTCAAGGAAGTCGCTTCCAAGACCTCCGACGTGGCCGGTGACGGCACCACCACCGCCACCGTGCTGGCTCAGGCCATCATCAATGAGGGCCTGAAGGGCGTGACCGCCGGCATGAACCCGATGGACCTCAAGCGCGGCATCGACAAGGCCGTGATCGCCGCGGTCAAGGAGATCCAGGCCCTGGCCGTGCCCTGCACCGACTCCAAGGCGATCGCCCAGGTCGGCACCATCTCCGCCAACGGCGACGCCCGCATCGGCGAGATCATCGCCGAGGCCATGGAGAAGGTCGGCAAGGAAGGCGTGATCACCGTCGACGAGGGTCGTGGCTTCGAGGACGAGCTGGAAGTCGTGGAAGGCATGCAGTTCGACCGCGGCTACCTCTCCCCGTACTTCGTCACCAACCAAGACACCATGGCCGTCGAGCTGGAAGACCCCTTCCTGCTGCTGGTGGACAAGAAGATCTCCAACATCCGCGAACTGCTGCCGGTGCTGGAAGCCGTCGCCAAGGCCGGCAAGCCGCTGGTGATCATCGCCGAGGACATCGAAGGCGAGGCCCTGGCCACCCTGGTGGTCAACACCATGCGCGGTATCGTCAAGGTCGCCGCCGCCAAGGCGCCGGGCTTCGGTGATCGTCGCAAGGCCATGCTGCAGGATATCGCCATCCTGACCAACGGCACCGTGATCTCCGAGGAGGTCGGCCTGAACCTCGAGCAGGCCACCCTGGACCACCTGGGCAGCGCCAAGCGCGTGACCATGTCCAAGGAGAACACCACCATCATCGACGGCGCCGGTGCCGAGGGCGATATCGAGGCCCGCGTCAACCAGATCCGCGCCCAGATCGAGGAGACCTCCTCCGACTATGATCGTGAGAAGCTCCAGGAGCGCGTCGCCAAGCTGGCCGGCGGTGTCGCCGTGATCCGCGTCGGTGCCGCCACCGAAGTGGAGATGAAGGAGAAGAAGGCCCGCGTCGAGGACGCCCTGCACTCCACCCGCGCCGCCGTCGAAGAAGGCGTGGTGCCTGGTGGCGGTACCGCCCTGGTGCGCGTGCTGACCAAGGTGGCCGGCCTGAGCGGCGACAACGACGACCAGACCCACGGCATCAACATGGCCCTGCGCGCCATGGAAGCCCCGCTGCGTCAGATCGTCACCAACGCCGGCGAAGAGGCCTCCGTGGTCATCAACCGCGTCAAGGATGGCGAAGGTAACTTCGGTTACAACGCCCAGACCGGCGAGTTCGGCGACCTCTTCGAGATGGGCGTGCTGGATCCGGCCAAGGTGACCCGTTCTGCCCTGCAGTCCGCCGGTTCCGTGGCCGGCCTGATGGTCACCACCGAGTGCATGGTGGCCGACGATCCGGAAGAGAAGGAAGCCGCCGCTCCGGATATGGGCGGCATGGGTGGCATGGGCGGCATGATGTAGTGCGACGAGAGTCGCTTAGGTAGCTAGCCTAGCGGGCTACATCATTGTGGTCACCGACCCTAGAGTCGGTGGCCACACACCCGCAGAAAAAGCAATTTGCTAAACCCGGTATCCGGGGCTTCTCAAGACCCGGATACCGGTCACCTGTAACTAGGGTGTACCGTTCTCGGTGTCTGGGGGAAACCCCGAGTCCTCGCCTCACGGCGACGGATAGATCAATGCTGAAGTTCGGCCAAATGGCCGGATGATGTAGCAGAGATTGCCGTGTCTACAAAGCTTGCTAGCACCTAGTGGCGCAAGCCTTTCCTGCTATTGTCTCACCTTGGTGTATTTCGGGGTAAAGAGACCTGTTGTTCAGCCAACAGTAGCCTAGGGGTAGTGCATCACTGGCAACGGTGGTGTGCGAAGCTCCCTGACAATGTAGTCCCACCTCGGTGGACTGTCTGTGCCGCGAGGCACGCCAGTGACTCTGCCAGCAACAGGCGGATGAGACGCTAGGCTGGGTGGTACGACCAACGCAAGTGAACTGCTGATAAACACCGTCAACCGCAAGGAGCCAAAGTTGCTGACAGGCTTCAACCAAAAGGTGTGTAGCCGGTTATGCCTCTTACATCTGGGCATACGCTGACGCACGGCTACCGGTGGATAGGCAGGGTCTAACCCACTCATGTAGAAGGAAAGGAACTCGGTAAGCCCGTATCTCTGCCCTCGGGCAGGCGAGCCGCAAGGCAAGCTGTTGGAGGTGCGGGTAGAGGAGGACAGAAAAAGCGAATGCCCGTCTGTAATGGACGGGATAGGGGTTCGAACTTTGCCCCGACGCGAAAGCGTGCTGACTTCTGTCTGGTCTCTGATCGCGTGAAGGCGTGTAAAGCCGCCTGATAAGCACCATCCGCGGTTTGGATGGACAGTACGAATGCCCTTGCGGGGTGAGGCTCACCTTCCCCGCAAGGGGATAGTGCCGTCTTCACCCCTCGGGGCATTTTTCGTCAATGCTCAGAGGAGGATAGCAAGATGAGTACTCTGGAAAGCGTACCTGCATTCTCCCACTCGGCATCGAGCTGGCACACCATCGATTGGAAGGTCTGCCATCGCCGTGTGAGGAGGCTACAGGTACGGATCGCGAAGGCTGCCCATGACCAGAAGTGGCGCAGGGTAAAATCCCTGCAACGCATGCTGGTCCGCTCGTTCTCAGCCAGAGCACTGGCTGTGAAACGCGTCACCGAGAACCAGGGCAAGAAGACGCCTGGTGTCGATGGGGCATGCTGGGAGACCCCGGATGACAAGTGGGAAGCGATCTTCCGTTTGCAGCGGAAGGGTTACAAGCCCAGGCCGCTTCGTCGGGTCTATATCCCGAAGGCCAACGGTGAACGTCGGCCGCTGGGAATCCCGACGATGCTGGATCGCGCCATGCAGGCTCTGTTCCTGCTTGGGCTCGAACCGGTAGCAGAAACGACGGCGGATCGGAACTCCTACGGCTTTCGGCCCATGCGAGCCACCGCGGATGCGATTGAGCAATGCTTCGTCAATCTCAGCCGCAAGCACTCGGCTCAGTGGGTACTCGAAGGCGACATCAAGGGGTGCTTCGACAACATCGACCACGAGTGGCTGGTCCGGAATATCCCTATGGATAGGACGGTCCTCCGCAAGTGGCTTAAAGCGGGATACATGGAGTCCTCACGGCTCCTTCCGACGACGGCGGGTACACCGCAAGGTGGCATCATCTCGCCGGTATTGGCCAATATGGCGCTTGACGGTTTGGAAGCGGTGTTCGAATCCCAATTCGGGAGGAAGAACACCAAGGCCAGCTACAAGACCAAGGTCAATTATGTGCGGTACGCGGACGACTTCATCATCACCGGCATCTCCAAGGAGCTGCTGGAGGAGGACGTGAAACCCATCGTCGAGGCCTTCATGGCCGAGCGTGGGCTCACCCTTTCGGTGGAGAAGTCCGTTGTCACGCACATAGCGGAGGGTTTCGACTTCCTGGGCCAGAATATTCGCAAGTACAGTGACAAGTGCCTGATCAAGCCGAGTCACAAGAACGTGAAGACTTTCTTGGCCAATGTAAGGAGGCTGTTGAACGCCAACAAGACCATGCCTGCCTGGTGGATCGTGGATCAGCTCAACCCGATGATTCGGGGCTGGACCAACTACCATCGGGGAGTTGCGGCCAAAGAGACGTTCAACTACGTGGACTACCGCATCTGGAAGATGCTATGGCAATGGTGCAAGAGACGGCACCTGAGCCGGCGCAAGCGCTGGATCAAGGGGAAGTACTTCCCTCCAGCAGGCAAGCGCCAATGGGTCTTCCAGGGTGAGTATCCCGGCGGCAAGCGAGCGTATCTGCTCTATGCCAGCGATGTGCCGATCAAGCGGCATACCAAGATCAAGGCGGAAGCGAATCCTTTCGACCCGGCGTTCGAGACCTATTTCGAGGAGCGGCTGGAACGTTCCTGGAAGGAATCGACAAAGGGAAGGAAGAAGCTGCAGACGCTTTGGTCCCGGCAAGGCAAGCGCTGCCCGATGTGCCAACAGTTCATCACCTGGGAAACCGGGTGGAACATCCACCACGTGGTGGAACGGCACAAGGGTGGCGGTGACGAGCTGGAGAATCTGGTACTGCTGCATCCCAACTGCCATCGGCAACTACATTCGTCTGCGCGGGTCAGGCAGTCGAGTGAAGCACAACATGTTGTGCTGTGACAGCTAATGATAGGCATATGTTGCAATGTCTGGTACTGAATGCTATATACCCATACAGGTTCGCAAAGACCCGTAGGGGGTGACTCATGGCAGGCAAGAACCAGCATGTGGTGAAACGGCCCGATGGCTGGGCGGTACGTGGTGAAGGTAACTCTCGAGATACCTCGCATCACTCCACCCAGAGCGAGGCCGCAGACGCCGCTCGTGACATCGCTAGGAACCAGCAAAGCGAGGTGCTCATCCATGGCCGGGATGGCAAGATCCGGGAGAAGGACTCCTACGGAAACGATCCATTCCCGCCCAAGGGTTAGTACTTGTAAGGGCAACCGGCTCAACTTTTCGTTGGGCTTACAGGGGCTTGAGCCGTATGCGGGGAAACTCGCACGTACGGTTCTTAGGGGGCGGCGGGGCAGAAATGCCCTGCTGCTACCCGACAGCCGACCCAGGCAACCGCCTGACCGACCCCGCCGGTTCGCCGGCGGGGTTTTTTATGGCCTGAAAGGCGCCAGGCCCCCGAGTGGGGGCCTGGCGCCTTGCTGAGTTATCAAGCGGTTAGGGTTACTCCAGCTCCATACACAGGTACTTGGTCTCGAGGAACTCCTCCATGCCCTGGTGGCCGCCCTCGCGACCCAGGCCGGAGGCCTTGACGCCGCCGAAGGGCGCCGCGGCATTGGAGATCAGGCCGGTATTGATGCCCACCATGCCGTACTCCAGGGCCTCGGAGACCCGCCACACCCGGCTCAGGTCCCGGGAGTAGAAGTAGGCTGCCAGGCCGTACTCGGTGGCGTTGGCCTGGGCCACGGCGTCCTCCTCGTCCTCGAAGGGGAAGACCGCCGCCAGGGGGCCGAAGGTCTCCTCGCCGGCCACCTTCATCTCCGCCGTGGCGAAGTTGATCAGGGTGGGGGTGAAGAAGTTGCCGCCCAGCGGGTGCGGGTTGCCCCCCAGCAGCAGTTCGGCGCCCTTGTCCACGGCGTCATGGACATGCTCGGAGACCTTGGCCACCGCCTTGTCATCGATCAGCGGCCCGATATTGACGCCGGCCTCGGCGCCATTGCCCACCTTGAGCTCGCTGTTCATGGCCGCCGCCAGCTTTTCGCAGAAGGCGTTGATCACGCCGGTCTGGACCAGGAAGCGGTTGGTGCAGACGCAGGTCTGGCCGGCGTTACGGAACTTGGCGGCCATGGCCCCCTCGACGGCGGCATCCAGGTCGGCGTCCTCGAAGACGATAAAGGGCGCATTGCCGCCCAGCTCCAGGGAGAGCTTCTGGATATGCCGGGAGGCCTGGGCCATCAGGGTGCGCCCCACCTCGGTGGAGCCGGTGAAGGTGATCTTGCGCACCACCGGGGATTCGGTGAGGGCCGCGGCGATCTCGCTGGCCTTGCCGGGCACCACATTGAAGACCCCACGCGGCACCCCGGCCCACTCCGCCAGCAGCGCCAGGGCGGTGGCCGAGAAGGGGGTCTGGCTGGCCGGCTTGATGACGATGGGGCAGCCTGCCCCCAGGGCGGCGCCGGCCTTGCGGGTGATCATGGCGGCGGGGAAGTTCCAGGGGGTAATGGCCCCCACCACCCCCACCGGCTGCTTGGTGACCAGGATACGCTGACTGGGCTTGGCGGCGGGCAGGGTCTCGCCGGTGACCCGCCGGGCCTGCTCGGCGAACCAGCGCAGGAAGCTGGCGGCATAGGCGATCTCGCCGGCGGCCTCGGCCAGGGGCTTGCCCTGCTCCAGGGTCATGATCCAGGCCAGCTCCTGCTGATACTCCAGCATCAGGTCGTGCCACTTCATCAGGATATCGGCCCGCTCCAGGGCGGTCAGGGCGCGCCAGGCGGGAAAGGCCGCCTCGGCGGCCTCGATGGCGCGCTCGGTCTCGCCACGCCCCAGGCGGGGGACCTGGCCGATGCGCTCGCCGGTGGCCGGATTGGTCACCTCGATCTGCTCGCCGCTATCGGCCGCCACCCAACTGCCGTCGATATAGGCGAAGGGCCGATAGAGGGTACTCTCTTGCAGGGATTGCATAGCTCGCTCCTTCCCGGGAAGCCGGCGACTCATGCCGCCGGGGAGAAAAGGGGTTGGTGGTGCCTAGGGCACCGACGCCGCCGTAGTGGGGTCGACCAGGGCACCCAGCACCGCCACCAGCAGCGCCAGGGCAATGGCCAACCAGCTGAACAGCCGGCCCCGGTAGCGGGCCGGTTCGCGGTGAATCTGGCGCAGGCCCAGCCAGGCACAGGCCGCCGCGGCAATCGCCAACAAGGGCACCTGGGCGTCGAGAAACAGGGACAGGAAGGCCATCACCAGGCCGGCGAGACTCCAGCCGGAATAGCGGGAGTTCACCGACTCGGCGCCCGGCGAAGCGGCCAGGGTCTGGCGAGCACGGCGCTGAGGCACAGGACGCAGGATCACCCGCACGGCCTGGCGGTTCCGGGGAGTAAAGGTCACTTCCTGGCCGGCGGCGGGGAGTCCCCGGCCCCGCCAGCCACTCAGATCGAAGGTATAGCGCTGGCCGTCGTCGGCCGCGATTTCACCCGACTGGGTGGCGTCGTCGAAGGCAATGATGTCGCCGTTCAAGGCGAGTCTCCCCTTGGCTGCTGGTCTTCCTCCATGCTAAGACGAATCGGCCGCGGCACCAACCCCGGAGCGGGCCGATATCATGACGGAGATCAGCCCAGCGGGCGCACGTCCCGGGAGTCGGAGAGGGTGATGGAGACGGAGTCGGCGAAGCGCAGGGCATAGGGCTTGTCGATCTCCACCTGGGCCGTCAGCACCTGCTCGTAGGACATGATGATATCCAGCACCTCCCGGGTCATGCGCTCCAGCAGCAGGAAACGGTTCTCCTCCACATGGGCGATCAGGTGCTTGGTGATGGTGCGGTAGTTGAGGGCCTGATCGATATGGTTGAACTGCACCGCCCGGGCGGCCCGATAGCGGATCACCGCATTGATCACCACGTCCTGGCGGTTGCTGATCTCCTCTTCCTTGATGCCGATAAAGGTACGCAGCCGCAGGTTCTTGATGCGGATGGTGGCCAGATCGTGGTCGAGATGCTGGTCATTCAGCGAATGCATAGGCATGCTGGCTAGGCTCCGGCGTCACGGTATTCAGCGACTGTTGATCAGGGTCAGGAACTCCTGGCGGGTCGGGGCGTTCTCGCGGAAGGCCCCCAGCATCACCGAGCTGGTCATGCTCGAATTCTGCTTCTCCACGCCGCGCATCATCATGCACATATGCTTGGCCTCGATGACCACGGCCACGCCGCGGGCCTGGGTCACCTGCTGCACCGCTTCGGCAATCTGCCGGGTCAGGTTCTCCTGGATCTGCATGCGCCGGGCATACATGTCGACGATGCGCGCAAACTTGGAGAGACCCAGCACCTTGCCGTTGGGCAGGTAGGCGATATGGCACTTGCCGATAAAGGGCAGCAGATGGTGCTCGCACAGGGAGTAGAGCTCGATATCCTTGATCAGCACCATCTCGTCGGTCTCGGACTCGAAGACGGCACCGTTGACCAGGGTCTCCAGGGACTGTTCATAACCCCGGGTGAGAAACTGCATCGCCTTGGCGGCACGCTTGGGAGTATCGCGCAGCCCCTCTCGCTCGGGATCCTCCCCGAGGCCCAGGATGATCTGGCGGTAGTGTTCGGCGAGTGCTTCGGTCATGGTGTGGCCCACTTGTCGAATAAATTGCTACAAATTATTGCAGCCGGTACATGTTTTGTACAACAAAATGTCTACCCTGGCGAGCTGACTCGAGACGACAGACGCCAGCGCCGTGGCATATTGCCGAGCCTGGCTCGGACAAAGAGGGGATTCTAGCGCATGGGCGCCCGCACCGCAGGTCTTCCCGCGCCGCGGCAAGGCCTTTCGAGCGCCTGGCAAGACGGCGTGGCATAATGTCACGCAGGTCCCACCGCCCTGCGGCCCGGCATCGAGCTGTGCTAGCATACGGCCCTGGAATCACGCCTTATTTCCCGCTTTTGGTTATTGCCTGCTATTGCTTGCTATCGAGAGTCCCGCCATGGCACACCGCTCCCTTCGGCTCACCTCCCTGCTCTCCGGCCTGTTGCTGACCGCCGGCCTGAGTACCGGGATCGCCCAGGCCGACACCCTGCATCTCCCCGATGAGGCGATCATCGAGGTCGCCGTGATCGAAGCCACCACCTTCAGCGCAGAGACGCCGCGCCATAGCGACATGCTGCTGCGTCCGGTGAGCGACGCCGCCGGCGATGCCGCCCTGCCCTCCCACTGCCTGATCACCGCCGACGGCCTGCTGGATGGCGACCGACTGCGGGTCTCGGCCCGCACCCTGACCTGCATCGCCACCGACGGCAGCGAGAGCGAGATCTTCAGCGGCGAGATGTCCGCCACCGCCTACGATGCCGACGGCCGCTTCGGCCTGGATGCCTGCGTTGACGCCGAGTGCCGCGAGGCCCTCCTGGAGCCCTCCCGGGCCTTTGTCATGCGACTGGGCGGCGACCTGACCCTGGAACCCAAGGACAACCCCTCGGCGCGGATCAACGAGGAGCGCCGCCAGGCAGAGAGCACCGACGCCCCCTGAGCCGGCCGCTCGACCACGGCCCGTTGAACCAGAGGCCCAGCCGACGCGGCTGGGCCTCTGGCGTTCGCAGCGAACGGCCCGGCGTCAGCCCGGCCCCGCCAGCCAACGCGGCTTGTTCGTCAAGGCCAGGCACTGCTGCTCCAGATCGCGGATATGCTGATCCCAGTAGCCCGCCTCGGCGACCCAAGGGAAGACCCGCGGGAAGGCCGGGTCCTCCCAACGCGCCACCAGCCAGGCACTATGACGCATCAGGCGCAGGCCACGCAGCGCCTCGATCCAGCGCAGTTGGCGCCGATCGAAATCACAGGCCTGCTCATAGCCCTCGAGCAGCTCCGAGAGCTGCATCTGCCACTCCTGCTCGTGCTGGGCACTGAGCAGCATCCATAGGTCCTGCACCGCCGGGGCCATCAGGCAGTCGTCGAAGTCGACCAGGGCGAAGTCCCCGTCACGCCCGAGCATATTGCCCAGGTGACAGTCGCCGTGGGCGCGAATCATCGCCTCGGCGGGCCAGGTCTGCTCCAGGATGGTCGTCGCCAGTTCGCCGCTGATGCGCTCATAGGCGCGGCGCTGGCGGGCATTGAGCCAGGGCCCGTCCAGCACGATGCCGCGGCTCTCCTCGGCCAGGGGCCCGGGGTCGAGCCGTCGCCGGTGGACGAACTCGCTGCGCCGGCCTACCGCATGCAGGCGCCCGATCAGTTCCCCCAGGGCGAACAGATGGTCCGGGTTGTCGAGCTCCGGGGCACCTCCCGGCAACTGCGGGAAGAGCGCGAAACGAAAGCCTTGATGGCGATGCAGGCTGATGCCCTGGGCATCGCGCCAGGGGGCGGCCACCGGCACCTCCGCGGCCTGCAGCTCGGCCAGGAAGTCGTGCTCCTCCTGGATCGCCGCATCCGACCAGCGCTGAGGGCGGTAGAACTTCACCACCCAGCGGCGGCGTTCCTCGTCATGCAGCTGAAAGACCCGGTTCTCGTAGCTGTTCAGGGCGAAGGGCTCACCGGGCAGCCAGAAGCCCAGGGACTCCACCGCCTCGACCACCCGAGCCGGCGAGAGGAATTCGAAAGGATGGGGATCCGAGGTCATGGCGCGTCCTGTGCTGATCCAATGCGTGGCGAGTGTGGGCATCATAGCAGTCCCGGGAACGCCTATGGCCGCTTATTGCAAAGGCGTCCGCGCCAGGGTCCAGGCCTCGATCACCTCGGCACCGGCCTGGCGACAGGCCATCGCCAGGGCATCCAGGGTCGCCCCGGTGGTCATCACATCATCCACCAGGGCGATCCGCGCCGGCAGCCTCGCCTCGACCCGGAAGGCCCGGCGCAGGTTGGCCCGGCGTGCCGGACGGTCGAGGCCCCGCTGGCTCAGGGTGTCGCGCACCCGCCCCGCCTCGATCAACGGCAGGTCGAGGCGTGCCGCCAGGCGCCTGGCCAGCCACTGGGCCTGGTTGAAGCCCCGCTGCCGGGCTCGCCGGTCATGCAGGGGCACCGCCACCAGCGCTTCCACCGGCGGGGTCGACAGGCTACGCCAGAACAGCTCCAGCAGCACGCTGCCGGCCCGGGGTGAGGCATGGAACTTGAAGGCCCGGATCAGACCGCTCACCTCGCCCTCATAACGCAGCGGCGCCCGGGTCAGATCGAAGGCGGGAGCGCGCCGCAGGCAGGCGCCACAGGGCCTGCCAAGCCCCTGCCCCGGCTGGGGCTCGCCGCAGCGCGGACAGGCCGGCAGGTTCCAGGGCAAGGCCAGCAGGCAGTCGTGACACCAGGGCGCCTGGCGGCCGGCCGGGCCCAGGCAGAAGGCACAGCGTCCCGGCAGGGCATGACGCAGCACCCGGTCAACCCAGGGAATAATCGAAGTTGACAAGGCGTGGCCACGCCCTATCATCGTGGTCAACTCAAAGTGATTCATATAGTTAACCAAGTCAGCCGCGAGCCCTACCATGACTCTAGCCAGCCCCACCCCGCCCCGCCACGACTGGTCGGTGGACGAGATCGAAGCGCTCTTCGCCCTGCCCTTCAATGACCTGCTGTTCCAGGCCCAGCAGGTCCACCGCAGCCACTTCGATCCCAATGCGGTGCAGGTCTCCACCCTGCTCTCCATCAAGACCGGCGCCTGCCCCGAGGACTGCAAGTATTGCCCCCAATCGGGCCACTACACCACCGGGCTGGACAAGGAGAAGCTGCTGGAGATCGAGAAGGTAGTGGCCCAGGCCGAGGCCGCCAAGGCCGCCGGCGCCAGCCGCTTCTGCATGGGCGCGGCCTGGCGCAGCCCGCGGGAGAAGGACCTGGTGGTGGTGCTGGAGATGGTCAAGCGGGTCAAGGCCCTGGGCCTGGAGACCTGCATGACCCTGGGCATGGTCGACGACGCCCAGGCCCGGCGCCTGGCCGAGGCCGGCCTCGACTACTACAACCACAACCTGGACACCTCCCCGGAGTACTACGGCGAGATCATCACCACCCGCAGCTATGCCGATCGCCTGGAGACCCTGGGCCATGTGCGCGAGGCCGGCATGAAGATCTGCTCCGGCGGCATCCTCGGCATGGGCGAGTCGGGGCGCGACAGGGCCGCCCTGCTCCAGCAGCTGGCGCGCCTCGATCCGCACCCGGAATCGGTGCCGATCAATATGCTGGTCAAGGTACCCGGCACGCCCCTGGAGGACGTCGACGACCTGGATCCCATCGAATTCGTGCGTGCCATCGCCGTGGCGCGTATCCTGATGCCAAGAAGCCATGTGCGGCTCTCCGCAGGACGCGAACAGATGGACGACAGCACCCAGGCCCTGGCCTTCCTGGCCGGCGCCAACTCGATCTTCTATGGCGAACGCCTGCTGACCACCGAGAACCCCGAGGCGGCTCGGGACAAGCGCCTCTTCGCTCGCCTCGGCCTGCACCCGGAGCAGCGTGAGACCTGTGCCGACGACCGTCAGCAGGCCGCGACCCTGGCAAGCGCCATGCAACGCCAGGCCAGCGCCGGCCTCTACTACGACGCCACGGTGGCCTGATGGTCTGGCGGCAGCGACTCTCGGCCCGCCTCGCCCGCCAGCGCGAGGCGGGGCTATGGCGCGAGCGACTTACCATGACCCCGGCCCCGGGCAGCCGGGTGCGCGACTTCGCCAGCAACGACTACCTGGGCCTGGCCCGGGATCCGCGGCTGGCCGAGGCCCAGTCTCAGGGCGCCCGCTGCTTCGGTGCCGGCGCCGGGGCCTCGCACCTGGTCAATGGTCACCTGCTGCCCCATCAACTGCTGGAGGAGCGCCTCGCCGATCTCACCGGCCGCCCCCGGGCGCTGCTCTTCTCCACCGGCTATATGGCCAATTTCGGCACCCTCCAGGCACTCTGCGACCGCCAGACCCATCTCTTCCAGGATCGCCTCAACCACGCCTCCCTGCTGGACGGGGCACGACTGGCCGGGGCCCACAGCCGGCGCTTCCACCACCGCGATCTGGAGGACCTGGAGCGCCTGCTCGGGCGAGCCGAGGAGACCGGGCCACGCCTGGTGGTCAGCGACGGCGTCTTCAGCATGGATGGCGACATGGCGGATATCGACGGCCTGGCGACGGTCTGCGCCCGCCACGACGCCTGGCTGATGATCGATGACGCCCATGGCTTGGGCGTCCTCGGTGAGCATGGCGATGGCTGCGTGGGGCGGCGCTTCGATGCCGAGCAGGTGCCGGTACTGGTGGGCACCCTGGGCAAGGCCCTGGGCACCGCCGGCGCCTTCGTGGCCGGCGATGACCTCTTGATCGATACCCTAATCCAGTTCGCCCGCCCCTATATCTACACCACCGCCCAGCCCCCCGGAATGGCCATGGCGACCCTGCGTGCCCTGGACATCCTCGAGATGGAGCCGGAGCGCCGTCGGCGACTGCATGAGCATCTCGACCACTTCCGCGCCCGGGCCGCCGAGCTGAAGCTGCCGCTGCTCGCCTCGCCGACCCCCATCCAGCCCCTGCTGCTGGGCGATAGCGCCCGAGTGATGCGCTGGAGCCTGGCGTTGCGGGAAACGGGTTTCATGGTCGGCGCCATCCGCCCGCCCACCGTGCCCCAGGGCCAGGGGCGGCTGCGCATCACCCTCTCCAGCGGCCACCGCCGGGAAGATATCGATGAGCTGCTGGAACGCCTCGCCGAGCTGCTCGCCGCCGACCCGGAGCCGCTTCCGTGAGTCGCCTGGTGCTGCTCTCCGGCTGGGGCTGCGACGCCCGTATCTGGGACCCCCTGGCCCCCCACTGGTCCGCCGGGGTGGAGGTCTCCACGCCGGACTGGCCCGGCTATGGCGATGCCGCCCCCCTGGCCACCCCCGACGCCCTCGATAAGCTTGCCGCGGCCATGACCCCGGCCCTGCCCGGCGAGGCACTCTGGGTGGGCTGGTCCCTGGGCGGCCTCTTGGCCGCCGCGCTGCTGGAGCACCTGCCTCCGCCCCGGGGCCTGGTGCTGCTCGGCTGTGCCCCGCGCTTTACCCTGGGGCCGGTGTCGCCGGAGGAGCTCGCCGGCTTCCGGCGCGCCTTCGCCCGAGATCCGCACGCCACCTGGCGCCACTTCCTGCGCCATCAGCTGGGTGGCGAACCGGCCCCGCGCCAGGCGCATGTGCGACTCCGCGACCTGCTGGGCGAGACACCCCCCGCCTCCCTCGCCACCCTGGAGGCCGGCCTGGCACAGCTGGCCCAGTTGGATATCGGTGCGATACTCGCCGCCCCCCCCTGCCCCATCCGGCGGCTGCGCGGCGCCCGGGATCCGCTGCTACCCGCCGCACAGCCGGACGAGACGCTGCTCGAGGAGGCGGGACACTGCCCCCAGTTGAGTCGCCCGGCGGCCCTGGCCAGGCACCTCGAGGCACTGCTCGAGGAACTATCGGGGGAGCGACTGGCATGACGCAGGCCACCCTCGGCGTCCCGACCCACGGCCATGCCCAGGCCGACTGCCCACAGGCCGAGCCCCGGGCCTGGCGGCGCCGGGTGGCCCAGGCCTTCGGCCGCGCCGCCCCTCACTACTGCCGGCGCGCCGCGGCCCAGGCCGCCCTGGGCGAGCGTCTCTGGGCCCACCTGCCGGCTCAAGCCGAGACTGTCCTCGACCTGGGCTGCGGCCCCGGCCACTGGAGCGCCCGCCTGGCCCGCCACTATCCCATGGCCCGGGTGGTCGGCCTCGACCTGGCCCCGGCCATGCTGACGGAGGCCCGGCGCCGGCACACGGAAGCCATCGCCTGGGTACGCGGCGATGCCGCGGCCCTGCCGCTGGCCGATAACGCCCTGGACCTGCTGTTTTCCAACCTGGCGATCCAGTGGTGCCCCGATCCGGCGGCGGTGCTCGCCGAGGCGCATCGGGTGCTGGGCCCCGGCGGCCGCGCCCTGATCAACACCCTGGGCCCCGGCACCCTGGCCGAGGTGGCCACGGCCTGGTCGCGTCCCGGCCGCCCCGCCGCCCTGCTCGACTTCGTCGATGCCGAACGCCTGGAGGCGGCGGCGCGACGAGCGGGCTTCGGCGCGGTGCGTCTGGAGAGCGCCCGGGAACGCTTCTTCTACCCGGACCTGGCCGCGGTGATGGCCTCCATCAAGGGAGTCGGTGCCCAGGTGGCCCCGGACAACGACGCGCCGCGCCTGGGCCGCGCCGACCTGGAGCGTGCCCGGGCCCGTTTCGAGGCCCTGCGCGAACCCGCCGGCCTGCCGGTCAGCTACCAGCGCCTGACCCTGATTCTCGATAAGTGAGTCAACCAGCGCCGATGCACCGCCCGCGCCGACCGAACCGTCCAGAACCTCAACGCCTGTCCCTGATCCTCGATAAGTGAGCCGACAATGAGCGCTTATTTTATTACCGGAACCGATACCGATGCCGGCAAGACCCTGGTGGCCTCGGGCCTGCTGGCCCGGGCGAGAAACGCCGGCCTCACCACCCTGGGCCTCAAGCCGGCGGCCTCCGGCTGTGAGACGACCCCACAGGGCCTGCGCAACGCCGATGCCCTGGCCCTGCAGGCCTTCAGCGCCCCGGCCATGGACTACGCCACCATCAACCCCCATGCGTATGCCCCCGCCATCGCCCCCCACCTGGCCGCCGAGCGGGCCGGCGACCGCCTGAGCCTGGCCGGCCTGGTGGACACCCTGGCACCGAGCCTGGCGCTGCCCCGGGACCTGATCCTGGTGGAGGGGGCCGGGGGCTGGCGGGTGCCCCTCAACAACCGGGAAGACCTGGCCGGCCTGGCTGGCCGATTGGCGCTGCCGGTGATCCTGGTGGTGGGACTCAAGCTGGGCGCCATCAATCATGCCCGACTCAGCGCCGAGGCGATCCGCGCCGACGGCCTGACCCTGGCCGGCTGGGTGGCCAACGGCATCGATGCCGATATGGCGGAACAGGCGGCCAACCTGGCCTGCCTGCGCCGGCACCTGCCCGAGCCTTGCCTGGGGGTGGTGCCGCCCCTGGGGAAGGGCTCGCCCCAGGCCCTGGCGACGGCCGCCGCGGCCCATCTGCGGCTCCCCGGCGAGGCCAATAACACCTTGACTTGAGGCACTATTCACCTAGAATATGGGGCCCTGTCGACGAGCCATTGGGCTCCGTTCACCCTGCGGATGTGGTGGAATTGGTAGACACGCCAGATTTAGGTTCTGGTGCCTTCGGGCGTGGGAGTTCAAGTCTCCCCATCCGCACCATTGATTTTCCTATGTTTTTACCTCCTCGCGCCTTTCAGTCGACGCACTTGATTATCGGATGTGACCAGATTGTGACTTAGCCGATTGACCGCCTCGCGCACACGATGCGGTGCTAAATGGGCATAGCGCTCGGTCATCGTTATGCTGGAGTGCCCGAGCAGCTCCTTGACCACCTCCAGCGGTACGCCATCGGTCACCAGCCATGATGCTGCCGTATGTCTCAGGTCGTGTATCCGCAGATCGTCGAGGCCAGCCTTGCCCGCCGCCCTCTCGAATCCATTGCGGAGGGACTTCACCTGGCCGCCTCCTGGCCGGGTAAAGACCCACGGTGATTCCGGTGCGCACTCAGCACGCCATGCCGCACGCCGCCGGATCGCACCCACTGCCGTGCTGTTCATCGGCACCTGCCGCGGTTTGCCCGACTTGGTGTGCCTGGCATTGAGCGTGATCGTCTCCCGGCCACGCTCCAGGGTGACCCGCGACCACTCCAGGCCCAACAGCTCGCCCCGCCGGCAGCCTGTGTGGACGGCCAACTCAATGAAGTCGCCCAGCAGGTCTCCGGAGCGTAGCTTGCGCGCCTCCGTGATCAGCCTCCCCACCTCTGCCCGGGTCAGATACCGCTCGCGGTGGTGGGGCTCTCGCAGCAACCTCCCTTTGACCGGATTGGGTAGCCCCCACTCCCATTCCCGGTTGCAGTAGTTGATAGCCGACGACAGCGCGGCCAGTTCCCGGTTGATCGTCGCATTGGCCCGCCCTACCTCTCGGCGATGCCTGATATACGCCTTGATGTCCTGCCCAGTGATCCCGCCGACCTCTCTCCCTCCAAAGAACCCTCTCAGGATGCCTACCTGCATCTTGAGCGTCTCGATGCTGCGCAGGTGTGACGACCCGCGCAGGTACTCCACCATCACCTCCTCGAATGTTCGCGGCGCCTTGACGTCCCAGTGCTGCTCGCGGTGGGCCTGGGCCCGCCACTGAGACTCAAGCGCCTTGGCCTCTGCTATGTCGGTCGTGCCAGTAGAGCGTCTAACTCTTTTGCCGCGCTCCGTGTAACTCGCCCACCAGTACGGTGAGCCTGATCGCTTGTGTGGCATGTCCTCTCCTTTGACACGCCGGGCGCACCGTGAGCATTGTGCTCTAGTGCCTCGGCGTCAAGCTGCCCCAGGCGACGGATGCTACCCATGGTGACCCGGCGCCCCTTACCCTCCCCCACAACTACCAGCCGCCCCTCACGGGCCCACTCACGCACGGTCCAGTGGGAGACGCTAAGCATCTCAGCGGCCTCGTGGTATGTGACGAGTGCTTTCATGACCCCTCCCAATCGTGCGTATCCACGAACTCCCCGCACACATGATCCCGGCGCGTCACGATATGCCCTGGCTCTGCCGGCTGGCTCAGGCTCCGCATGCCCAGCATCTTCATCCGCTCCTCGCCCGATACCGGCGCCGTGCGCGTGCACTCGCCTACGACGGAGTTGAAAAACCCCCAATGGTCGCAACCCGCGCAACAAGGGCCGTGCTTGTGGTAGTAGGCATCGACGGCTCGCTGGGTCCGCTCGATGTCGTCTGGCCGATCAAGGAACATGGCATCACCCTCCCATCATCCGCTCATTCCACGCCTTGCTGGCATCCGCGACGAACTCGACATCCATCACGTAGCGCGTCCGCACCTCCGGACCTTTGGCGCCACAGCATCCGCAGACGATGGCGCCCCACTTGAATCCCTGCTGCTCGTCCAGCTCCGGCATCGGCGCATTAGTTCCGCAGAATGGGCACGACTTGAGGTCTCTGACTGGCTCGCCCATAGCATCCTCCAGGCAAAAAGAAGCCCGCTCGGGGCGGGCGATTATTCGTCGATGAATGGTCGCAAACTCTCAGCAAACTCCTCTTGCTCCTCGGGAGTCAGTGGCGGCGGGGCGTTGTCGCCCTCTAGGTAGTTCTCCAGCTCCACTCCTGCTTCATCGGCCAGCCGTTGCGCGAGATACTCATCCCGCGCGCAAGTGATGCTCTTCCGCAGCCACATATCCATCATGTGCACCTCGATTTGATCAACGCGGCGCCATGAGCCATCGGGATTGGCGTACTCATTGGTGGCCAGTCGCACGCGGTTGACGTGCACCCCTTTGGGGAAGTTGAAATTCTGCATCACTCACCTCCCGGCTTCGGTGCGGCGGATAGCATGGCGCGGTAGGCCAATCGCTGATTGTCGAATCGACCAAATCTCAGATCTGTTTGCACTCTCTGCATGTGTCTGTCGATGGACTCGAAATAGGCCTTTTGCATGGCTAGATCAGGCTCCATCGGCACGGTCTGCCAGGGTTCGTCTGGGGTGGGGATGCGGGGGCCAACCTCCAGCACCCGCTTTAAATACGCGCTATCGCAGCTGTAGTCGTCGCTAGTCAACCAGCGCTCTCCGCACCAATAGAGCGGCAGGTCATCGCCATAACTGTCCTTGCACCAATACCACCCAGCCTCTCTTTTCTCGCTCATGCCTCCTCCTTCATCCGCTTCTGTTCATTGACAGCCTCGGGCCCAGCAATCCGCCCGCCATCCCAATACTGGATATACGCCTGGCGATCATCTCCATGGCCACAACAGGCATTCATGACGGCATCTCCCGGCAGCGTACCGAGGCATCCATCGTGGCCCTCTGGCGTAGGCCCCAGGCCGCAATTGGCACAGACGCCGAATTGTCCGCTACCAATCAGGTCCGGGGTGTACATAATCCACCTCCCAGTTACTCGGCAGCTCTGGATTACACGCCGCGCATCCATCGCCTACGGTTTTCTGGGCAAAGGTGCAGCGGCATTCCCCGGCCTTGGCGGCCTCGGCTTGGCGGCGCATGTGTCTGGCGTAAACAAGAGAAATGCACTCTTTGCTATAGTCCGATTCGGTCGTCATCACTTACCTCCCTTTATCCCACTGTTCTTGCGTCAGTTCACTTTTGGCGTGCCCCGTAGATACTTGCTCGATTTGTTGCTCTCTAGGCTCCTCGGCTTGGCGTCGAATTCCGCTCGCGCGCTCTCGCAAATGATGCCTGGGGAGCCCTCTGAATACGGGCTCTACCGACACCAATTCCAACGCCTCGGCCTGCCACTGCGCCTTGAGGCGAGCAAGGGAGGTGGTGGGCGAATCACTCAAGAGGATGGCGCCGTAATGGTCCCACTCATCACATGGTGAATGATTATCGTGCGGGTGTTCTGCCATCGGAGATCCACACATACATACCCCTGTGCCGGCGGGGGCGTGTTCAATGAATGAGTGGAGCCTCTCCACATGCGCCGCCAACGCATCCCTCTCATCCTCCGCCACCTGCGCCCGCCTGATTGCGGCGTCTCGCTCGCCCTGGGTGTGCGCCAACTCCAGCAACAGTGACTCCTTCTCCGCCTCCAACTCGATATTCCGCTGTTCCAGCAGATCAAATGCATCCGTAGTCATACGCCCTCCAGTGTCAGATGGTCGAGGATCTCGTCTTTGGCCAAATGTGGCTTGCGCCGCTTGGCCAGGTAGTAGTCCTCGATGTTCACGCCAGCGGCCTCGCACAGATCACGGATTGTGCCGGTATGGCACCAATAATCGGCGTAATACTCGGCGGGGCGCAGGCCGGCCAGTTCCTCGGGAATGTCCAGGCCATGTAGCCGGGCGCGGCGTACCAGGGTGATGGGTGAGACGCCCCATAGCTCGCTGAGCCTGCGCAGGGTTTCTGCGGGTTGAGGCTTGGTCATAACTCCACCTCCCTCACATCAACCGGCGCACTCTCCAGTGCCTTACGTGTCTCCGGACCCAACCCATCCCGGGCGATGGCCTCCATTAATCGCTGCGCAAACTCCGCCCAGGCGTGCACCTGACGGACATGGCTGATTAGCTCTGCCGGCATCATCTCTCCCTTGGCATCACCTGCCGCCTTCGCCACCTGGTCGATTAGCCTGAGCGCGGACAGCAGATCCTCACGATTTCCGTGATGGTCGGATACGATACTGGCAATCTCCTGTGCTACCGATGGCGATAGCCGGCAGTCATAGCCGCGTGACAGCAGCGGCTGTAGCTGCGCTAGGTCGTCGCTGATTGGCATGATTCGTCCTCCTCTGCCGGCTCGGGCCGGTCCCGGCGCCATTCCTCTGCCGCCAGGATAAGAGCGCCGCACGTCACACAACGGCCGTCCAGGTTGTAGCAGTGATTCCACTTGTCTTGGCAATTCGGGCAGTAGTAATCGCTCATCTCAACCTCCGCTTCTGGCTATCTCGTCGGGCACGTCCACTTCGTAGCCCAGCTCTGACGCGACGATTGCGCGCATTGCGGCGATGAGGATTGTTTCCCCCTCCCCGCCTCGCATGTCTCGTCCATCATAATCAACCTCACCGGTGTCATCATTCGAGATGGCGGAAGGGCCGTTCACCTGAAACAAGGTGATCTTGTATTTTTCAATCAGGGGCCCGCCCTGGCTCCAGTCAGTGGAGGGCCTATAGCCATGCATGGATGCCATTAGCCCGCCTTCGTATTTCTCGTGACGCCATTTTTCGGCGTGAACCAAGCCTGCTATCGCCCAATCAAGTGCTAGGCCCTCCAACTCACACGTCTTGATGATCATCTCGACCTCCGATATAACGGCAGCCCATCACGCAACCCCGCATGATCTACAATCCCGCGATGGTGCCAGTGATGTAGCGCAGCCTCGGCCAATCGCCCGGACTGCGTGCTATAGCGCAGCGGCAATTGCCGGCAGATGGCCGCGGCCAACTCTGGCAACGAAAACGGCCCTGGCAATGTGCTCAGGGCCGCTAGTTGGTTTGCCTCGGTGAGAACGCATCCTGTCAAGGGCGTGGTGATGGGGTCGAATCTAGCCATCGCCTCCTCCATCGCCATCTGCGGCGGCAAGGGCTGCGCGGGCCACGCTCACAACATCGCCATCAACCATGCTTTCGCAAGAGGCGATTTTGCGGAGAGCCTCGGCTAGCAGGTCGCGCTGCTTTTCCATGCGGATGGCAGCTTCTCGCAAACAGAGAACCTGCTCGCATGTCGTGTAGCTCATATTCTTGATGCCCATCACTCCACCTCCTGCTTCCGGTAGCCAGCTCGATAGAGGGCGCGGCACACTACCTGCACTCCATCTGTTTTCATCGACGGTGCCAACTCTTCGAGCATCGCCTCGACGGCACGATCCTCCTCGCTGCGGATAGGGCGGAAATCGTAGTCCTCGATACGACCCACCGTCTCTAGGTCGCTGCCGGGGTGGGTGAAGATAGCTATCTGCTTTCCCATAGCCACGATGGTTGTCTCGTGGAAGTCAGGGTTCGCCCATTCTGGCGTAGCACCCTTGTGCTTCGATTCGATAGGCACCCCTATCGGAGGCAGGCCCTCTCCATCCCACTCCACCGCCTCGGGCTCTAGGCACTCGGGGCACATGCCTCGGCCTCCACATGCACAACTGTTGTCTGGCGTCTCTGGCTCGCTGGACTCGTCGAGGATGGGGCGGTAGGCGATGATGTCATCGGGGCCAGCGATGTCGCCAGGAGCGCTCCACCATCCCGGCGACCAATTACCGGCAAAGCCTTTTCGACACGCCCCGATGCGATACCTCACTTCTACCCACTGGCCGCTAGGCAAAGGACACTCCCCACCCTCCCACGGAATCCAGCCGTCGGCGTCGGCCTGGACGATCTCCCAGACGTGCTCGTACCCTTCCGGTCGAAAGGCTGCATCCCTGTATGGCCGGTGCTCTTTCGTCCGCCCGTGGATCGCATACATCACGCCGCTCTCCTTTGATTCAGTGGGCCGCCGCTCCAGCGTTTGGCGCCAGTCGTGGCCGGCGGGTAGCCCTCCATTGAGAGCCTTTTTCCCGAACCGGGGATCTTCTTTGTGATCTCCGTGATACCAAAAGTCAGCGGCAAGTTTTGGTCGCCCATTGAAGAACCACCATGATCCGTCTTCGTCTTGCGCCAACCACTCGGCCCACTCCGGCGCATCATCCCACGACGGCTTGTTGATGAGCTCAGCGCGGCGTTGGAGCCACATTTTCTCGTTAACCCTGCCTTGCGGGGTCACCTTTTCCCGCCCGTCGGAAGGCCATGCCGCCAGTTCCATTGCCAGTTTTGTCAGTGCGTCTTGGCTCATACCCATCTCCTATACCCCCGTTGATCCAAACGCCCCTTCCGCTCGCCATGTCTCATCCAGTTCCTCGACCTCCACGGCCTCGGCGAGATAGGGCGTGACGACTAGCTGTGCGATGCGATCACCGGGGCGGATTGATACTGTTTCGTGGCCGTGGTTCACCAGGCTGACCTGGATTTCTCCGCGAAAATCGGCGTCGATTAGGCCGGCCAATCGATCTATGCCGTGATGCACGGCGATACCCGAGCGCGGCCATATCTGACCGCAAGTGCCAGGTGGGAGTGCGGCGGCGATGCCGGTGGGTAGTAGCATGCGGTGGCCGGGAGCAATGTCGGCTCGGATGGTGCAGTACAGGTCAAAGCCGGCGCTACCCTCAGTCGCCCTGACAGGCAGCCTGGCGTCATCGGCCAGGCGCTTGAACTGGATCATGAGTCCCCCTGTATTCGCTTGATGCCGTCGTGAGGCAAGAAATCAGTGCCTTTGCTCTGCCCGGTGTTTCGGAGGTAATCAACCTCCACTCGTGCGCTGTCGATGATCGCGCCGGCCACGCCCTGGATGGCTTTACCCCGCTCCACCTCGCGCTTGATGCCGTCTTCGTCCAGCGATTCATCGCCCAGCCGCTCAAGCTGAGCAAACAGATGTTCTCTGAGGTCAGTGATCTTGGTTTTCAATTTCCCGCCTCCTCTGGTTCATCTTGCGAGTCAGTACGCCCTTGAGCTGATATAGCTGGGCAATCTCAGGCCCGTATCGGTGATAACTATTTCGCTCCATGTTCTCGGCGCGGCTGACCAGCTCCAGGTTGTCGATGGTGATGTTCTGACGGTTGCCGTCCTTGAATCTCACTAGATAGCCGTCAGGAATCGGGCCGTGATGCTCCTCCCAAATCAGGGAATGCACGCTACGCCAGTTGTCCTTGGGGTGTTCCGCGCCTTGGGTTTTGCGCTCCAGGATGCCGTCCTTGTTGACGCGCTCCGTGCCGATTGGCACCCAAGTAGGCGGCTTTTGTCCGGGCTTGAATCTCCCCTTCTCGCTGCCTGCCGGGCTATGTGACTTGCCCTTGTTCCACGGGGCTTGCCCTTTCTCGAAGCATCCGCGACGCGGCGGCGTGTAATCCGGCGCTTTGCGCAACTGCAATTTATGGGCTCTCGATGTTATGGCCTGCCCTGGCCTTCCGAATATCCTCTCCAGCACTCGGTTTTCGTTGTGCGGATACAGTCGCTCTAGGTCGGCGTCGTCCTCTGGCGACCAGGGCTTGCCGTGGTTTCGCATGGGGCCTCCCTCAGCGGCGACTGGCCGCTCCATTCGTTGACCAACAGTGCCAGGCGCAAACAGGTAATCTCCCCACGCCGCCAGGCATCGACAGCGCGGTCTATGTCCTCAACGTGGGCGATCATGCGCATGGTGGCGGCTAGGCTGGTGTTCATGTGGCCTCCTCGCGGGGAGATAGCTGGTAGCAGACGACCCTATCGCCGAGCAGATCCTTTCCCGCGGGCTCGATCTCTCCGCGCCGCGCTAGTGACTGAACGGTGCGCGGATGGACTGCTGTTCCATCCATGAGCCTCCACCCCCCCCGATCAGATATTGAACCTTCTGGCCTGCTTTCATGGAGCGCACCAGGCGCTCTTGTGGCTTGGTGTATGGCATAGTTTCCTCCCTACGGCTTCATGAATACCAACCAGTGGGTAAGCCCTCCTCGCCCAGAGACTTGGCCGAACAGAGGCTTGATCGGGGTTAGCGACAGAACCTCGCGTAGCTTCACTTGCGTTTCATTCCACTTAAATACAAGGACGCCCTCCGGCTCCAAAACGCGGAAGCACTCGCTGAAACCTTTGCGCAGGTCTTCTCGCCAGTCGTCGCTAAGTTTTCCGTATCGTGCTGCCATCCAACTCCTGGGTCCGGCACGCTCCAGGTGAGGAGGATCAAAGGCGACGAGACGGAAGGTGTTGTCTTCAAAAGGAAGATCTCGGAAGTCAATCAGCTCGTCAGGTTCGATGCGGAGTGTGCGCTTGCCGTCCTGCCGGCCATGGCTGCGATCAGTAACCGTGATTGTCTCGCTTCGGATGTCGCCGAAAATGGTATTGGGGTGCTCTCGGTCAAACCACATAGACCGCGGGCCGCAGCAGGGGTCTAGGATTCGCTCCATGTGTTTCTCCTGGGCACGAAAAAGGCCACCCTTGGGCGGCCTCCTCCTATATGTGTGGGTCGCAAGCTATGCGGCTTGATTGATCCTCGCCAGCGCACTCTTGACCTGCGGGGTGTTGTACAGCGATTCAAACAGCTTGCCGAGGTCGGCGGATTTCAGGCTCTTGGCCAGTTCCGGGCCAACGCTGATTTCCACCGAATCCCGGCTCAGCTCCACTTTGACGCCTTCCGTAACGGAGGGCTTCTGGACCACGCCATTCTCCTGCCCGGTCTGCGGAGGCTGAGCGCTCCGCAGGTAGTTGAACAGCGATGGCGGCTTGAGCGCGTCGGTCGGGTATCCATGATCCCGAAGCACACCCATAGCGGTGCCCATGTTGCCGTAAAACGTCGATGAAGGAACACGATCCATGTCTATCACTCATGTAGTTACAGGGTTCACGGCCCGAGCGTATTATCTCCACCGGCAGGGTTTACAGTACGCAGATTGGGTAATTTATTGTGGATTTTTACGCATCCCAGCCGCTACCTAGTGATGGCGTAGGCGAAGACCCAGAAAATGATGATTCCTACCAGGACAAGAAGCGCTGGCGCCCATAGCGGCGCCAACACCCACCACCACGACCAGCCGATATAGCCAGTCAACTTGAGTGCCACGAAAACAATGGTCAGCAGGCCGAAGAATCCGATGCCGCCGCTTTTTTCAACTACGGTTGTGTTTCCCATGCTGCCTCCGAGTTGGTTTCTGTAGAACGTTTACTACGTGTCAGAACGGGATCTCCGAATCAAACTCCCCACCCGGCGGATGCGGCGCTGCCGGCTGCTGGGCGCCGTAGTTCCCTGGGGCCGGCTGTTGGGGTGCCGCTGACTGGCTGCCCTGCGGCTCTTGCTGTCCGCCGCCACGGCTGTCGAGCATTTGCATGTCGCGCACCTTGATCTCGGTGCTGTAGCGGTCTTGGCCGTTCTGATCTTGCCATTTTCGAGTCTGTAACTGCCCCTCGACGTACAGCTTGCTTCCCTTCTTGACGTACTGCTGCACGACCTCGGCGAGCTTGTCGAAGAACACACAGCGGTGCCATTCGGTACGCTCCTGCTTCTGGCCGCTTTGCTTGTCGGTCCACTGCTCACTGGTGGCAATACTCACGTTGGCCACCGCCACCCCCGAGGGTAGGAATCGCACCTCGGGGTCTTGGCCAACATTGCCAAGAATGATGACCTTGTTGACTCCTCTGCTCATGCCGTTGCCTCCTCGGTCTGCTGTTGGGCCGGGCCGTAGTAGGCCTCGCGGAACTCGGCGCTCTTCATCGTTTCGCGCTCGCGTGTGGTGAATGGCCCCCCATTGCTCGGCGCCACCCATAGCGATTGCTTGGTCCGGTCGTCCAGCTCGAACCACGCCTCAGCAGCCGTGCTCAGGTCGCCTGCTTCCAGCCCTGCCTTGATGGCGTCGATGCTGGCCTGGTTGGCATGCACGGCCTCCATGAGCACCTGTCGGCGTTGCTCCTCGGCGCTGGCCTGCTGTTCGGCCTGCTTCTGCTGGTGTACAGCCCCAGCCAGCTCGTCGGCGCTGGCATACTCGCCGCCGCCCAGCCCTAGGGCGGCCAGGGCGCGACCCACGGCGCTGGTCTCGGCGTTCTCGAGGGCGCTGGTGCTGTTCACCCCCTTGTTGCTGCGGAACTCCTCGGCGTAGCCGGTGGCCAAGGTACGCCCCGCGCCGTCGCTGATCGTCGCCCTCACGATCACCACCCGCTCGTCTATGGTGACGATCTCGGTGGCGATGCCGACCTCGGTGCCGAATGCCCGGCGCAGGAACTCCACGCGCATGGCCACCGGGGCATAGGCCTTGCCCCGGAAGTCCATCTTGCCTGGCGCCGCGGCCAGCTCTCCCATCGCGGTGCGCAGCCGCTCCAGTGTGTCGCTCATGCCACTACCCTCCTGTCTTCCAGTGCGCAACGCTGCTTGCCGTGCTCATAGTCGAGCCGCTCGCGCTCCTCCCGATACTGCTCGTCGGTTACGTCGCCTGCTGCATATTGCGAGTCGAGCGCTGCGATTGCCTGTTCGTAGCTCATGTCGTATGCTCTCCGTGATTCATTTCGCGTGGATCATCCGGCCCCGCCCAGCTCCACCTGGACGGGGTTTTTCATTTCTCGCCGCGGGCCTTGGCCTCAACCTCCAGGCAGCGCTTTGCCCACGCGGCTATCTGTTCGGGCTCGGAGTTGAAGCCCGGGAAGGCTTGCAGGCATTCGTAAAGCTCCGGCGCAGCGGCGATCAGGTGGGCGTTGGCGACGGCCTCGTGGCTCGTGCTGTACCCGTCAGGCCAGGCGTACGTGTGGTCGGTGTCGTCAAGAATGCAGATGGCATCTTCCGTTCTGTGGCAGAAAACCACTAGCTCACCTACGCCGTGGTCCGTCGAGTCCCACGGGCTCGGCGTCCACTTGGGTTCGTTGCTCATACCTCCTCCTCCAGCTGCTTCAACTGCGCCCCGATATACCGCTTCATGGCCCGCTCCAGGTCGCTGGCCGCCTGCTCCTTCTCGGCCTCGTCGCCATGCAGCCGGGCGTCGAGGAACCACGTCAGCCACTCCAACTCGCTGGCAATCATGCTGTACATCGGCGCCTCAAGGTCCACATCGGCCAAGGCCTTGCTGATCCAGGCGTCGAGGTAGTCGTCCTGGCGTTGGGCGGGGTCTTCCGCATCCGGGTCGCGGTGTGGCACGACAACCGGCATGCTGTTGATATCGACTGCTGCGTTATTCATGGTTCCTCCCAGCGATGAACGATGTACTGGTGGTGCTCTCCGCGCTGCTGACTGCCTGTTCCGTCGCTGAACAGGTACCAGCCGGGCTCAAGCGTTGCGAAGTGGCGCAAGACGACCTCCCGCTGTTCCTCTTTCCCGTGGACGCGCCCGCACTCCACCGTCCGGTTCACCCTGGTCATTCCCAGGAAATTCCGCTTGTCCTCTGGGGTAAACCGAGTGACTTCTGCCGGCATCTCAGCCTGACCGGTCAGGCACTTCATGAAATCATCCAGCGGCATATCGAACTCGACGACAGGCAGGCGAGAGGTGGTGTCGATCACTTTGATGGTCATGACCTCCCGACCGTCTCCGCGGCTTGGGCGGCTGATCGATACGGATACGGTTTCGGGCGTGCTCATGCCGCATCCCTCCGGTTATTGGCGATCCACTCGACCAGCTCGTCTCGCTGCTGGATAAGGGTGCGCTCGTTGTCATCGATGCCTGTCGGCCGGTCCCAGCCTTGGCTGTTGATCATCGCCGTGGTTCGGTGCAGGGTTTCCAGCGTTTGCGGATGGAGAACATGGACCTCGCTGCACACGTAATGCCCCTGGCCCGCCCTGACGTAGTGCCAGATATTCATGCCTGTCTGGTCGCCGCCAGCAATGGCTAGGGCCTGGATATCGGCCAGCAAATGCAACTGCTGCACGTCCATATCTACCTCCTCGCCCGCCGCACTGAGCGGGCCAATTTGTTCTGGTATTCCTGCCTACGCTGGCGAATCACCGCCCTGGCGCCCATGTCGACTAGCACGGCGATGGCGATCAACAGGGCGGAGAGCCCGAGCCAGCGCAGGGCGAAGATTTGGTCAGGAGTGAGGTCGATCATGGTTCACCTCGGGCTTTCTTGGCGTACTGCAAAGCGGCTTCGTATAGCTCAGTCCGGGCCGCCTCCGAAACGCCCTTGGGGTTGCCGCAGATGTCCATGACCAGCTCGGCGAGCGCATATCCATCCGGCGCGGCGGCGATTAGGTAGGCGTTTGCGTTACGCTGCCTATGCGTCGTCGTCTTGATAGGGCCGCCGTCGTAAATCGGCACAATTGAGCATCGGCATACTGGGATACCTCGCTCGTCTTTCACCTGCACTCCGTCGCCAGGATCGACATGTGGCGACTTAACCCACGGCCCCGGCGTCCACTTCGGATCATTACTCATCCCAACCTCCGCTTAACTGCGATGATCACCGGCGACTCAATGCCGGCATGTGCCGCTGCGCGCTTGGCGGCGATGCGGCTGAAATACGGGCTGCCCGGCAGGTCGCAGCGTGGCGTGCCGCCCTGCTTGACGAGATAGCGTGAATTCATGGATCACCTCACATGACGTTAGGCGCAGGCTTGGCACCGCTGCGAATGGCGCGTTCTAGCTGTGACTGGGCGTGCGATACGGCGTCGATGTAGGGGCCCAGGAATTTGGCGCTAGGCTGCGTCTCGACGTCGATCATCCAAGCTCCTCCGGCATGAGTTAGGCGCGCCTGGTAGCGCACGCCACGGGGATCAAATCCAGTGATGGTTGTGCTGGTCAACATGACTCCTCCTTGCTGGCAAGCTCTATCTGACATGCCGCCAAGCGGCCGGTCTTATCCGGCTCGCCTGCACCGATAAGGATCAGGGTGTTGCCGTCCGGGTCGGTGGTCATGATCGACTCGGCGCCCCGCTGACTGGCCGCCGACTTGAGCAGTGATATGGCTGCGTCTAACGTTGGGTTTGACATGCCGACCTCCAGGAATAAAAAAGCCCGCCGGGTGGCGGGCAATGCAGGGATGATGCGTGGCATCTGTGAGGAGCCGACTTTCTCGACTGTCCCGCAGGAAACCGGCGGACGAGAACCGGCTCAGCCCCTCACAGATAGCCAGCAGATACGCCCTGCTGGCGCGGCGGGCGATTACAGCGTTCGCCGGACCTTGCGCGGCCTTGGCTATCGGCCTGGTCTGAGTGATGCGGTGGCCGGTGCTGATCTCCGGCTTTCCCGCAATGCTTTGTGATCTCGCCCTCAGCTACGCCGAGGATCGTTACCCACAGGGCGGGCCGACCGTGGCTGCGCATCAGCCTGCGCTTGCACCGCATCGAGCTGAACACTGCGCACAATGCCCAGCTCGATGCCCACCAGTAGCCCTGGTGGGGTGGCGTATTGTGCTCGGCGAGCTGTCAAGGATTCCTTGACAGTTGCCCTAGCCTGCGCAGCCTCAGGGCATATTGGTTCGAGCGCTCTGCGTTCTGCATCACCCTTTCCTTGACTGCCGGGTCTCTGTACAGGCTGGCCTGACGGCGGAGATATCCAGCGTCCCGCTCCAGCCATTCAACGGCCTCGCTCAGCTCCTTGGCATCTGCATAGGTGTGGCCGTTTTCGTCAGTCACTGGGAATGTCGCCATCTCTCCCCCTCACGCCCTGCGGCGCATCTGATAACCTGGCAGTCGCTTGATTGCCTCAATGTCCCGCCGAATGGATACCGCCTCTTTGCTGTCCGCCTCCAGCCATTCGAGGCATTCCTCAAGGATGGTGATCTCCGCATTTGCCGCTGCCAGAGCCGCCGGTACGAAGCTGGCGTTCTGCCCCGGGTTGGCCAGTGCGGTCTCGTGCACCAAGTGCAGTGGTGTTCTAGCCATCTCGATTCTCCCTACTGCATCTCGGGCAGCTGCACGGCACGCCAGAGCGACGCCGCGCCACCCCCGCTTCCCATGCTTCATTGCAGCGCTCTCGTCTCGCCCGGCTCTCGATCAGCAGCCGAGTGAATGCTTGGCGGTCGTCGTGATACCCGGCGATCATCATCCGGGTCAGGTCGGCCTGGGTTGACATCACTCTCTCCTCCGTTGTCATCCGTAGAGCGCCTTGGTGACATCCCGCTGCCTGCGGCCCGGCAAGGCCTGGCGAGCGGGCAAGGCGCTCTCGGATGGCCCCGATGCGTCAGGGCCATAGTTACTTCTACTCGTCATCTTTTAGTTCGAGCTTCCCGTCCGGCCCGATAGACACGATCTTCATGCCGCAGCCGCCACGCGAGGCGACCCATACCGGGGTGTCCTCCTCCATCAGGAACTCGCCGCCCTTGTATCCGGTAAACTCCTTACCCAGCGCCTCGTTGCACATCGCCAGCGCATCCTTTGCGCTCATCTCGCCACTACCGCCCTCAAACGCTAGGTCCGAGTAATAGCCGCGATAGCTGTGAGGCTCACCGATAGTGCTGATCTTGGCGCCGTCGGGAAGGTCTGATAGATGCTCGATCATTTCCCCCAGCGTCATTTGTGACTCGGAGCGCTCTCGGCGCCACTTTTCACCCATCGCGTCAATCAATTCCTGCATGCTCATGCCTAACTCCTCCCCTCTGTCATCCATCAGCACCCTCTCGAAGATGCTGGTGGATGCGCCCTGCCATGCAAGGCGCCGAATCCTCTCTCACGCAGCTGTCTCATGAGTTATTACGCCGCGCTTCATCCTATTCAGCTTCATGGGTATGAGTTGCCAATTCCCATACCAGTGAAGCCCGCACACCTCATCGCTCACTATCGGGATGATGTGATCAACCTCGAACTTTATGCCGGTCCACTCTTCATATTGCTTTGCAAGCTTGCGGAGATGTTTGAGTCGAGCTTTGTTCCGCGCAACAAACACGGGGTCGTTTACGTTGAGAGTTCCAGCCCTCTCCAGCATCCTCCGCCGCTTGCGGGCACGATCTGCACCATGGCTGAAACGGCTCCAGTCCCTGAAGTACTGCCTGTTCCTTTCCTGGTATTCCCTCTGGTATGCGGCGTTCGCCTCGGCGTTCTCCGCCTTCCATCGTCTATTCCTATCCCACTTGCACTCCAGGCACGCGCGATCCTTTACGCTCATTTCTGAGACATGGCCTTTGCGGCATGGCTTTCCAGTGAAGTAGCGCTTCATGCCAAGCGCCGCGGCTTTCCTCTTGGAGATGATATGAACGTGCAGCATCCTTCCCTCCTCACTCCAGAGCCATCCAAGTGCGAACTCTGAGAACTCGCACTTGGATAACCCTATCGGGTCGCGACACGCCCTCCTGGGGGCCTCGCCTCCCCGGCTTCGACTTCGCCGGATCTACGGGTCGGCAGCTAACCGGCTGCTCGGGCCACGTTGCCCTGTGGCTCGGGGTGGGCTCCTGCCCTGGGCGTTTGCCCTTTCCATGGGTACAAATATGGGCATTCCCATAAAATACGTCAAGGGGTATCCCCATATTTTTTCATACGGCCACAAAAAACCCGCCACTGGGGCGGGTTGGCGGCAAGGATTAGGCTAGAAGCGCCTGGCTCTGCTTATCACTGCTTGGCTGTCAAAGGTGTCGTCGTCAACATCAATGAAGAAGTCGAAGAAACGGTATGCGTCTTGCCAATTCGGGTGGGCTTGTTCGAAGTCTGACAGCTCGCACAAAAGAGCATCCTGGGCCGTGATGTCGTCATCTCCCGGCAGAATCAGGCCCTCCAGCATCATTGCGGTTAGCGCCTCAGATAGGCGCTCAAAGAAATTCTGTAGGGCTGCCACGCCTTTGTCGCGCCCAAGCCAAGTCCGCTTCCCTTGGGAGCTCACCACCTTGGACATTGCTATCACCAGCTTTTGGAGCGCTATGTATGTCCTGGGGCGATTCTCCTGGAAGTCGCGCTGCATCGACTGACTCCCCGCCATGGCTCCTCCTATTAATCGAAATTCTCCCACCAGAACACGCGGCCCAGGATCTTGGGTGCGTCGGGGTCGGCGAGGCTGTAGACCTCCTCCGGGTACTCGTCGGCGTTGTCGCTAACCACTCTCACCCGGTTTAGGGGCATCCGGTATAGGCGCTTAACCCTCAACATTCCTGAGTGATCGAGCACATAGACCTTGCCGTCGATGATGTGCCGGCAGCCTTTGTCGATCCCAAGGGTGGCGCCATCACTGATCACCGGGGTCATCGAGTCACCCTTGGCCACGGCCAACGCGGCATTCTCCGGCCTAACCCCAGCTCGGTTCAGCCGTGTCAGGCTAAACCGCTTTTGGTTGCCGTGATTCTCTAAAACCTGAGGGCATCCATCGCCCGCTGAAAACTCCACTTCACGAAACACAGGCAGCCACACCTCCTCGTGACTCAAGGGCTCATCGCCCTCGATGACCTCCATGTCTACAAGCTCGGCGTCTCCCTCTGTCACGGCCAGGCGTAGATGGTTGGGCCTGGAGCCCTCCATTTCTCCCTCTCCAGTGGCCAGCCAATGGGCGTTGATCCTGAGAGCATGGGCTATCTGCACCACCTTGCTAGTGGATTGCACCTTGCCCGTCTCCAGGTTGGAGATGGTCGTCTGATCCAGGCCTGTCGCGGCTGAAAGCTGAGCTTGGCTCATTTTCCTGTGCTTGCGGGCCTTTCGTAATCGGTCTTTGAATTCCATCCATGAAGTATTAGGGGTTCGCCCATACGCTTGCAAAGGGAGATCCCCATATCTATGATTATGGGTATACCCATATGGAGCCAGGCCATGACAGCGCTCTTCACCAAGCTGGTCGAGCACTTCGATACGCAAACCAACGCCGCTGCCGCGCTGGGTGTCGACCAGACGACCGTATCCGGCTGGGTGCGGGGTAAGCATGGAATGTCTCCTGCTGTTGCCCTTCGCGCCGAGCGCCTTACTGAAGGCAAGTTCAAGGCTTCTGAACTCTGCCCCGCCGTGTTCGGCGGTATTGAGGCCGCCTAACCACCATCCTAGACACTCCACGCTACGAGTGAGAGTCACCACAAGAGAGGCAGCTTGACCATGGATCTTTATACAGCAGGCATCCAGCAGGTCGTTAAGGAGGCAGGCTACGCCACCGTTGCCCGCGAGCTGCGCATGGACGAGGGGCGCTTGCATAAGAAGCTGGACCCCGATGGCACGGTGCCGCTGACCCTGGCCGACTTTATTCGCATCGCTGTGATGATGCGCGATCCGCGCGCCGTGACTGCGATTCTCGATGAGATGGGGTTGGTGGCTGTGCCTGTCGAGAGGCCGATTGACGACGCTTCCCTGTGCGACCGGATCATCCATCAGCAGGTGGCTGTAGGCAACGTGGCCCAGGAAGTTCAGGCCGCACTGGCAGACGGGAAAGTGGACGCGAATGAGGCCTGGGCCATTGACCGCGCCGTCGACGTGGCAATTGAGAAGCTTTGCGCCCTGCGCAGCGAGCTGAAGGAAATGGCTGAACCGAAGGTGGTGAAGGGCTAAACGAACGAAGCCCCGGGCGGCGACCAACCAACCCCGGGGCTTCACATCAAGCACGTGAGGTAACCATGGATCATCTCGAAGACAAAATCAAGCCCCCAGGGCCCGCCAATTACACCGTCTGGTGCCGGCCATTCCGGGATTTGCCTGACAGAGAGCGGTGGCAAATCTACGACGACATCAAGCACTGGCGGTACCAGCAAGAGCTGGCCGAGGTGCCGATTACCGAAGATTACCGTGAATTTTGCTGCCGCGTGTGCCGCGAGCTGGAGTTGTAAATATGAGCATCAAGGTTTCCACGATGGTCTGGGAAAAGTGGCCGAATGGCGGATCTGAGATGCTCTGCCTGCTCGCTCTCGCGGACTGGTGTAATGACGAAGGCGGCTCACTTTACCCTTCAATCGGCGCGCTGGCAAAGAAAATGCGGGTCAGTGATCGCCAGGCTCAGCGAGTTTTACACAGCCTGATTGACAGAGGGTTTGTTTCGGTTGTTGGGAATACCAACGGAGGCGCCCCTGGGACAACTCGCCAATATCATCTCAACGTCAAAAGACTGCAGTCCCTCCCGGATTACAGTGAGACGGGTGACATTGCTGTCACCCCTGACGTGAATGACACGGGTGACACTGGTGACGCAGACGGGTGTCATGGGTGTCGTGAGACGGGTGACATTGGTGTCACCCAAACCGTTATTGAACCGTTAGTAGAACCGTTAGCCGCACCAAAGCCAAAAGGCGCCACCCGTAAGCACTCTATCCCGAATGACTTCAAGCCGAACGAGACATGTCGGTCAAGGGCCATCCAGTCCAATGTGTCGATGGAAATCGAGCTGGAGAAATTCAGTGATTACCACCTGGCCAAGGGCAGTAAGTTCAAGGACTGGCAGGCGGCCTTCCGCAATTGGCTGACCAAGGCCGGCGAGTACCAGGCTCAGCGTGGCGGCAATGTTGCCCAGTTCCCGCGGCGCCCCGCCACCCATAGCGATGACTCCGGCAGCAAGGTTTATATCCCCGAGGCACCCCAGGAATCCTACGAAGAGTATCTCCAGCGCCTAGCGGCGGAGGGCCAGTCATGACCCCCGCCGAGCTGAGCCGGATTCTGGCCAACGACGCCGAGCGCGTCGCCCGGACGCTGTTGCCCAACGGCAAGAAGGCTTCCGGCGAGTGGAAGGCTGGTAACGTCGAGGGTGATACCGGGCAGAGCCTGGGTGTGGTGCTCAACGGCGACAAGGCTGGGGTCTGGAAGGACTTCTCGACCGGCGAAGGTGGCGACTTGATCGACCTGTTCATGGCGGTCAACCGCGTGACCCTGGCCGAGGCCATACAGCAGGCCAAGGACTACCTGGGTGTCCGTGATGACCGGTATCGGGTCAGCACCACCAAGCCCAAGCGCGAGTACAAGCGCCCGGAGCGCCCGGCCAGCGTCAAGAAGCCCAAGCCGGAGAGCCCCGTGCGGGATTACTTGCGGGGCCGCGGACTGACCGACGCCACCCTGGATGCGTTCCGCATCGCCGAGGATGGGCGGAACATCGTGTTCCCGTTCCTGCGCGATGACGAGCTGGTCTTCCTCAAGTGGCTGGGGGTGGATCGGCCCGATGGGAAAAAGAAAATTCGAGCCAGTGCTGACTGTGAGCCCTGCTTGTTCGGTTGGCAGGCAGTGCCGCCTGACGCGCGGACGATCACTATCGTCGAAGGGGAATGCTTTCCCGGTAGCGCTGAAATCATGACGCCTAGCGGATGGGTAGCGCTTTCCGACTATCAGACTGGGAAGGTCGCCCAGTACAGAAACGGCCAGATGGAATTCGTCAGTCCGCTGGCTCGCATCCAGAAGCCATTCTCCGGTCATTTGGTCAGGTATGAATCCAGGGGGTATGTGTCGGAAACGACGCCTGGGCACCGGATGGTCTCGATCGACCACAAGGGCAATACCTACAAGCACGCCGCCAGCGAAGGCCCACGCAATGCCCAAAACCTGATCCCGCGTGTAGGGGTTTTGAATGGCCCGGGGTTGGGGCTCTCTAAGGCGCAGATTGCCGTATGTCTAGCGGTGAGCGCAGATGCTTCGATCGACGCACGCAAGCAATCCTATGCGGGCGGCGCGGCACGAAATTTAGCGCCGAGCCATCGCTATGCGCGATTCGGGTTCAAGAAGGACCGCAAGGTCGATCGGTTGCGCAGCGTATTGCGGGAAAGCGGTATTGAGTTCAGCGACAACGCTATCGCCAATGGCTACCACTCCATCTGTTTCTCAATTCCTGAGTGGGTGCCGGGACGCGAGCTGCCGTGGTCATGGATAGAGCAGGCAAGTCAGGAAGAGCGCGAATTCATTATTGCTGAGCTTGAGAAATGGGACGGCAATGGCGTAGCTGGGCGAAATCAGTCTGAGTTCTCATCCAAGCTAAAGGCTAATGCTGACTGGGTTCAGGCTCTAGCGCATACCACTGGCCGGGTTTCCACGATCATGCATCGGCGTAACGATTTTGGTGAGTGGTACAAGGTTTCCATCCTTCATGGAAAGCAAACAACCTCATGGCAGCGGCTGAAAGGCAAGGATGAAGCAGTCCCCTACGAGGGCGATGTGTTTTGCGTGCAGGTTCCTTCGGGGATGCTGATGGTCCGGCAGGAAGGAAAGGTCACCATCACGGGCAACTGCGACGCCATGTCTGCCTGGCAGGCTGGCTACCCCGCCCTGTCGGTGCCGTTTGGTGGCGGTGCTGGCGACAAGCAACGCTGGATTGAATACGAGTACGACCGCCTCCAGCGCTTTGACGAAATCTACCTGGCGATGGACAACGACACCGCCGGCCAGGAAGGCGTGGCGGAGATCGTCAAGCGCCTGGGGCGCGAGCGTTGCCGCATCGTCCGCCTGCCGTCCAAGGACTGGAACGACTGCCTGACCGGGATGATCCCCGAGGCGGATATCGCCGCCTGCTATGCCCATGCCGAGAGCATGGACCCCGAGAAGCTGGTGAGTGTGGACGCCTTCGCCCCAGGCCTCCATCGTCTGCTGGAAAACCCGATGGAGAACAGCGGCCTGGCCCTGCCCTGGGACAAGACCGAACAGCAAATCCGCTTCCGTGGCTCGGAGACGACCATCTGGACCGGCTGGAACGGCCATGGCAAGAGCCAGTTGCTGGGCTTCATCGCTGTGTCGTCGATCATCAAATCCGGCGCCTCGTTCTGCGTCGCCTCCATGGAGATGAAGCCGGAGATCAACCTGCTGCGGATGGTCCGCCAGGCCGCCGGCATCGGCGCCCCGTCACACGCCTACGCCGACCGCATCCTGGACGCCATGCGTGGCCGGCTGTGGATCTACGACCAACTGGGCTCCGCCGACCTGAACGACATGCTGGCCGCATTTCGTTACGCCGCCCGGCGCTACGGGGTCAAGCACTTCATCGTCGACTCGCTCGCCAAGCTGGGGCTTGGGGAAGAGGACTACGACGGCCAGAAGCGCGCCATCAACGCCATCACCGGGTTTGCCCATGAGATGGACGTCCACGTTCACCTCGTCGCCCACCCGCGTAAGGGAATGGACGAGAATCGCCCGCCCAACAAGATGGACGTGCGCGGCGGGGCCTCATTGACCGACATGGCGGACAACGTGGTCACCGTGTGGCGCAACAAGCCAAAGGAGCGCGAGACCGAGCGGATGGAACAAGACCCCACCGTTAAGCCTGAGCACCAGGACGAGGGCGACGTCCGCATGATCGTCAGCAAGCAACGCGGCGGCACCGCCTGGGAGGGAACCATCGCCCTGTGGTTCGACCGCGCCTCATTCCAATACCTGGGGCGGGAATCCCACCGCGCTCAGCCGATGGTCGCCTTTAGCGCACAGGAGGCCGCATGAAACGCATGAACTGGACACCTGATCTAGTCGCCACCCTCCGCCGACTCTGGGCTGAGCACAAGACCACTCGCGAGATCGCCGAGATCATGGGGATCAGTCGTGGCAGCGTCTCCAGCCGCCTCTCTCGCCTGGGTCTGTTCGGCGGACGCGGCCCCGAGACCCGCCGCTGGACGCCTGAGGAAGACCAATTCCTGATCGACCACTACCGCCACCCGGAGTGGCCCGCCAAGCGCATCGCTGAGCACATGGGCCGCCCCATCGGCAGTATCCGTGGCAAGGCCCAGTATTTCGGCCTGCAACAGCCCGGCGTGGACTACAAGGTCAAGCCGGCTGACGTCGAGGCCAGGGCCATCACGCTAGCGATGCAGGACGTGTCGACCACCGAGATAGCCAGGCGGCTGAACGTCTCTGCTGGCTGGGTGTGGAAGATCATCAATCAGCGCCCCGCCCTGCACCGCCAGTGGATCCGCCGCAATGGCGAGCGCCGGGGTGAGTCGATGCGCCGGGCCCACGCCGAGGGACGCCACCCGGGTCCGGGATGGAGGGCGGAATCATGATCGCAGCCATCAAATGCAACCGCCGCACGAGCCTCACCAACTGCCCGGATCACGCTATCCGCATTGCGTCAGACCGCGCCGAGATCAGTGGGCGGAGGTATGGCGTTTTCTCCGCCGGACTGGGCCTCTACCGCGTGCGTCGAATCGCCGGTAACCCGAGCAGCGCCCTGGAGATCATCACGCCGTCGTGGAGCTACGACGAGGAGTATCGGGCCAAGAGGGGTGGGGTATGAAACCTATCGAATTCGAGTACACCAACTGGCGTGGCGAGCGCGCTACCCGTCGTGCCATTCCTATCAGCATCGCTTGGGCGAGCACCGATTATCACCCTGAGCCCCAATGGCTGATGACGGCGCGAGACTTGGAAAAAAACGCAACCCGAGATTTCGCTCTGCGCGACATGGAAAACATCCGGGAGGTCGAGTCATGAGCATTCGACCCTTAGAGCCGGGGTGCCTGGCTCTGGTGATCAATGACCCAGAGGCGGGGATGGCGGTGGAATGCGTAGAGTTCAAGCCTACAGGATTCAAGTTCCGCTCAAGCATCGATGGCGAGGTTTACGCAACCGGAGAACCTGCCTGGATCACCAATGACCCCGATGGACAGGAGTCTATCAGGCCTGCCAGGACACTCCTCCGTATCGACGATCACGGCGAGGACGCCGATGACTACGAGGTGATCCGCGAGGAATGGGGGATTACGGCATGAGCAAAGAGTTGGTGATCCCCGTCGCATCCCCTGCCGACTACTCGCCGGCCATTGAGCGAGTCAAGTCGGCAGCAACGAAAGGCGTCCAGGGCGGGCGCCCCTTCGAAATAGCAATCCGGTACCCGAGCAAGAGCCGCATCCAGGAAGAGAAGTATCACGCGATGATTCACGACATTCACCGCCAGTGCTTCCGCGGATATTCCGCCGAGGGCGTCAAAGCTGTGCTCGTCAACCAGTTTGCCCGCGAGATGGAGGAGGCTGGCACGCCCCTTGCCCATCCTGGCGAGAGGGTTTGGGACTGGCAGACGCAAGAGCCGGTCTATGTGCGCCCCTCCACGAAGGGGTTCCTAAAGAGTGAGGCCTCCCAGTTTGTAGAGTTCCTGTATTCGGTGGGCACTGAATACGGGGTGGCGTGGAGCGACAAGGCCATGAAGGCCTATGAGGAATATCGCGAGGTGGCGGCATGAAGCGTTCAACTTTGCGCAGGAAAACGCCTCTCAAGGCCGGGCCTGGACCGAAGCGTAAACCCATGAAGCGCAAGCCTGCCAAGAAGCCAGCCAACGACGCCACCCACCACAGCGCAATCCGCCAGGCTGCCCAGGGCGAGCTATGCACCGTGCAGATCGCCGGCATCTGCCGCCACAACACAGAGACCACTGTGCTCGCCCACCTGCCCCATGAGGGCGGGATTATGGGTGGGAAGGTGGACGACCTGTCGAGCTGTTTCGCCTGTCATGCCTGTCACGACGTTCTGGATGGCCGCCGCCCATGGCCTGACGCCGGGGAGCCGATGTTCAAGGACTTCTACATGCGCCGGGCGATGGTCCGAACTTGGCGCCGGTTGGTCGAGAAGGGCGTGATCAAGATTGAGGAGGGCGAGTAATGATCATTGGAATCGACCCAGGGCAGTCCGGGGGCATCGCAGGAATCGACGGCGATGCCAGCTATGCCGTCCCGATGCCACTAATCGGCAAAGACATCGACGGCCACAAGATTGCCGCTCAACTCAAGTCCCTGACACCTGACGTGGTGATCATCGAGAAGGTCCACGCCATGCCCAAGCAAGGTGTAAGCAGCACATTCAAGTTCGGCATGGGCTTTGGGATTGTGATTGGAGTCTGCGAGGCGCTAGGCATCCCCTATCGGCTCGTGACACCCCAAGCCTGGAAGAAGGCGGTATTGGCCGGCACCACCAAGGACAAGGATGCGGCAATCGCATTCGTCCGCCGCGCCTACCCGTCTATCGACCTGACGCCCGGGCGCAAGCGTGTTCCGCATGACGGCATGGCCGATGCAGTGTGCCTGGCTGAGTACGGTCGTCAGATTATGGGCAACATATCGGAGGTGTCATGAGCGATATCACGGACGAGGAGATCATCGAGCTACTGCGCCAAGGCTGGGGTTCTAAGCGCCTAAAGTCGCAGCACGGCGTCGGCTGGTATCGGTTCAAGCGCCTCAAGTTGGAGTTGGCACGCAAGGGCTGGAGCCCTGAACACGACCTGACTCGCGAGATACCAGACGGCTGGAAGCTCAAGGGCGTCTCCGATATGAGGACAAACCCCGAGGGAAAGCCGATCTGGTACAAGTTCAGCGAGGATCGGGAGCGGCAGCACGAGATGATGCTAGCCGCCATCCAAGGCATGGCCTCCGAGCTACCCAGGGTCGCCCACCGCCCCGCGCCAGGCGACACCCGCCGAGAGCTGATGGCCTGCTACCCCATCGGAGACCTTCATTGTGGGATGCTCTCTTGGCCAGCCGAGACCGGCGAGGATTGGAATCTGGAGCTGACCGAGCGCATCCAGTGCGGCGCCATGGCTGAGTTGGTCGCCAGGGCTCCCGCTTGTCATCACGCCACCATCGTCAACCTGGGCGACTGGCTGCATGCCGACAACATGGAGGGTGTGACTAGTCGCTCTGGCCACAGCCTCGATCTTGATGGGCGCTACGCCAAGATGATCTCAGTAGGCGTAAAGGTCATGCGCCAGTGCATCGAATCCGCATTGGAGAAGCACGCCGAAGTTCGTGTGCTCAACATCGTCGGCAATCACGACGATACCGGCGCCCTGTTCCTCGCCGTCTGCCTCAGCCACGTCTATGAAGACGAGCCCCGCGTCTACGTCGACACCAGCCCCGAGCCGGCCATGTATTTCCGGCATGGCAAGACGTTCGTGGGCTGTCACCACGGCCATAGCATCAAGCCCGACAAGCTGCCTGGCGTCATGGCCACCGACCGACCCCAGGACTGGGGCGAGACCGAGCACCGCTACTGGTGGGTCGGTCACGTTCACCACCAGAGCGTCAAGGACTATGCCGGCGTGACTGTCGAGTCATTCCGCACCCTGGCGGCAAAGGACGCCTACGCCACCTGGGGCGGCTACCGCTCACCCCGGGACATGAAATGCATCGTGCTGCATGACGAGCACGGCGAGGTGGCCCGGCACACGGTCAATCCGCGGATGATCGATATCCCTCAGGGGGCATAAACACCAAATATACCCCGGAGGGGTTATGGGCAACGCGAGGAGCGACAAACAATCAGAGCGCCCACCCGAGCGGCGCTACATGAATGATCCGAGGAGGAGGTAGGCATGACAGCACTGGCACCGTTTTATCAGCGAGTGAGCATGGACAGGCTGCGCAAGCTGGCGGCCACCGAGGACGAGGGCCAGGACGAGGCGGCGCGGGCCTATGTACAGCGCGTACTGAGCATGGAGGTCCAGCGGCGCGAAGACCCTGAGTTCCAGCATCTCGGCTGCGCGCCGATCAGCCCTACGGCCAACATCGGCATGCAGCCAGGCGGGGCCGATGCTGCCCGGGAGCCGCTGGCGTCGGCATACGACAAGGGCATTAGGGTGCATGCGGCGCACGAGCATGCCCGCCGATTCATCGAGGCGGCGCGAATCCCAGACAGACAGCTCCTTGCCGTGCTAATCCAAGCGGCCAAACTCAACCCAGCGCTAGGCTGTGACCATGTGTGGTCCAAGGGGTACGACTACATTGCCAATCGTCTGGGCTTCTATGCCCAGCTCCTGGGGTGGCCGCCGGGCGTGGAGATGGTGACCGTCGAGAGCATGGTAGAGGTGCCTGTGAAGAGGCAGGCGCAGGGGATCCATGAGGCAGAGATCGTGCCGCGCACTCGCCGTACCAGGGTGGTAGAGCAGAAGCCGCTGTTCTGCAACGGACAGGCCATCAGATTCGCAGCATGCCAGGGCCGGGCGGAGCTGCTGGCGTTGGCTAAGGCGGGGGTGGTGTAAAAAGTCTTCTATAATGCTTGACGCCCTCCCGGTTGTCTCCTATTATGAGAGCACACCAAGACGAGACGCACCAGGAGAGACGACATGAGCTACGCAATCGAGGGCATCGCATACAGCACCCGCAACGACGCACTGACCGCCCTGGTAGCCAACTGGGTTTCTGCCGGAGGCCAGAACGGAGTCGAAGAGATCAAGTCCGCCCTGCTGGACATCGACACCCCCGCCGAGATCATTAGGAACTGGGGTGGCGAGATCGGAATCGGCGAGGCGCCCACAAGCGAGGAAGAATTGTCCGAGCACATCCAGACCCACAAGTCAGACATCATCATGGCTGAATGATGAAGCCGCCCCGGCCATGCCGGGGCATTTCTTCACTGGAGGCGATAACATGAGCGAGAACCTTCGTGAGAATGTCGACCTGGCGCTACTCACATTTGTCGATGTGGCCCAGTGGCAGGATGGAACCTGGGGCTGGCAGATCGTCAGAGACGACGGCAGCACGTCTGGAGACATACAGGGGCACCATTCGACCCCTTCGGCAGCTATTGAGGCCGGCATTGCTTACCTGCATAAGCGCCGCCCGCAATTGGTAAGGGAGGCGAGAGCGCACGCTATCCAGGGGATGGCTTATCGTCAACGGATGTAGTGATCAATTCGCTGCCGAAAAGGCAGCTTAGGAAATCATGACTTTACCCTTCGGGTGAAATAGCTGCCGAACAGGCAGGTAGAATGGGCGCCACGATTACCACCGGGCCCCGCCCACCCCGATAGAGAGATCATAGGGCGTGATGGTCGTCTATGAGGATTGAGCAATGAACGTCACTATGCGAGAGATAGCCGCCGCTATCCACAAGCCGGAGTCAACCGTCTACCGGTGGCGACAGGATAACCCCAACCTGTTCCGGGCCGTCAAGGAGTATGCCGAGAGAAGGTCTGGCACCTCATCGGCAAAGAAGGCTCCTGTTGTCGCCGAGTGATCCATATCTAGAAAATAGATTAAAATGGATTTAAGTATTGGTAGCGCGAGGAACTACCCCATGGAGAGAATAGAACTTCCTGGATTTCAGGATCTTCGGGTGCAGTTTGACTACGACGAAGATACTGGCCGCATACAATATCGAAAACTCTCAAACAAGGCTCGTCGGGCGAGCAGCGAGGCCGGTCACGTCGCAGATGTCGGCGGCGCCTTGTACAGAGTGGTGGCGGTCGAGTATCCATCGGGTAAGTCGCGCCAGGTTTACGCACACAGGGTTATCTGGAAGCTGATGACGGCCCAGGAGCCGCCGCGTGAGATTGACCACATAAATGGAAACACTCAGGACAACCGGTGGGCAAACATGCGCGACGGGTCGGGAGGGGCCAACAGTAAGAACAGGGCCATGCCGAAAAACAACACAAGCGGTGCCTGCGGCGTGGTCTGGGACAAGGCGACTGGATTCTGGGTTGCGCGTATGGGTTTGGGCGGCGTACAGAGAACCTTGGGATATTTTGAAAACAAGGAGGATGCTGCGCGCGCCGCACGGTCCGAGAGACTTAAAAACGGGTTTACAGAACGACATGGTTTGCCAAAGTCGGGGCTTGACAAACCGCAAACTTTAGAAGACACTTTGGTGTAGGCTCGCGGAAGGTACGATCAGAGCCGACCCATTTTTAGCCTCGCCACTGCGCGGGCTTACACAGAGCGTACGATGCCGCCGCTCGGCAAGTAGGCATCCAGGCTGGACCGTTTCAACGCGCCTGACGAGCTGGTGAGATTCCAGCGAAACGCCGATGCGTTGCGTAGACTCCCAGGGTCCAGTGTGGTGGGAGTGTGAGCCGAGCACCTATTTAAAGCCTCGCCCTTGCCGGCGGGGCTTTTTCGTGGTCTCCCCGCTCTGCTTGCATCGGGGCTTAAGTCCTGCATGGGATGGGAATGCTAGTCCGCCGCAGGCATGCCGGGTCGCTCCCGGCATTTGCAAAATTACCGCCCACGCCTCTATGTCGCGGCATCAGTCGAGCCCGGCGGATATGCGCACCACGGGCGGTATCTGGAGCGTGACTGTGCGCTGGGACGCACAACCGGCTGTAACCCGGTCGCCGCTGGCTGAGAGGTTCGATTCCGTCCGCGCTCCACCAATTCCGACGCCCCGCATATTGGCGGGGCGTCTTCGTTTATGCCGCCCTGCGGACCTAGATCTCCGCCATGGATCGGGTGGCACCCTTCAAGGGCCTCTAGCTCACTTGGCGAGAGCACTCGGCTCATAACCGATGAGGGCAGGGTTCGAATCCCGGTGGCCCACCACTCAACACGGCTCCGCACTTGCTTCGGCTTGCTGCGGGGTTTTCTTTTCCTGCGCTGGCGCTTGCTGGCGTGTCCCCCCGGCCAAGGATGGCCACCTATTCCCGAGGTGACCATGGAGCTATCCGCTCGTGGCCTGCGCAAGCTCCAGGGCCACGAGGGCCTGCGGCTCCAGGCCTACCGCTGCCCCGCTGGCGTCTGGACCATAGGGTTTGGCACCACTCGCGTAGACGGCAAACCGGTGACGCCGGGCATGGTAATCGACAAGTCGCGCGCCATCGAGCTGCTGGCTGCGGATGCCGAGCGCTTCGAGGATACGGTACGCCGCTGCGTCGAGGTGCAGCTTAATCAAAACGAATTCGACGCCCTAGTCCTGCTCACCTACAACATCGGCGCGGGCGCCCTGCAAAAATCGACCCTCCTCCGCAAGCTCAATGCCGGCGACCGGAAAGGCGCCGCCGATGAGTTCCTGCGCTGGAACAAGGGCGGGGGCAAGGTTCTGCCCGGCCTGGTCAAGCGCCGCGAGGACGAGCGCCGGTTATTCCTAGAACCGGTCGAGCCGGAGAAGGCCGATGCAGTCGGCCCTTGGTCGAGAGAGGTTGACACGGGAGGCGCGGATGAGTGACCCGCAAACACCGCTCAACGTCTGGGAGATGCTGTTCGAGCAGACGCCTACCCTGCTGCGCTGGGCCCTGGGCGTCCTGACCCTGGGCGTGTTCAGCCTGGCCGGCCTGCTCTACCGCTGGCACCGCGAGGACATGGAGCGGGTTAACGCTCGGATAGACCGCCTCGAGGCCAACATGCACGCCTCGCAGCAGGAGACCAACCGCCTCCTGCTGGAGATCTCGCAGAACACTTCGAGCCGCTCATGATTTTCCAACTGCTGCTGGTCATCACCCTCTCCACGGGAGTCGAGTACACCAGCAGCGGGCCATTGGCGACCGAGTCCGACTGCCAAGAGCGCGCCCAAGCCATCCTCAACGCCTATCCGCGGGGCTCTGTGCGCGGATTCCAAGCCACCTGTCTTCCGGGGTATCGACTATGGTATCGACTATGATCCGCCTCCTACTCACCGCCTGTCTCGCTCTGGCGCTGACCGCCTGTGCCTCAGTCCAGTCACCGCTGGATGACGGCTATCAGGTGGGCGACCTGACCGGTACCGTCATTCAACTCCAGGCCGAATACTGCGCCACCGCCGACCCGCGAGAGCGTGCCTTTCGCCTTGCGGCTCTTCGCGCTGCCGGCGTGCCTGTCCCTCCGTCCGGTGCCTGCACCGATATCCTCTCGCTGATTCCTGACGGCGAGCTGGATATCGATGTGGAGCAGGCTGAGCGCGACCGCGAGCGGTTCGAGGCCGAGTGATGCCGTTTCTCACGAACCTCCACACCGTCGCCCACGGCCCAGGCCAATGGCGGCTGGCCCGCGATCTGATCTACAGCTCGGCTCGCTACGGTCAACTGATCGAGGCGCCGTCAGGGTTTGTGACCGACTATGCATCCGTGCCGCGCCTGCCGTTCGTGTTCGTGCTGACCGGCGACACAGGCCACCGGGCAGCGGTTATCCACGATTACCTCTATCGCCACGGCGCCCCTCAATGGAGCCGCCGCCAGGCCGATCAGATTTTCCGCGACGCGTTACTAGAGAGTGAGCCGAGATGGCGAGCATGGATCATGTGGGCCGGCGTCCGCGTGGGCGGATGGCGCGCCTGGCACGGCGCATAGAGATCCGAGCCCGCGAGGCGTGGATCGTCGGCAGCATGATCGCTGGGTTCGTGTGGCATAGGAGCGGGCGATGACTATCCGAGACCAACTGGCCGCCACCGGCCGGCAAAATGCCGATTCCCTGGGCGTGGGCCTCCCTGCCCTACTAATGCTCGCCGCCGAGCAGTGGTTGGGCCTCCAACTACCTACCGAGGTAGCGATACTCGCCGCCGCCCTGCTGGGCAGCTGGGGCGCCAAGATCAAGAGGGTTGAGTGATGCGCGAAGAAGACTGGTTCTTGTCCGAAAGAAAGGGCGTCTGATGCCTGATTTCGACCTATCCCGCATGAGAGAGGCCGTTAACAGCGGCTGTCGGGTGGTCCCTGCCGGTCTGACCCCCGAGCAGCTGGAGCGCTGGATCATCGTCCAGGCAAAGGCGCTGCCGAGGCAGTGAGATGGCCACTGACCTCCCCACCCTCCCCGGCCATCTCAGCCCTGACGGCCTCACCCCAGACGAACACACCCAGGCGCTGATAGACGAGCTGGCCGCTTGGTCATTCGCCTGGGATGACGACCGCAATTTGGTGATGCTCACCGAGGAGAGCGCATGGCTACTGTGACCCGCCTACCCTGCGCCACGTATCGCACCGATATTCCGGCCAGCCTGCGCACCCACGCCGGCGATGGCCTACATCATGTGGAAGTGTGGCCACCAGAACGACATGGTGCCGAGGTACGACCCCCTGCCCTACCTGCCGGAATCGCCCATCCATCCCTGGCCGGGTAGCCACGACCTGACCACCACGTATTGCTGAATCTAGGCGGAGAGCCTCAGGAGGTGATCCAGATCTCCAAGCCGGTCACTGGAGAACCGCGCATCCGCCAACTCACCGAGAGGTGATGCGGCGGCCCTACATCTAAACCCAGCAGGAAGGGGCCTCGCACATGCCGTATGTCATCCCTGGAGATAACGGCGCGTACGAATTCCCCGCCGAAAGCATTCTCAGCGCTCGCGTGCTCACGATTGCCCCTGAAGGGGTCACGGCTGGCACGCTTACCGTAGAGGCGAAATACCCCCACTCTGGGGCGGCATGGCTATCTGTCCCTCACGGCGTGGTGGATGTCAGTCAGCCGTTTACGCTCAGGGTCGGCAGCCCTGTTGGCCGCTATCGCTTCACGCTGTCGGGCGTAGTGGGTAGCGGTTCCATCACCGTCACCGAGTCGTTTCATGACACGGGTAGTGGCGCTGGGTACGGGGCTGCCGAGGTGGACGTAACCCCTGAGTTGGCGAGTGGGCCGGACGGATTTCGCCGCATGCGTGTGGACACCGGCGAGCCGGGGTTTTGGGCAGCCCAGCAGTTCGCCTGGGAGTATGAGCTATCCCTCGCGGCAGGCGAGACACAGGTGTTTAGGTTCGACCTGCCGGTAGACGTCATCCTCCTCGACTCCCAACTGTCAGTAGACGATGGATCGCTCTACTACCGCGTCTATCGGGCTGATCAGATTACCGAGACCGGGACCTTCGCCACTAACGTGACATCAAAGGCCCACCCGCTCAACGTGACATCGTTCGCGCCTAGCTATGCGCTACAGACAACCGCATGGACGGATGGGGTGTCGGCCACCGGCGGAATCACGATAGACGATGACTCGCCCTATCCAGTCAGGAGAGTTCGAACCTCCGGCGCCACTGCTCATGCATCGCTCGTCGGAGCCAATGCCGGATTGATGCGGGGCTTTCCCCCGACATCTGCATATGTGGTCGCAACGCAACTCCCCGGCGCCGGTGGAGGGACAAGCGGCATCATCACCCTGAAGTTCGAAGAGCGCACCTGGGGTTATTAACCTGGGGACGCGCAACACGAAGAGGCTCAAATGGCAGCACCTAAAGGCAACCAGTTCTGGAAGGCCAGGACGAAGCACGGCAGAGACAAGCTGTTCGCCTCTGCGGAGGTGCTGTGGGCTGCCTGCTGCGAATACTTCCAGTGGGTAGAGAAGAATCCGCTGTGGGAATCGAAGCCGTTTCACCACCAAGGCGAGATCGTCACGGCGACCGTGCCGAAGATGCGAGCCATGACTCTGGATGGACTATGCATCTTCCTGGATATAGACCCGACGACGTGGCGAGACTGGAGAAGCGCTGAAGATTTTTCCCCGATCGTCACGCGAGTGGAATCCATAATCCGCGATCAGAAGTTCAGTGGCGCCGCGGCTGATTTGCTGAACGCTAGCATCATCGCCCGAGATCTTGGGCTGAAAGACGCCAACTCCCACGAGCACACCGGCGCCAACGGCGGACCCATCGAAACCGTCACTCGCGTTGAGCTGGTAGCGGACACCGGCGATGACCACTAAGCAGGTCAAGATACCGCCGAAGCTGATCCCCGTCTTTGCCGCCCAGAACGTTCGCTACCGTGGCGCCTACGGAGGCAGGGGTTCAGCCAAGACGCGCACCTTCGCAAAGATGGCTGCCATCCGCGGCTACATGCTGGCCCAGGAAGGCAAGTCGGGACTGATCCTATGCGGGCGGGAGTTCATGAACTCCCTGGACGAGTCGTCCATGTCCGAGGTCAAGGCAGCCATCCAGTCCGAGCCGTGGCTTGCCGCGCATTACGACATCGGTGAGAAGTACATCCGCACTGCCGACCGCAATATCGAGTTCGCCTTTGCCGGTCTCCGGCACAACCTGGACAGCATCAAGTCCAAGGCGCGCATTCACATCCTATGGGTGGATGAGGCCGAGCCGGTTAGCGAGAAGGCCTGGGTGAAGGTCATCCCCACGGTGCGCGAGCACGACTCCGAGATCTGGATCACCTGGAACCCGGAGCGCGAGAACAGCGCGACCAATAAGCGCTTCCGCATCGACGCTCCTGAAGACTCAGTCATCGTAGAGATGAACTGGCGGGATAACCCATGGTTTCCCGAAGTCCTCAACCATGAGCGCCTGGAGGATTTGCAGAAGCGTCCCGATCAGTACGACCACATCTGGGAAGGCGATTTCGTCCGAGTGGTGGAGGGTGCCTATTACGCCCGCCACATCACCGAAGCTCGCATGCAGCACCGGATTGGGCGAGTCGCAAAAGACCCGCACTTGCCTATCAAGCTGTTCTGCGACATTGGCGGCACAGGTGCGCGCTCTGACGCATTTGCGATGTGGGCCGTTCAGTTCGTTGGTCACGAGATCCGCATCCTCGATTACTACGAGGCGCAGGGCCAGGAGTTGGGTCATCACCTGGGGTGGATGCGCAATCGCGGCTACACGCCCGACACCTCCGAGGTCTACCTGCCGCACGATGGCAAGACGCAGGACCGCGTGTTCTCGGTCAGCTACGAGTCGGCATTCAAGCAGGCCGGATATCGCGTGATCGTGGTGCCCAATCAGGGCAAGGGCGCCGCCTCCGCTCGCATCGACGAGGCACGCCGGTTGTTCCCTTCGATGTGGTTCAACGAAGCCACCTGCAAGCCAGGGCTAGACGCCCTGGGCTGGTATCACGAGAAGAAAGACGAGCAGCGCGACATCGGGCTCGGGCCCAATCACGACTGGTCATCGCATGCTGCCGACGCGTTCGGGTTGATGGCAGTCAGCCACAAGCCCCCGAAGTCCACTGCAAAGCGTCTCACCTACAAAGTTCACCGCCCGCGCGACAGAGGAATGGGATACTAAATGGCTACTATCAACCCAACAGTCACCACGCTGCGCGACGGCTTGGTAATGAAAGTCGTCTACGAGACCCTTACCACCACCAATGACGTGGGCGCGGAGCTCCCTTTTGCGGAGTGGTTCGACCGCACCGTGCAGGCCACCGGCACCTTCGGTTCCGGCGGTACAGTCGTATGGGAGGGCTCCAACGACGGCGGCACCACTTGGGCCACGCTCAAGGATCGCCAGGGCAACGCGTTGTCGTTCACTGCTGCTGGTCTGGGGGCCGTGGATGGCATCACCGAGCTCGCCCGCCCCAGGGTCACTGCCGGCGACGGCACCACTGACATCAATGTCAGCGTCCTGTGCCTGCGACGCACCGGGATGCGCACATGATGGAAATGCGCGCCCTAAAACAGCTCAGCGAGGAAGAATTGCTCGAGCTGATGGCTGGGATGGACGACGAGGAGCTGGAAGAGCTCAAGGACGCCATGGAGAAGGCCGAGGCGGAGCGAGTCGCCCGACTCGACGCCCTGGGCAACGCCCTGGCTCAGCGCCGCGCAGAGGCTATCGCTGCCCGCCATACCTCTGGCATTGAGGAAGAGTGGCTCCAAGACGAGGAGTTCTACGAGGGCATTGATGACGCGAATCGCGGCGAGAATGCTGCATGGTCGTCCAAGCCGCCCGGGCAAGAGACGATTGACGCCGACGACACCTCTTCGACCATCTTCCTGAACGTAACCGGCACCTACTGCGATGCAGCGAGTGCCAGCCTGGCCGACATGCTGCTGCCCACCGATGACAGCGCGTGGCAGTTGGAGCCCACGCCAGTCGCGGAGCTGATCCCCTTCGCCGAGGGCGATATCCCGCCGCAAGTCAGGCAGCAGATTGCCTCCGAAGCTCAGGGGCGGCCGCCGGAAGAGGTTGAGGCGCACGTAGCGCGCAAAGAGCAAGAGATTGCTGCCGAGGCACGCCGGATTCTCGATGAAGCCAAAGACAAGGCCGGGGCTGCCCAGAAGCGCATCGAGGACTGGCACGTCGAGTGCCAATACCACGCCGAGGTGCGCAAGGTCATTGAGGACGCCGCTAAGGTGGGCTCTGGGGTGCTCAAAGGCCCCTTCCCGATGCGCAAGCGCCATGTGGCCTATGTCGATGGCGGACTGGTTATCCAGGAGGAGATCAAGCCGGTCTCCAAGCGCATTGATTACCGGAACCTGTACCCCGATGGCGGCTGTGGTGACAGCATCCACAACGGCTCGTTCGTGTTCGAGCGGGACGACATCACCGAGAAGCAGTTGCGTGAGCTGATTGGCTCTCCCGGCTACGACGAGGGGCAGATTCTCGCGGTGCTGGATGAAGGCCCCGCTGAGGCCGGCAAGGTCCACCAGGAGGTGGGCGACATGCGCCGGCGCGAGACCAAATCGCTGTACGAGATATGGTATTACCACGGCGACCTGAAGAAGGACGACCTCGAGTCCGCTGGCTGCGAGTGTGACGACGAGACCCCCGACACTGTCCCCGCGCAGATCACCATGGTTAACAACCGGGTGATCAAGGCCACGATGAACCCGCTGGACACCGGCGAGTTCCCTTATGACGTAATGGTCTGGAAGAAGCGCAACGGCATGCCTTGGGGCGTGGGTATCGCGCGTCTGATCCGCACCCCGCAGCGCATGATCAACGGCGCGGCTCGCAACTTGATGGACAACGCCGGCCTGGCTGGCGGACCGATGTGGGCATTCAAACCCGGCATTCTCGAGCCTATGGACGGGGTGGCCGAGCTCGCCCCTCGCAAGGGCTGGATCGCATCGGAGGACGCCGACCTGGAGGACCTGTCCCGGGCGTTCAGCTACTTCAAGCTCGACATGATGGTCAACGAGCTCCAGGCGATCATCTATCTCGGCCTCAAGATGGCTGAGGACGTCACCGGGTTGCCGATGATCATGCAGGGCCAGATGGGCGCCCAGAAGCTCGATACCCTGGGCCAGACTCAGCTCCTCAACAACAACGCCAACATCGTGCGCCGACGCATTGCGCGACTTTTCGATGACCTAGTGACCGAGCCTCACGTGCGCCGTTACTACGCCTACCTACTCCAGTACGGTGAGGACGACGAGAAAGGCGAGTTTGTGATCGATGCCCGCGGCTCCTCTAACCTCGTCGAGCGTGCGGTGCAGAAAGAGAAGACGATGGAATGGCTGCAACTCTCGCAGAACCCCATTTTCGGCATTGACCCCAAGCGCGTGGCCAAGGAGCTGCTTCGCGCCGACAAGTTCGATCCCAAGGCGTTCGAGTTCGACGACGAGGAGTGGCGCGAGATCGTCACCAAGCTTTCTCAGCCGCAAGACGATGCCGGCATGCAGGCCAAGATGGCCCAGCTTGAGCTCAAACAGGCGGAGCTACAAGCCAAGCATGAGCAATGGCAGGTCGAAGAGCAGCGCAAGGCCCAGCAGCAACAGTTTGATCAGCAGTACAAGGCCGCAGAGTTGCAGAGTGATCAGGAGATTGCCCGACAGAAGATGGCATCCGAGCAGGGCGTCACGCTGGCCCAGCTTGAAGCCAAGCTCGGGATCGAATCCCAGAAGCTGGAGGCTGAGATGCAGAAGACCTCCGCCCAGTTGCAGAACCAGCGCGACCTCGAGGCAGCCAAGCTCACCGACTCGCAGAACGAGCGCCAGGCGCGCCGAGAGAATATGGACAATGGCTACGACTCCTGGGGGTGATATGACATTATTCGACGCCAGGGGCCGCAAGATGCGCCCCGCCACAGCGACCGCAAAAGCGGTCGTTTTTGTTTCTGAGGACGGCGAGAGTTGGACCCCAGTCATGGCCTATAACGTCCCCGAATCCATCAAAGCGCTGGATGCCATGTCCTGGATGCTGCAAGGCGAGATCCTCGAGACAGCCGGCGGCAAACTCTACCGTGCCGAGTCCGCGCAATGATCCATCCCTTCAGCGAGATCGATAAGACGCAAGCCTGGTTCAAGAAGCTGCACGACTCCCTCGAAGCAAAGCTGGCCAAGCTGCGCGAGAAGAATGACGCTGACCGCGGTCCGGTCGATACCGCGCATCTCCGTGGCCAGATTGCCGTCCTGAGGGAGTTGCTCAATGACATGAGTGACAAGCCGACCCCGCAAGCGCCCGCGCGCCGCAACCCGTACCAATAAGCCGCAAGGTGATAAAAATATGTCCACCGAAGTGACCAACCAAGACGACCTGACGCCCGAGCAGATCGAGGAGCAGGAAGAAGCTGCATTCCTCTCGGCCAGCCGGGGTGAAGAGCCGCCGCCTGTGTCCGAGGAAGCGCGTCGTGAAGGCGATGCCGAGGTGGACGACCAGGGCGAGAATCGAGAAGTCGCCGCCGAGGCAGAAGAGGGCGACGGAGAGTCGTCAGAAGTATCTGTCGACGATGAATTGGCCAACCTTTCACCTTCCACTATCGCGAAGCTGGAAGAACGGCTGATGAGCCAGATGGAGCAACGTCTGTCTGGCAGGCTTCGTAACATCGAGGGCCACATTGGCGGACTCAAGCACAACCTGACACAGCTCTCGGCCGCCTCCAAGGCCGCCAGGGAGCAAGGTAGCGAGGCCCCCAGCAAAGCCCAGATCAACGAGGCCATGCAGAGCGGAGAGAAGCTCAAGGCGCTGAAGGACGACTTCCCGGAATGGGCAGAGGCCTTACAGGAAGGGTTGGACGCCGTGGCGAGCCGAATCCCGCAGATTGACGAGCAGGCGCTTAACCAGCGCTTTCAATCCACCGAACAGGCCGCGCAGGAGCAAATGCGCACCGCTCGACAACTGGCCCGACTGGACAACGCGTATCCCGATTGGGAGCAGACCGTCCAGACCGACGCCTTTCAGAACTGGCTGGCCAATCAGCCGGAAGATATCCAGCAGAAAACATCCAGCGAGAACGCTGCCGACGCCATCGCCGTGCTTGATGCATTCCAAGAGCACACCAAGGCCTCGGCCCCTGATCTGACCGCTCAAAGCCGCCAGAAAACCAGGCTGGAAAGCGCCATCACCCCCACCACCGGTGGCCAAGTGACCCGGCGACAACCGAAAACCGAGCACGAAGAGTTCCTCGAGGCTTTCAACAGCCGAGGATAATCAGACCAGGAGGCCAACATGGCTACCCAGAACTACTCCACCGCGACTCCGCGGATTGGCAAGCTTAAGGGCGAGATCCTCAAGCATGCCGTACCGGTCACCGCCCTCGGCATGAGCGGCGATCAGAAGAAGGTTGGCAAGAACCAGTCCGACACCGTGATCTACCGTCGCTGGCTGCCGAAAGGTGGTGCGACCACCAACGCGACCACCATCAACCAGTGGTCCGTGGACGCCAACGACCACATCACCACTGAGGGCGTCACCCCGACAGCCGACACCCTGTCGCCGCAAGACATCACCGTGCAGCTCCAGCAGTACGCCTGCCTGTACAGCTACTCCGACAAGACTGCCGACCTCTACGAGGACAAGATCCCCGATGAGATGAAGCAGCAGGTCGGCGAGCGCATGGGCCTGGTGCGCGAGATGATCGACTACGGTGCGCTGAAGGGCTGCACCAACAAGTTCTACGCTGGCGGCACCTCCCGCGCCACCGTGGACGAGGCGATCTCTCTCAACCTGCTGCGCAAGGTCACCCGCTCCATCAAGGGTAACCGCGGCCGCCCGGTGACCAAGGTTCTGTCCGCGTCTGCGGATTACAACACCGCCCCGGTCGAGCAGGGCTATATCGTCTACGTCCACACCGACGGCGAGAACGATATCCGCAACCTGCCGGGCTTCATCGCTACTGCGGAATACGGTACCCGCAAGGTACTCCATGAGTGCGAGATCGGCAGCGTCGAGAACTTCCGGTTCATCGTGTCGCCGGAGCTCAACCCGATCATCGATGCGGGCGCGGCCGTCGGCACCACCGGTCTGCAATCCACCGGTGGCTCCAACATCGACGTCTACCCCTACATCGTGGTCGCCGCCGATGCCTGGGCCAACGTGGCGCTCCGCGGCATGGGCTCCCTGGACCCCATCCACATCCCGGCCAGCAAGCAGGACAAGAGCGATCCGCTCGGTCAGCGCGGCTACCTGGGTGCCAAGTTCTGGAGCGCAGCATTCGTCCAGAACGATGGCTGGATGGCAATCGTCGAGGCCGGCACCACCGACCTGTAACCGGATTGGGGTCGCGACGGCGACCCCTCGCTAACGTGAGGTTCTCCCCATGAGCAACAACCTTTCCGAGCGTCACTACGGTGGCACGTTCTGCATGTCCAAGGCCGGGCTGGCCGAGGGTACCAACGCCGCGACGATCAAGACTGCGGCACCCAACGGCGCCGGCACCGATTACTGCATCGACGGCGTCCTCTACCACAAGGCGGATACCGACAACATCGCCATGACTGCGCTCGCCGAGCAGGCGGACAACACCACTTGCCTGTACCTGGTGCAGATCAATGCCAGTGGCACTGTGTCCCTGGTCAAGGGCGACGAGGTCGCTACCGAGGATCTGGCCAACGACGAGGTGATTGCCCAGTGGCCCGAGCCCTCGGCAGATAACTGTCCCCTGGGCGGCTTCCGCATCGTCACTAGTGGCAGTACCTTCACGTCGGGCACCACCGACCTGGGCGCCGCCAACATCACCGACACCTTCTACGACTTCTTCGCCGTGCCTCCGGCCGGCCTGCTGGCGTAGTCCTGACCACCTCGACATAACAGCCCGCTTCGGCGGGCTTTTCTTCGACAAACTGAGGTATTCACCATGGCTCGTTTATTCGGCAAGCAAGACAACCTCACCGTCACCGACAAGCTGCGCCTTGGCAAAGACTCCAAGATGAAGCTGGGCAATGCCGACGGATCTGAATCCGAGGTTACCGTTGCGGAGATCAAGAAGCTGGCCGGCACCGGTGCGACCATCGCCTCCGGGACCACCCAAGCCAAGATCACCGATGCCTCCACCGCTCATGCGCTCAACGCCACATTCAGCGACACCGAGGTGGAAGCGGCGCTGGATGCGCTGGGCACCAAGATCAACACCCTCATCGACGCGCTCGAGGCATTCAAGGTCTCCTCGACCAGCTAACCCCCCCCTAGCCATTCACTTCTTGGCCGCCTTCGGGCGGTCTTTTTTATGCCCGGAGACAATATATGGCACGCCCACGCAGCACCGCCAACAAGGCCAGTCAAGCCGAAACAGGGCCGCAGGAGGATGCCAAGCAGGAGGATGTCCTTAAGGCTGGCGCCCACCTCGAGGAGTTGCGCCAAGCCAACGAGGAGTTCAACTCGGAAAACGAGCGCCTACGTGCTCAGTTGGCCGAGATGGAGCAGCGCATGGCCAAGAACACCCCTGTGACCCGCGAGCAGCGCCTGGAGACCGGCGAGCATCAAGTCGGGCAGGACGGCACCGCGGCGTTCGATGGCGACACCCTCATCAAGCCGGAAACCCGCACGCTCGACGACCCCAATCTGATCAAGAAGGCTGAGATCCTCAAGTTCATGGAAGAGCCGGTGACCGTCGAGATTAGCGAGGTCTCCGACGAAAACGCCGACCACGGATTCATCATCCATGTCAACGGCAAGAGTGAGCCCTTCCGGCAAGGGGAGCGCAAGACCGTCAAGCGCTACTTCGTGGAAGGCCTGGCCCGGGCCAAGCGCACTGGATACAAAAACCAGCTGGTCGTCGATCCCGTTACTGGCGACCAGGAGTACGAATACCCGTCGAAGACCGGCCTGCGTTATCCGTTCAGCGTGGTCCATGACCCCAACCCCCGTGGAGCCGATTGGCTCAAGGCAGTTCTGCGTCAACCGTAAGCCCGCCCTCCATCCGCGCTGAGAGTCACCCATGACCTACTTGGAACTAGTCCAGCGTCTCCGCCAGGAGACAAATTATGCTAATACCGGGCCGACGTCTGTCGCCGGCCAAAGCGGGGATCATGCTCGAGCAGTGTCGTGGGTGGCAGACGCATATACCGAGATCCAGAACCGGCACCCTTGGCGGTGGTTGCGCAAGGAGTTCACGCTCACCACGTCCGCATCAGTCGATACCTACGACTTCACCTCGGCACTGGATGGTGGTGTTGCGATCTCGCGTTTCAAGTCCTGGCATTTTGGTGACATCTACAACCCGCCGAAGAGCTACTTGGAATCTGCCGGTGTGGGGAGCGAGTCACGGATGCTCTTTGTGCCCTGGGCCTATTTCCGCTCCATCTATCGCATCGGTAGCCAGCCGACCGGCGCTCCTCGCTTCATCACGATTGACCCAAACGACAACATCGTCGTCGGTCCAAAGCCGGACGCTGCCTACGTGATTACTGGCGAATACAACCGCTCTGCGCAGGTGCTATCTGACAATGACGACGTGCCGGAGATGCCCAGCGATTACCACATGCTGATCGTCTACCAGGCGATGGAGGACTTCGGCCTGTATGACGCGGCCACCGAGATCCTGAGTCGCTCTCGCACCAAGGGTCGGCGGCTGATGCGGCAGCTCGAGGGCACTCAGATGCCCAAGATGCGCATGACAGGGCCGATGGCATGAGGATGCCGCAAAAGCAGGCCGACATCGTTCCGTTGCATGGCGGCATCGATCAGGCTTCTACCGTGCTCAATATCAAGCCAGGCTCAGCCCTGGACTTGATCAACTTCGAGCCCGAGCTAGAAGGCGGGTATAGGCGCATCGCCGGCTATGAGCGCGTTGACGGGCGTGCCGCGCCTTCCGATGCGCTGTACTACACCGTCGAAGTGGTGGATTCCTCGGGGATTGCTGTTGGCGCCACGCTGACCGGCGGCACCTCTGGCGCTACCTCACAGGTTGTGATCAAGGATGACGCCACGAATACCCTGGGCGTCACCGCGCTGTCTGGGAGCTATACGCTCAACGAGGCCGCCAATGGCACAACGATCACCGCAGTAGAGGTGCTCAACGGCCAGGATGACAATGACACCAGCGACATCTGGCAGATGGCGGCTGAGGACTACTACCGCAATCTGATTGGCGCCGTCCCTGGGGATGGCGATGCGCTGTACGCCTTCCAGTTCGGCGCCACAAGATACGCCTTCAGGGCCGACGCCGGCACGGTCAAGCTCTACAAGTCCTCCGCCACTGGCTGGACGCTGGTTCCGTTCTTCGATGTGCTGTTCTTCGATGGCGGCACCATGGCAGAGGGCGAGATCACCGCAGGCACGGTGATTAATGGCGCGACGTCAGGGGCGCAGGGCACCGTCAAGGTGTTCGTCAAGAATGCCGGCTCCTACGGCACCAATGCCTCGGGCTACATGGTCCTCGACGTCACCACCGGCACCTTCCAGGACAATGAAGACCTGACGGTTTCCGCGTCGATCAAGGCCAAGGCCGACGGCGCCAGCACTGCCATTACCCTGGCGACCGGCGGCACCTTCCAGCACATCACCCACAACTTCTATGCCACTGCCACCGGCAAGGCGGTTTACGGCTGCGACGGCGTCAACCCGGCATGGGAGTTCGACGGCACCATCCTTACCCCGATCTATTACCCGGCGCCAGACGAGAATCCGTCGTGGAACAAGCCACTGTTCGTTGTGGCGCACAAGATGCACCTATTCCTGGCCTATGAGCCAGGCACTCTGGCCCACAGCTCCATCGGGGATCCGCTGGTGTTCTCGGCCATCCTTGGCGCCGGGGAGTTTGGCCTCGGTGATGAGCCCACCGGCATGGCATCCCGGGCCGGCGAGGTGCTCGCCATCTACACCAGGAGCAAGACCTACGGCCTATATGGCAGTAGCGCCGCCGACTGGGATCTCAAGATGATCTCCGAGACGTTCGGCGCCAAGCCGTACACGGTGCAAGAGATCGGCACGGTATATGCACTGGATGACAAGGGCATCGCTCCGCTGGAGAGGGTGCAGGCCTTCGGCGACTTCGAGTCGGCAACCGTATCTCGATACGTCCGCGAGATCCTTAATGCGAACAGGGGCAAAGTACTCGGCTCGGTTACGGTCAAAGAGCGCAACCAATACCGTCTGCACTTTACCGACGGCCGCGCTCTGGTTATGACCTTCGACAGCTATGTCGGCTCGGACTACCCGGCGTTTTCTGTGATCAGTTATTCGGACACACCGACATTTGTTTCGTCATCTCAGAACGCCAGCGGCGACGAAGTGGTTTTGTTCGGCGACTCGGCCGGGTTCATATACCAGGCTGAGCGAGGATACAGCTTCGACGGCGACGCGATAGAGTTTGTATACAGGACGCCGTTTCTCAACCAAAGATCTCCACACATCCGAAAAACCTATCGAGACCTGTATGTCGATGTCGAGGCAGATCACCCCTTCAGCATGTCGGTGACCTTCGACCTCTCTTTCTCCGAGATATATAGTGCTTCCAACGGCCTTCAGTCGTTTGGCTTCGCAGGAGGAGGCGGCTACTGGAATGACTCAAACTGGGATGAATTTCGCTGGGATGCCGAGGTGTTCAGCTCGCGCGGCGTGCCTATCGCAGGCTCGGGGCGGAACATCTCACTTCTGTTCTACGGCAATTCGAAATTCATCCGGCCATTCACAATCCAAACCCTAGAACTTCACTACCTGGCGCGCCGACTGAGACGAGGCAGATAAATGGCTAACGATTTCTACGAAGTCAACACGGATTTACAGCCCTTCACTCGTGCCCGCAGCAGCGTGCTGGATGCCGAGTTCGCTGGCATTGAATCCGGTTTCGAAAAGCTCCCGTCCCAGTCGCGCCTGCTCAGCGGGAATAGCAACTTTGTCACTGCTGGCGGCGCGGCGAATGCTATCACTGTATCGGCGCCTACTACATGGACCGCCTACACTGGGAAGGATGGCTACCGGCTGTCGATAAAAATCACCACTGCCAACACCGGATCGGTGACACTGAACGTCGATGGGCTGGGGGCCAAGGCCTGCGTGCGCCTGGATGGGGACGCCCTGGAAGCCGGCGACTTGCAGGTAAACGGGGTTTACGATTTCTTCTACAACAATAGTACCGGCAAGTTCCATGTTGCTGCCTGGAACAGTTTTGTGACCGCTGCCGAGACGGCAGCCACCAATGCAGCCAGCAGCGAGGCTAGCGCCTCAGCCTCAGCGAGTAGCGCTTCGAGTTCGGCAGCGAGCGCCACAACCTCGGCAACCGCTTCCGCCAACTATGCTACAAAGACCGACGATTTTGCGTCAGGCTCCGACAACTCAGCGAAGTCATGGGCAATTGGTGGCACCGGCAACGGCCAGCCCTCATCCGGCTCAGCGAAGGACTGGGCGACCAAGGCCGAAGACTCCACGGTAGACGGCACCAATTTCTCAGCCCTTCACCATGCCGCGAAGGCAGCGGCCTCGGCCGCTAGCGTCAACCTGCCCAACATCACTGGCAATGCAACGAAGGTCCTGCGTGCCAAGAGCGATGAGAGTGGCCTAGAGTACTTCGATGCCGATTCTAGATTTGCTCAGCTGTCGGGCGGAAGTAATGCAAATTTCTCCACCATGCCTCAAGTCGGCGGCAATCGACTCGTTGAGTCTGGCGGGTTCCACTTTGCCGGCGAAGGCGCGCGTGACGCCAACAGTATAGCGGGAGACGACCCGCACTGGCTGGAAGTGACCAACAACCCCGGTGACGGCGCAACCGGGAACCAGTTGTTCAGGATGAATTCATATGGTGACTCTGCTTACGGGAACAACATACATTCGTGCAGGTATTATGGGGATCTGCAAACCCCTACGGCAATAGGAAATGGCGCCTTTTTAATGTCGTGGGGATTTCGCGGGTATGATGGTAGCGAGCTCTCGCAGAGTGCGGCTGCATTTCAGTGCCTATCCACGGAGGCATGGAACGCTTCATCTCACGGGTCTAAGTTCAGGCTTGAAGTAACTCCAAATGGTTCGACCTCGCGAGAGTTGATGTCAGAGGTAACCCAGCATGGTATATCTGTCGGTGGCGCCGTAACTCCAGGGTGGCACCAAAACTACAGAGTTGTGGAAATTTCAGGGAAAGGGACAGCAATACGAGGGCACGTTTCTCAACCAGAAGTCGCTCTGACGAACAATGCGTTTTATGATACCGCGTATGAATATGGCGCTACTGGATTTGCCCAAACATACCTTCAGACTAACAATGGTCAGCACTTATGGCAGTCGGCCCCTTTCGGATCTGCTGGCGGCGCAATAACCATGCAGAATGTCATGGAGATAGATGAAAATTATGATTGGCATGTAGATTCGACAAAAACTAGTGGGTCCGGTCACAGCATAAGGAAGCAGGTTGCGTCGGATGCTGGGAATCTAGTTGTTGACATGGGGAATAACACGTCACAATCAAGATTCTATGCTGTAAGCCAGGATGGGGCTAATGCGGCCAATGCGGCATTAAAGGTTAACCGTGACGGCGTTACCAGCCGCTCGATAAATGCCGGCGGCACAATAAATGCAAGCGGCGCTGATTATGCAGAATATATGCGGAAATCCGATGGATGTGGGGTTATACCAAAAGGAGGTGTGGTAGGAATTAACGGGGATGGCATGCTTACTGACAAGTATTCAGAATCAGTTTCATTTGCCATAAAGTCAACAAACCCCTCATACGTCGGTGGAGATACATGGGGATCTCCAGAAAACCTTGGACTTGCAGATCCAAACCATGATGACGTGGATTACGAGCAAAAGCGGGCCGAGTTCATGAAATGCCTTGAAGCCGAAAGGTTAAAGTGGGATCGCATAGCATTCTGCGGCCAAGTTCCTGTTGATGCTTCAGCTCAGGTCGGGGATTACCTTGTCCCATTAGAATCAAGCGGAAAAATAACTGTAACCGGTGTTTCAAATCCAACATTCGAGCAGTATGTTTCTAGCGTGGGCAAGGTTATAAAGATTGGCGACGACGGTCGCCCAATAGTTATTGTAAAGACATCATGATCCATTTATTACATGATTTTAGGAGGCCATTCCCATGGTAAGTGACTGGAGGAAAGACTTCATTGACTCTGCTTATCAGCAGTACTTTGGGAAGGGCTCTGCTAAGGAATCGGCCGACAAAAACCCCTATGAGGTTTGGTCAGAACGTATAGATAACGAGGGGTACGGTGGAGCTCTCGACCGCTTTGCAGATTACGGCGAGGCAAAGCTACATAGCAAAAAGATGTCCACTGCGTCCGGGCAGATGGACGAGATTCTGGAGAGAGACTCCCCCCTCATGCAGCGCGCTGCCACGCAAGGGAAGCAGTATGCCAATCGGCGAGGGTTGCTCAATAGCTCTATGGGGGCGCAAGCCTCGCAGTCGGCCATGATTGATGCTGCCACGCCCATCGCCCAGCAGGACGCGGGTTACCGGCAAGACCTAGGCCGGATGGAGCGGGGCGATCAATACACCCAATCGCAAATGAAGCTAGGGCACGAACAAGACCTAGGCCGGATGGAGCGGGGCGATCAATACACCCAATCGCAAATGAAGCTAGGGCACGAACAAGACCTAGGCCGGATGGAGCGGGGTCACGGCCAGGAAATGCAAAAGCTGCTCGGCACCTCGCAGGCCAACGCCTGGGGCGTAATGGCCAACAATGCTACCGATATTGTCGCGCAGTCGATGGATGCGATTAACCAGATCCAGACCAACCCGAACATCACGGCGGCGGATAAGTCGAAGATGATCAAGCAGGTCACCGACATGCGCGATACGGATATCCAGTTCCAACAGAATCTGTATTCAAGCCTGTCCTCCTATCTAAAGAGCGCTGGGGTATTCCCCAGCCTGTGAGGTGACTTATGGCCTTTGGCCTTCTTGGTGGTGTGACTGATGCCGCGGTTAGCGCTGCTAACAGTGTTGCCAGCGGTTCTGGCGGTGGCTGGTTCCAGGATATCGGGAAGTACGCCACCAAGGCGTTCGACTGGCTGGAGCAAAACCCCAACACAGCCAACGTGCTGGGTGGCGTTGCGGCGGGGATTGGCACCGCTTATCTGCAAAGCAAGGCGCGGGAGGATGAGCAGGACTTCGAGCGCGAGATGTACGGCCGCAGGCGCCGTGACGAGATGATCAACCCGGGTGAGATCGACAGCTACGGCACCCACATCAACAGCCTGAGTCGGGGCCTGCTGAGTCACGGCATGATCACCGGCAGGGAGGTGTGAGATGGCTAGAGCAGGAGGTCCTGGCGGCGGCAGCGATCCGGGGAACCGCGGTGGCGGTAGCCCGGGCGGAGGTTCCGCTGGTGGCGGCCGCGCCAGTGGGCGCGGTGGTGGCGGGTACGGCGGCGCAGTTGGGGCTGGGGTCGACGCCGCAAGCCGTGGAGACCGCGGGGGCGGCGGTAGGCTGGGTAGCGAGCTCGGTACCGTAGGCCGAGGCAGCGGCTACGGCAGTGGCCATACCAGCACCGGCGCAGGCTCGGATGATCGGCAGTCTTCGGCGACTGGGCGAAGCACCACTCGGGCCGGCGCTCGCACCGTTGACGCCCCGGAAGGCACCACCCCAAGCGCTGCGCGGTCATTCGACGCGCTTACCGATGGCGCGATTGCTAGCTTCGATGATACGGCGGCGCCAAGTCGCGGCTTCATGAGCAATCTCGACGCCGCCCCGCAGAGCCACGCACAAGCCGAGGCGGAGATCCAGGCCAATGCCCGGCCGGGGATGCTCGGCAGGGCTGCTGGCCTACTTGCCGGAGTGCTTGGCGGGCCGGCGGTCGGGCTTGTCGGCACCGCGGCGAATACTGCCCTATCCGCCCGGCAGGCAGCGCAGAACATCGGCCGCTATAACGACATGGTGCCGAGCTCCAACCTGGATGAATCGTTCGGGCATAGCCTCGGGCGTCAATCGCTGGCCAGCGTCGGCGGACTTATTGGAGGAAGGCTTGGTGGCAGGGCTGGGTCTGCCCTGGGTGCTGCGGTTGGTGGTGTGCCTGGCGCTATTGCCGGCGGCCTTATCGGCGGCGCGGCAGGCAGCAACCTGGGGCGTACCGCAGCCTTCTCTCCGGGTGGCTCCACCCCCGGGACGGGGATGGGCGACGGGATGGCGCCTTCAAGCCAGCCGTCTCTGGCGGGCGCCCCCACTGCTGGTAACTCTGGCGTGACCCCGCCCAGCTTCGAATTCGCCGACTTCGATGGCTACGCCTCGTATGCCGAACAGTTCTTCACTTAACAGGTGACCGATATGGCAGGACTACTCAGCCAAGGCATGGCACAGCAGCCCGCACCCCAGCAAGGCGGGCAGCCTCAGCCGGCGCCCCGACCCGCTGGCGCCCAGCCACGCCAGGCACAGGGCGGCGTCGACTACGACCCCGAGCAAGGCCAGCAGATGTATCAGGCGCTTACCCAGGCAATGCTCGAGGCGCTTTACAGCGACGACGGTGCCGAACAGGTGCTTGCCAGCCATGACGACCCGGTACAGGCCATGGGTCAGGTGATCTCGACGGTGATGCTGACCGCGCACCAAGCGCTCACCGACCAGGGCAGCACCGTTCCCCCGGGTGTCATGTTCCAGGCTGCGATGGAGATTGCCAAAGCCGTTGGCGAGATGGCTGCCACCATGCAGCGACTCCCGCCTGAAGAGGAAGCTGAAGCGGTCGAGGCGGCGTTTATGACAGCAATGGGGCGTTTTGGCCAGATGGCCGACGACCTTAGCCCGGAGCAAAAACAACGCTATGCCGAGCTAATCCGCGCGCTGCGCGACGCCAAACAGCAGTCAAGTGGCCAACCTCAGCGGGAGCCGGGCGCACCGCAAGAGCAAGCGCCGGCACAGCCCCAGCAACAGCAACAGCCTCAGGGAGCGCCCCGGCAGCCCATGAACCAGGGAGGTTACTGATATGGCCCTTGGACTTATTGCTGGCGCCCTGGCTGGTGGTGGGCAGGCGGTGCAGGAAAACGCCATGTCGCGCATCGATGAGCTGAAGCGCACCCGCCTTGCCGAGATGGAGCAACGCTATCGGACCAGTGAGCGCGTGGCCGGACAGGAGTTCTCCGCCGAGCAGAGCCAGGCGGATCGCGATTTCCGCGCTGGGGAAAGCGCTGCCGACCGAGAACAGCGCCTACAGTTGGCTCGCATGCGGGAGTCTGGCGCCAATGCGCGCGCCTCTGCCGGCCGCAACGACTGGCAACTGGTTCCGATGCAAGGAGGTGGCTACGGCCGCTACAACCCGCGCACCAACCAATTCGAGGAAGCCAACATCCCCGAGGGCGTGGACCTCAGCGGCGGCAGCCTGAGCGATCGGCAGAAGGCGCAGTTGGATATGCTTGGTGACCAGGCTGAGACGCTGCGCAAAAAGATGGCCGATGGCTTTGAGCTGACCGCGGAGGAGCGCATCCGCCTTGGCGAGATCGAAGGCCAGATGGAATCCATCGTCAATCCTTCAGGTTCCAGCGGCCTAGCTGACCGTCTGGCCGGGCGCCTTCAGGGTGAGTCGCCCGCCAATGCAGGGGGTGGGGAGCAAGGCGGCGACGTGCCCACCATGGTCCGTCAAGAAAGGGAGCAGCAAGCCAGCACTGCGGAGCAGCGCGATGCCGTCAGGGCTGCCGACCAAGCGCGTGACGAGGCTGATGAAGTGATTGAGCAACTCCGCTCCGAGCAGGCGGGCGGTGCCTCGCCGGGCGGCCTGTTGTCTCAGGTAAACCGCGCAGCCGGGCGAACCGGGCCGGGGAGCGATGAGACCAGGGCTGAGGCCCAGCGGGTGGCAGAGCAGTTGCTCCAAGCCAGCCGCAGCCCCCATATCAGCGATGACCGAAAACGCTGGATCGCCGAGCGGATTATCCAACTCCAGGATCTCGGCGTAGACATCAACCTCGACTCCCAGTAAGCCAGCCCGCCAGTAACCAGGCTTGACTCTCCGCCTGCGCCCCTGGCGTCAAAAACCCCACATAGGGATAACACCACATGGCCCTGCTTGATGATCTGCGCCAGGAAAACCCGGCGCTCGCCTCCTATTCAGACGACCAACTAAAGTCCGCCCTGCGCCAAGAACCCCAGTTCAAATACCTGGATGACGAAGAGTTTGAGGCGCACGTCAGCGGGCGTCCAGTTGCGGAGACCCAAGACTCTGCGCCAGGGTTTCGTGCCGGCCTTTCATCGGGCGTAGACCAATTGCAGGCTATGGGTGGCGGCCTAGTGATGGCAGCCGGCGAAGCGCTGGAATCTGAAGGCATGCTGCGCGCCGGCCGTGATATCTACCAGCGCAACATGGAAGAGGCTGACGAGAACGCCTTGGGCTTCGGTTTTACCGACATTCGTTCCCCTGGCGATGCCTGGCAGTGGGCAAGTTACACTGCTGGCAATCAGCTGCCGATGCTGGCCGCCTCCGTTGCTAGCGGCGGGGTTGGCGGTGCCGCCGCAGGCGTGGGGGCAAGGATGCTGGCCGGCGCCGCCGCGAAGCAAGCCGCGACGCGCATTGGCCAGGCTGCCGGGGCCGCAGCCGGCTCTGTTGGCATGGAAACCGGCGCATTGATGGGCGAGACCGGAGATCTCGACGCCGCCTTGGCCCATGGCGCGCTGGCTGGTTCTTTGGACGCCATCACCCCGGTCCGTCTGTTGCGCGCCGCCGGCAGGGGTGATCTTGCCGACCGCGCCGCTACCGAGATCAGTGAGGGGGCGCTAGGCGACCTCCGCCGGCAAGCCTCGCGAACCGCGCGCGGCGCTGCGGGGCGTGGCTCGCTGACCAATCTCCTCACTGAGGCCAGCACTGAGGGTTTGCAGGGGCTGATCAATCAGCATGCCAACTACTGGGTCGAGAATAATGGCGAGACACTGCTAGCCAACCTCGGCGAAGTGGATATCAAGGCGCTGATAGACGAGGCCGCCGCCGGTGGCCTGATGGGCGGGATTGTCGGCGCACCGACCGGGTTGGCCGAGAGGAGCCAGGCACGCACCCAAGCGCAGCGTATCGAGCAGGCGCGCGAGCAGGCGGCCGCTATGGGTGGCGACAGCCTCGACCAGGCGCAGGCGGCGCAGCAAGCCGAGCAGGCCACGCCTGACGCCCCTCCTGCGCCAGACCCTGCCATGAGTGCTGCGCTGGGAAATCGAATCCAATTGGCCATGGGTGAGTTGGATGACCTGCAACGCCTGGCCCGCGGCTCCAGCTACCAGGGGCAAACCCGGCTGCGCAACATCTCGCGGATGATCGACCGCGCCGAACAGGCTTTTGAAGAGGGAAATTCCGCCCAGGCTGGGCGCATGGTGGATCGTGCCGAGCGAATCGCTGCCAATTTGCGCAACGACCTTGCTCGGGTGGGTAGCGATGAACGCCCAGTGCGCGCTGAGGGCGAATTGGTGGATGACCAGCCCACGGCAGGGCTGATTGGCACCGACAGCCGCCGCCTTCCTCACGGCGACCCGTCGACCATCTATGCCGAAGGGCCTACAGTCGATCAAACGCAATACGACCCGCAAGCCCGTAGTGTTCGGCGCGATGAAGGCATGCAGGCGGGCCGCAGGATGCGCGACGCTGCCGTTTCCTCGCAGCCGCTGATTGAGGATAGCGGCACCATCTATGGGCAAGGCCCAGTGGCGGGCAATGCCAACACAGGGCTTGACCGGCCGTCCGCCGATCCTCGGTTCACCGCGCGCCAAGAGCCCGAGGTGGTGCATAGCATGCCGGACGGCTCAACCATGGCCGGCCCGGAGCATGAAGGCGCCGTGCCTGGATCGACGCGCGAGGCCTCGCCTGCTGCGCCCGAGGTCCGCGCAGAAGAAATCGCCGAGACTCGCCAGGAGCCGCTGCAATATCGCTCCGACGGCCGCCCGTTCGCCGACGAGCGCGTGGCCATGGCTAGCGGTGTCGCTCGCAGTGCTCAGCGCCAAGGTAGCGACGTCAGGGCCGTGGAAGTGCCGGGAGGTTTTGCCCTCTCTATCCGCTCTGCCGCCGAGGCCTTGAGCGCCCCCCGCGAGATGATGGCGGAGACTGCAAACGAAACCGCAGTGGAGGCTCTGCGCGAGCTGTTCCGCGACCGAGGGCGCGACAACCCCGGCGTCACTTTCGACGCAACGCTTGAGAACAGCTCACCGCGCGTGCGTGAAGCGGCGCTTAGCGATCCCTCTGTGCGTGAGGCTTTCGAGGCTGGGCAGCAGGAGGCCGCTGAAGCCGAGGAGCCCGCCGACCCTACCGCCGAACGGGGTGAGCCCGTAGCGCCACGTGAGGAGCCTGCCGAGGCACAGGAGGGCGACGCCCAAGACGTTGCCCGGGATGAGGCGCAGGTCGCCACTGAGGAGCGAACAGAAAGGGAGTCTGGTGCGGCGGAGGCCCCCGCTCGCGATGACGAGGATGGCTCCGAATTCTCCCTGGGTGAGCGTGAAGACGCAGAGGGCCCGCTGCCTACCGTCGAGGAGGTGGAGGCTGCCCTGGAGGGCATGCCCGAGCTGGGCGACGTAGAGGTCGTCTCCACCACCAGCCGGCTGCCGACCGAGGTGCTGGCCAATATGCGCCGGCTTGGTGTCAGCCCTGTGGACGTGAAGGGCGTTCACCATGGTGGCAAGACCTATGTGGTGGCGGTGGCGCACGACAACGTTAGCGATGCCGTGCGTACTGCCGTGCATGAGGCCGTGGGCCATAAGGGCATGCGTGGCGTGCTGGGGAAAGATCTCGACCGGGTAATGCTTGACCTCTATCGCAGCCTGCCCGGCAGCCCCGAGGGGCGCCAGGCACTAACCGAGGTGCGCGAAGCCTATCCGTTCCTGGACCCGAGCAAGCGGAAAGACCGGATCACCATCGGCGAGGAGATGGTTGCCCATCTGCTGGAGAAAGGCCGCCGGCCCAAGGCCTGGCAGCGCGCTATGGCCAAGATTCGCGACCTGCTCCGCAGACTGTTCCCCTCCGTCGCCTGGACCTACACCGATGTGTTGGCGCTGGGTGAGCAGAGCCGCGAGTGGTTGCGCCGGCAAAAGGCGCAGCGGCAGGAAGGTGGCGTTGACCGCTACAGCATGCGAGACGGTATTGAGCCTGACGAAACCATCGACCCGAACGGGATTGTCGAACTCCATGGAGTCGAGGACCAATCCAGGTTCGAGGCGTTGCGAGATAGGTTTCGAGAAACTGGCGAATTTGCTGGTCCGCCCATCGTGGTCTATCGCGACGAATACGGCGCGCCGGCTGCGCTAAATGGCTCTCACCGCATTGCGGCAGTAAGGGAGGTCGGCATCGATGTGCCTGTCGTCTATGTGGAGGATGCCGCAGCCTCCTACGAGTCAGAGGGGGGCATGGAGCTCGCAGACCTATCTGGTCGCGGAGACGAAAGAGTGGCGGCGTTTCTTCGTGAGGCGGGCGACGACCGCGCTGCCAGGCTCATGGAGCGAGAGGCGAGGCTGAATGCCGAATCCTTTGTTCTCTACAGCCTGCGCGGCAAACAGCGTGCCGCATTTGAGCAAGCCTTCGACGACTTCACCGATGCCGACCGGGCCGCAGCCGCCAAGATCGGCAGCCGCACTCCCCCGCAGCGCGCAATGGACTGGTTCAAGGAGCAGGCTGACCGCGCCGGGCTCAAGATCCGCCAGGGCATGGTGGACCGCGTGGCCGCCCTAAAGGAACTGGACGAGCAGCTCTATGGCGAGTCCGCTCTGGGCGAAAACATCAATCGCTCGAGTTGGGTGCTGGCCCGCATGAGCAATGCGGCCAACGGGGCGCTGCATGCCATGCTCCACAATGGCCGCATCCGCCTTGATGCCAAGGAGAAAATCATCACCCTGCAAGACGGTGATGCCAAAGGCCTGGGCGAGGTGTTGGGGCGGCTGGGTAGCGCGGCCGAGATCGAGCGTTTCATGGGTTGGATTGCCGGCCAGCGCGCCGCCCAGCTCGCCAAGGATGGTCGCGAGAACCTCTTCGATGCCGGTGACATTGAGGCCATGAAGGGCTGGAACCGCGGACAGATGGAGGACGGGCGAAGCCGCGAGGAAACCTATCAGGAGGTATTCGAGGAATTCCAGCAGTATCGAGATGACGTCCTTGCAGTCGCTGAGCAGTCGGGGATCATTTCCAAGGACCAGCGCGAGATGTGGGCTGAGGAGTTCTACGTGCCCTTCTACCGCATCGCCGAGGACGACAAGCAGGCGCCCGGAATGATGGCCACCAGCGGCCTGTCCCGCCAGCAGGCCTATAAGCGCCTCAAGGGTGGAAGCCAGAACCTCAATGATCTATTGCAGAACACCATGATGAACTTCCACCACTTGCTGGATGCGTCGCTCAAGAACCAAGCGGCGGTGCAGGCGGTGGAGAATGCCAAGCAGCTCGGCATGGTCGAGAAGGTGCCGGAGAGCAACCGCGATACCAAGAAGAGTACCTTCGTCATGGAGGGTGGCAAGAAGGTCTTCTACGAGATCGATGATCCGCTGGTGTTCCAGGCGCTTACCGCCCTGGCACATCCGGGGATGAATAGCACTCTCATGAGAGTGCTGCGGAAGTTCAAGCGGGTCTTCACCAACTCCGTGACGATCACGCCGCAATTCATCGCTGCCAACCTGATCCGCGATAGCATTCAAGCTACCGCCACCAACGACATTAGTAAAAACGTGCTGGCCAACGTTCTAGAGGGTGGCGCGACCCTCAAGGATGCCAAGCTGCGCGCCCAGATGATGGCCAGCGGAGCCTCGTTCAACTTCGGGCACCTCTACGGCAGTAACCCGGACGAGCTGCGCGCGCAGATGACGCGGGGAATGCGCAACGCCAAACTGGTCGCTTTGCCTGGTTCGGCATGGGGTGTTGCGGCCAAGCCCATCGACATGATTCGCGCCGGCTGGAATTGGTGGGGCGACGTGAACAACGCCGCGGAGAATCTCAATCGGGCGGCGATTTATGCCCAGAACCGGGAGCAGGGCGAGCTGCGCGCCGCCTTTGAGGCCAGGGATCTGATTGATTTCTCGGCCCACGGCGCTTGGCCGGCAGTGCGTGTGCTGATCGACATCGTGCCGTTCCTCAACGCTCGTATCCAAGGTCTCGACAAGATCTACCGCTCTGGGGTGAGGCCTGGGGCAGCGGTGCTCCGCGAGGTGTTCGGTAACGGCAAGGCAAGCCTGTCAGATAAACAGCTAGCAGGACGCTTCTGGGCGGTGACTGGTGCGGTGACCATGGCCACTCTGGCCCTCTATCTGCACAACTATGACAATGAAGAGTACAAGGAACTGGAGGAGTGGGAGCGAGACACCTATTGGCACTTCTTTGCAGGCGACAGCCACTTCGTGCTTCCCAAGCCGTTTGAGGTGGGGGCGATTGGCACCCTGGCCGAGCGCATCACGCAGCAATTCGTAGACGATCAGGCCACAGGCAAGCTTTTTGCCGAGCGCCTAGCACACATGATGTCGGATACGTTCTCTTTTACCATCGTGCCTCAGGCGCTACAACCCGCACTGGATGTTTACGCCAACAAGGATAGTTTCACCAATCGCCCCATCGAGGGCATGGGGATGCAGCGCCTGTCGCCGGAACTGCGCCGGAGATATGGGACATCAAAAGTCGCGACACTAGCAAGCATGGCGCTGAATAGCACAGTGGGTGCAATTGGAAACCCTGAGACCAACCCCTTGGCACTAAGCCCGGTTCAGGTTGATCATTTGATTGAGGGTTATTTCGGCGCTGTTGGTGGCTGGACAACGGCGGCTACCGATGTCGCTGTGCGAACCATCAGTGGAGAGGATGCGCCTGAAAAGCGTTGGTATGAGTACCAGCCCGTCCGCCGCTTCTACCGGAACCTTGGCGACGTTGACCCTTACACTCGCTATGCCAGTGTGTTTTATGATGGGCTGTCCGAAGCGCGACGGGCTCACGCCGATGTGCAAGAGCTCCGCGAGATGGGCGAACTGGCTGAGGCTGCTGAGCTCGCGGAGACTAACCGCGACCTGCTACGCTTACGCCTCCCGCTGAACCGGGCGCAGCGTCGCCTACGCACCATAAACCAGCGAATTGATATCATTCGGAGATCGAGCCTGGATGGCGAGATAAAGCGGCAGCGGATAGACCGACTTCAGGCTGTCAAGGTGCAAATACAAAGAGCCCTGGGCGAGCGAATTCTGGATGCCAGGTTCGAGTGATTATTTTCCTACGGCAAGGACGCCGCATAGGAAGAGCGCGCCGAACAACAAGCCAGGGAAGGCAATGAGGATTGCTAGCGCGACGAAAAACAGCGGCAGCCCAATGAAGCTGACAATAATCCACCCGTGGGGGTTCTGCCACTCGGAAGGCATAACCGTCATGACAAACAGGCCGATGGTGCCGCTAAATATCAAAAATGCGGCAGCATCAACGTACCAAGGATAGTCGAAAGCGCTCATCCGTCTAGCGTAGACGAGCGCGGTGGATGACGCGAGGGTTGTCACTACCTATCATCACGCCCCCACGCCTTGATGATCTGCCAATGCACGTCATCATAGGACTGATACACAGGGAATTCCTCTGTTGTCGATGAAAATGGCGGGATGTTTACGCGGACATCGTAATAATGGGTCAGTGGCTCATCTGAATCTACGGTCTCCGGGTCTGTCACGCCAACCCTGATTCTGGTGATGGTGTATAGCCCTCCCCCGTTGTAAAGGCTCGCAGACATCGCGCCACCCAAAAATCGCGCCCGTCCTTCCAAATCAGACCACATGAATTGGGCCAACTCTTGTTCTTGCGAGGCATGATCCTCGAATCGAGATTGGCAGGCGCGGGATATATGGGCGGCGGCGGCCCCAGCGCCCTTTGTGCCATAGATAACGCAACTCTGTTCTGACAGGTACGGCGCGATCTGCTGGTGCACAAAGCCAAGGCTTGCGATAAGGATGGCTACAGATGCAGTGGCGGCGACCGCGCGCTCAATCCTCATCAGTGGAGACCAAGGACCTGGTATGCATTACGTCGCTGAATATTCCAGTCTAACGGCTCCAGCGCGCCCAGTCTGTCGCATTCTATGCCTTGGCTGTAGCTGCCGATAAATCGCCGCTGCGCGTCCTCCGAAGTGATGGTCACGAAGGTTCCGTAGGCGCAACCAGGCGCGCCCGCAGGGATCAGGCCGGGCGCCTCCCCTGCCACATCCCTATAGGCGCCTGCGTCATGCAGATACGTTACCCTGTACGGCCCCACAAGATCTACGCCGTTTGAAGGGGCAAAGGGGTGCATGTATGCCGGCGAGTCCACTTCTCTGAACACGACAGAAACGACACTAGTCCCTCCTTCCGTGGTGTGCCAGCCCACCCCAAAATCCCTCATCCTTGCGACACCGCGCCCATCCTCGTAAGACTGGTTACTTACTAGGCGTTCCGTATCAACGAAATCATACCCGGCCGGCTGATCCACGCGCTCCACCGGAAACCCCGGGGCAATCACGGCCTGCTGTGCGTAGTCGTAATGCGGCGGCTCACTCCCGGGAAGGGAAGCGCACCCCGTCAGGGCTGCGGCTAACAATATGGCGATGTGCTTCATGGTGCCTCCTTTGTACCAGTGAACAGTAGCGCAACTTGTGCCCGACCGCGACACTCCGCTCCAGCGGCTTACCGCCCAGGTGCTTAAAACTCTTCTCCCACAACCCTCACCACCAACCCCGCCTCCTTGGCCTGCCGCACGCAATCTGCCGTGCCTCGTCCTCCGGGGAATGCGACTAGATGCGTGGCGTAGGCCACCATCTCGGCGTTGCGTAGCGGGCCCGCACGGCGCCCCAGGCTCCAGTCTGCGGGGAATCGCCGCACGGGCCACCCCCTCTCCGCAGCATACCTCTCGCCCAGGGCATCCGCCCCGGGCGCTCCGCCGCTGACGATTTCGACCACCTCCTGCCTGGCTAATATCGCATCCAGCTTGCGCTTGAGTAGCAGCCAGTCGTCGAAGTCTCGGCCTCCGCAGATGATGCAGCGGATCATATCCATCCTCCAAATGCAGCCTGGCATGGTAGCCCATGCCGCGCTGCACTCTCCTTGCCCTAGATTGTGACCCGGATACGCCACACTGTCCTATCACTGTGACCCACATACCCCTATCAGTCACATTCACCGATTGCGCCCGGCGTGTAATGTGCTGATTTTAAAGGTCGATCGATCTCCCGAAACTCGGCTATCGGGATTTAGGTTCTGGTGCCTTCGGGCGTGGGAGTTCAAGTCTCCCCATCCGCACCATTTTATCTCCTAAGTTATTGATTTTGTTGGCCACAACAATCTCATATCCTTCGATCTTCAGTCCCCGCCCAGTCCCCAGGTTCTCGTCAGAAACCTGAGATACGCGTGCGTGCGCGCCCCTTACGCGGGGTAGCCTCAGAATCCGTGGGGGGCTCGGAAAAAGGTAACAAAGGTAATGCCTTCCAGAAATCCGGCCTAAATACCTGAATACAAGGGAATTCTAACGGTCGTTCAAAAGGTAACAAAAAGGTGATGCAAAGGTAATGCGTTACCTTTTTAAGAGGTCACAGAGAGAGAAATTCAAATCCTTTGAAAACAGTCACTTGCATCCGCGTTACCTTTTGCATTACCTCACATTACCTTTTTGAGGTAACAGAAAAGCCTTTATTTGTCAGATGCTTAGCATAGAAAACACCCCCTTGTGACCGATGTTACCTTTTTCCGAGCCCCCCTCACCTTCTCAGGAATCGCTCTCCTCCCGCCCTGCTACGTGGCCCGGTTGATTTCGCATGATTCCGCATGGGCTGCTGCCCTCTGCAAACCGCCTCGAAGCCCTACGGCTGGGCCGCATCCGCCGTCCTGCACGAGTGCGTGAAAAGCGACAGGTTTAGCGCGCAGGCGGGGCGGGGTGTCGACGGCGCGCCGTGGGGCGCCGCCGGCGTGGGCATGCGCTGGGCGTCGGTCCGGGATGAAAAAGCCGCCCAGGTTATGGGCGGCGGTTGAAGCAGGAAAGCACTGGTCATCGGTTGCTGATGATGAGCTCTCCCCGCTTGCTGGTGGACTGTCGGCCGACTGTGTAGCGGATCTGGGTGGAGTGGATGTTGAGCCCCTCGAAGGCACGCCGCATCTCCGGAATGTCGTTGACGCTGATCACCACCTGCCCCTTCGCGTTGTGAGCCAGCTCCGCCATCCGATCGTACTCTTCGAGGCCGAACTCCCCTCCATAGCCGGCGGTATCCCAGTATGGCGGATCCAGGTAGAAGAGGGTCTCGGGGCGATCGTAGCGAGTCACACATTCGGCCCAGTCCAGGTGCTCGATCACCGTGCGCGATAACCGGAGATGCGCCTGGCTCAGGTCCTCTTCGATACGCATCAGGTTGAGGCGAGGCGGGGTGGTGGCCGACGTGCCGAATGTCTGGCCGTGGACCTTGGCGCCAAAGGCAAGCTTCTGCAGGTAGAAGAACCTCGCCGCGCGCTGCACATCCGTGAGGTGCTGCGGATTCACCTCACGCTGGGTTAGGTACTCTTCCCGGCTCACCAGGCTCCAGCGGAACTGGCGCACCAGCTCGTCGGGGTGGTGCTTGACGATGCGATAGAGATTCACCAGCTCCCCGTGGGCGTCATTGATCACCTCCACGGGGCTCGGCTCCTTCAGGAAGAAGATCGCTGCGCCCCCACAGAAGGGTTCCACATAGGTCCTGTGCGGCTGGAACTGGGGAATAATGGCCTTTGCAAGGCGGCGCTTGCCTCCCATCCATGGGAGGATCGGTTTCATGGTCATCCAGACACCTGTTTATTTATCCAGTTTTTGGTATTCTTTCGGTGTCGCTGGATGCGCCAGGAAGGCGTTGATGATCAGGGACGATCACGGCGATACATGCCCGGGGCCCATGGCTCCGGGCTTTTTCATATCAGCCAGGAGGCGAAACGCTAGCCGCATCGAGCGAGTACGGCCGGAAGCGCACGACCTCCTGGCCGACGTGGTCGTTGATCTCGCTGAGGATCGCCTGCAGCGGCTCGAGCTCGTTGATCACGAAGACCCGGGCCGCTTTCTCGACGTCGCCGAAGCCCCCCGTGTTGTTGGGGATCACGCCCATCAGCTGCGGCGGGATCCTGTGGCCGGCGAGCTGGTCGTCGCGGGTGATGTTCTTGATCGAGGCGAACTCGTCCTTCGCGGCCACCTCAGAGATCGGGATGATTTGGATGCCGTCCTTCTTGCCGTTGGGGCTGTAGAAGAACAGGTTGCGGAAGTTGCCGACCCCCTTCGACTCCTTCAACGCCGTGCGCATGGCGTCGATATCCTCCTGGTTCTGAGCCGCGTCGGAGACGTACATCACGAATCCCGCGTGGGAGCCGTTGAGGTAGTACTTGCGCCTGAACAAGGTGGCGTTCTCGTTGAGGTAGATCGACTGCAGGGCGCCCAGGTAATCGGGCACGCCATAGACCTCCTGGTTGATATCCGGCTCGAGCAGATGGATCACGCTGCCCGGGGCGAACTCGCTGCGCTCGCTCCAGTTGGGCACCCAGAAGTAGCGCTCCAGGTCGGCGCCCCGGCGCACGTACTTGGCCCGGGCCGGACGCAGCGCGAGCAGCTTGCCCAGCCGCCCGAAGATCCGCTCGAGGTAGCAGTTGCCGAACACCAGGTAGTCGGTGACCAGGGCGCTGAAGGCCTGCCGGCTCAGCAACGGATGGGGAATGAACGAGCGCACCAGGATATTGCGCTTCACCTGGAGGGCACTGCCATGATGCGCCGTGGCGCGGTAGGTCTGGGCCAGTGCCGGGAAGTCCACCGGCGGCTCGTACCACTCGCTGCCCAGCATCCAGCAGCCGGTGTAGAAGAAGTCGTAGCCGTCGATGACCGGCACCGGATCGCCGAAACTAAACGCCTCGGCCTTCGCCGGGGCCCGGTCCCGGCCTGCACCGTCGTCGGTGCGGTAGGCCGGCACGCGCACGCGGGGCTTGGCTGCTGCGGGCTCGCTCATTCAAACATCTCCATCAGGGATCGTCCGGTGCCGTGGTCAACCGGACCGTCGAGAGGCTCGTTGTGCAGGGCATGCATGGTCGCCCAGGCCAGGTCGGCGTGACCGGTCTGGTTGTTGCGCCCTGCGCTGTAGGTGAACTGGCGACCGGAGGCGGTGAGCTCGCGGCGGATCGCCATGAACGACTGGGCCAGGTCGGTCCAGCCGGCGTCGAATTCGAGGCGGCCCCGGTTGATGATCTGCTGGGCCTGCATGACCAACCGCGCCTTGACCTCCGGGGTGTAGCGGTAGCGGGTGACGGTGGGGAAGAACTTGGCCACCAACTGGGCGACGGCCTCGCCCAGGCCGGAGGTGTCGATGCCGATGAAGGTGACGTTGTAGCGGCGGGTTACCTCGCGGATGAACTCCGCCTGGGCTTCGTAATCGCGCCCTTTCAGGCGATGCCGCTCGAGCAGCCGGTGCTTGCCGCTCATCGAACGCGGCGGCGCTACCACCACCAGCCCCGCCCCATCGCCCTCCTCGCCGTCGCCGGCCGGGTCGTAGCCGATCCACACCGGGTGCTCTCCATAGGGCCGCGGCGCGAATGGCTTGAGATCCCGCCAGGCGTCCCAGCTGTCGACCATGCACTTCTGCATCATCGCCAGCGGGAAGGCGCTCTGGGTGTCGTCGACGAATTCGCACATCAAAAGGTTGGCGAACTCGTCGTCGGAGTACTCCAGGCGCAGCTGGTCGATATCGAACAGGTCGCAGCCGCCGGCGATGGCATCCTCGATCGTCACGATCTGGCGCCACTGACCGTCCGGGCCACGCGCCCCACACTTTAGCGCGGCATGGCTAACGTCGATCGTCACCCGCTCGGCCTTCTTGCGGCGCTTGTTGAAGCGCTCGCCGGTCCAGAAGGGATAGGCCTCGTGGGCCACGGAGGATGGCGTGCTGAAGTAGGTCTGCCGCCACTTCTTGTGCATCGCCATCCCGCTGGTCACCTTGCGGAACTGCTCGAAACCGTGGATCCAGAAGTACTCGTCCAGGTAGGTGTCACCGTGGTAGCCCTGGGCCGTCTTGGCGTTCGTCCCCAAAAAGTGCAATTCCGCCCCGTTGGCGAGGATGATCGGGTCGCCCTTCAGCTCGACGCCGGTGATCTCCTTCACGAACTGCACGATGTAGTGGCGGAAGATATGCGCCTGGGCCTTCGAGGCGCTCATGAAGATCTTGTTCTTGCCGGTCTCCAGGGCATCGGCGATCGCCTCTCGGGCGAAGTACCAGGTGGCGCCGATCTGGCGTGACTTGAGCAGGTTGCGGATACGCTCGTGCTGGCCGGCGCGGTACCAGACCCGCTGGTAATCGAACAGCGAGGCCTCGAACGCCTCGACGATCTGGATCACCCCTTCGTCGCCCACATCGTTGCGTTTCGGCTTGCGCTTCTCGCCGGCATTGCGCCGCTCGATGTTGGGGTTCAGGTCGGTCTCGCGGCCCGACTCTTGGTACTTGTGGACCCGGGCCAGGCGCTCGATCTGCCGGCCCAGCAAGTCCAGCTCCTTGAAGTCCTTGCCCTCCTTCTGCTCCTTCCAGATCAGCTGCACCATGCGCGCTTCCAGCGCGCCTTCCACCCGCTGGGTCGGCGTGGCGGCGTCCCAGTCGTCGCGCTTTTTCCAGCTGTCGATGGTGGCCCGCGGGATATCCAGGAACTCGGCAATGCGCGCGATGCGCCACCCCATCCAGTAGAGGTGCCGTGCGGAAAGCCGGTAGTGATCGTCGTCGATGTGCGCTTGCGGTGTCATGCCGCCAGCGTACCCGCGCGCGCAGCAGCGACACCGGGCCCCTCGGTGTGAGTCGGCCCACTTACACCGGTGGCGCGTTGAGCCGGTCCCCGTGTGCGCGGAACCTGACGGCAACCATTCCGCACACCCCAACCGAGGCCCTCTCATGCCCTGGCATCGTATCGGAACCGAAGGCGCCACCACCGATGGCCGTGTCATCAGCGCCGACTGGCTCACCCAGATGGCCAAGAATTTCGACCCGGCCAAGTATGGCTGCCGCGTCAACATGGAGCACATCAAGGGCCTGCTGCCCGATGGCCCCTTCAAGTCCTATGGCGACGTCACCGCGCTGAAGGCCGAGAAAGGCGATGACGGCAAGATGGCGCTGTTCGCCGAGATCGATCCGACCGATGAGCTCAAGGCCTTGGTCGAGAAGCGCCAGAAGGTCTACACCTCGATGGAAGTCGATCTCGACTTCGCCGGCAGCGGCGAAGCCTACCTGGTTGGCCTGGCCGTCACCGACTCCCCAGCCTCCCTGGGCACTTCCATGCTGCAGTTCAGCGCCGAACAGGGCCAGGAATCCCCGCTCGCCAGCCGCAAGCAACGCCCTGAGAACATCTTCTCCGCCGCGGTCGAGACCGCGCTGGATTTCACCGAAACCCCGACGGAAGCGAACGGCCCCAACCTGCTCGACACCGTGAAGTCACTGTTCGCCAAGCACAGCGGCAAGCACAAGCACGAGCTCGCCGCCTTCCAAGCCGACCTGCAGCAGACCCTCGCGCTTTTCGTCGAGAAGCACACGGCGCTGGAAGGGGAACTGGCCAAGCGCCCCTCCGATACCGCCTTCAGCGAGCTCAAGCACGCACATGAGGAGCTGAAAAGCCGCTTCGAGGACCTGTTCAACCGGCTCGACAACGAGCCCGGCCCGCAACACCAGCGCTCACGCGCAACCGGCTCCGACGCCGCCATCGAAACCGACTGCTAAGGGACGCCTCAATTCATGCGCAACGATACCCGCATTCTCTTCAACCAGTTCGCCGCCCAGGTGGCGAAGCTCAACGGCGTGCCCGACGCGACCCAGAAGTTCGCCGTGGAGCCCAGCATCCAGCAGCGCCTGGAGAAGCGCATCCAGGAGTCGAGCGACTTCCTGGGACGCATCAACGTGATCGGTGTCGATGAGCTGAAGGGGGAAAAGCTCGCCCTCGGCGTCTCCGGCCCCATCGCCGCGCGCACCAACGTCGCCAACCAGGACCGCCAGACCCGCGACCTCTCGACCCTGGATGCCCAGGGCTACGAATGCCGGATGACCGAGTTCGACACCCACCTCGGCTATGCCAAGCTGGACGCCTGGGCCAAGTTCCCCAACTTCCAGGCCCTGATCCGTGATGCCATCGTCCGCCAGCAGGCCCTCGATCGGATGATGATCGGCTTCAACGGCACCTCGGCGGCGGCACAGACCGACCCGGTCGCCAACCCGATGCTCCAGGACGTCAACATCGGCTGGCTGCAGCACTACCGCACCCAGGCCCCGGCCCGGGTCCTAAAGGATGGCAAGACCGCCGGCAAGATCCTGATCGACCCCACCAAGACCACGGACGCCGAGGGCAACATCACCGGCATCGTCGGCGACTACGCCACCCTCGACGCCCTGGTCTACGACGTCGTCAACAGCCTGATCGAACCCTGGTACCGCCAGGCGCCGGGGCTGGTGGTGATCGTTGGGCGAAGCCTGCTGGCCGACAAGTACTTCCCGCTGCTCAACCAGTCGCTGCCCAGCGAGCAGATGGCCGCCGACCTGGTGATCAGCCAGAAGCGCATCGGCGGCCTGCAGGGCATGGACGTCCCCTACTTCCCCGACGACGCCATCCTGGTCACCACCCTCGACAACCTCTCGATCTACTGGCAGACCGGCGCGCGGCGCCGCCACGTCGCCGAGAACCCCAAGCGCAACCGCATCGAGAACTACGAGAGCTCCAACGACGCCTATGTCGTCGAGGACTTTGGTGCCGGCGCCCTGGTCGAGAACATCGAAATGTCGCCGGCGGCGCTCAACGGCTAAGGGAGGAGCCTCATGACCAGCCTCGCTCGACGACACTTCCAGCGCGTCTCGGCCGCCCAGGCGGCCGAGGCCTCCGGCGACGCCCCGATGCAGGGCGACGCCTACCAGTTGATGCAGGCCGCGCTGTTCGAGGACTACCGGCGCCTCAAGTCGACCCAGTCGATGGAACGCAAGGCCGAGATCAAGCGCGAGATCCTGCCCAAGTACGCCGACTACGTCGACGGCGTGCTCGCCGCCGGCCGCGGCGCCCAGGACGACGTGCTGATGCGCGTGATGCTGTGGCGCATCGATGCCGGCGACATCGCCGGCGCGGTGGCCATCGCCCGCTATGCGCTCCAGCACGGCCTCACCCCGCCCGACCAGTTCGAGCGCGGCACCGCGGCGATCATCGCCGAGGAGGTCGCCGACCAGGCGCTCAGGCTGATCGAGGCCCAGGACGCCGATGTGGCAGCCCTGCTCGAGCTGCTCGAGGAGGTCGAGGTACTGACCCGCGACGCCGATATGCACGACCAGGTGCGCGCCAAGCTCTACAAGTCCCTCGGCTACGCCCAGCGCGACGCCGGCCGGCTGGAGCCGTCCCGGCTCAGCCTGGCCCGCGCCCTGGAGCTCAACGACCGGGTGGGCGTGAAGAAGGACCTCGAACGCCTGGATCGCCAGATCCGGCAACACAACGATGCCGATCGGGACGACCACGCCTGATCGGCTCCACCGAGTCGCACGCCGACGTCAGGGGGCGCGACGCTAGAGAGGAGGCTTCCTCCCGGCTCGAACCGTCGCCCACCCCCTTCAACCAGGATCACCGCCGATGACCAGTTTCGTCTCCGCCGGCAGCGCCACGGACACCACCGCCGAGCCGATCCAGAACAACGGCTTCTGGCCGGACCTCGACCCCAGCGATTTCCGCGACCAGCACCGCCTGGACAGCACGGTCACCGCCGTGCGCCTCGAAGGCGCCCTGCTCACCGCCATGGCCATGGTCAACCGCACCCTGCGCGACTGGCAGGCCCGCCAGGTCGAGGCCGGCCACCCCACGGTGGACGCGGTGCCGGTGCCGATCTGGCAGGCGCCCGGCATCTACCCGGGGCTGTACCGCCGCGCGGTGTTCTCCCTGGCGCACGCCAGCCTGCTCGAGCACTACGCAGATTACGACGCCACCAACAGCGGACGCGATCGCGGCGAACAGCTCACCGAGCCGGCGGACAGCTACCGCCGCGATGCCGCCTGGGCGATCAGCGAGATCGAAGGCCGCCCGCATAGCACCGTCGAGCTGATCTGATGGCCCGTACCGTCCGGGCCCGGCAACACGACACCCTCGATGCCATCTGTTATCGCGTCTACGGCCGCACCCAGGGCATCACCGAGCAGGTGCTGAATGCGAACCCCGGCCTCGCCGATCTCGGGCCGGTGCTGCCTCACGGCACCCCGGTGCGGCTGCCGGACATCGCCCCCGAGCCGCCCAGGCGGCCCACCGTCCAGCTCTGGACCTGATACCGAGGACACCCATGGCCGAACCCAGCACCGCCACTGCCGCCGGCACCGCCACCGTCACCGCCGCCCTGATCGGGCTACTGCCCGGCATCGATGCCAACGCCGTGGTCGGCGCTTTCTGCGGCGCCGCCCTCTTCGTGATCAGCGCCAAGGATCTCGGCCTCTTCGAGCGCCTGGCCTACCTGGTCATCTCGTTTCTGATCGGCTACTTAGGAGGGCCCGCCATGCTCGGCGGCATGATCGACCACTCCTCCGTCGCCGCCTTTATCGCGTCCGCTGTCACCATCACCGCCGGGCTACGACTGATCGAGGGCGCCAAGACCCTCGACCTCCGCGCCTGGCTAGGAGGGAGGAAGTGACTATCGCCGAGACCACCGCGCTGATCGCTACCCTGGTGATCATCCTGCGCCTGCTCACCTATCGCCGGCGGGGGAGCCGTTACCGTCCCGTTTTCGGCGTCATCGCCTGGGTGGCCATCACCGCCTGCACCCTCCTCGCCGCCAGGATCGTGACCACTGGCGTGCCCGCCGCCGCCGGCCTGGCCCTGGTGCTGGTGGCCATCGCCGCCCTGCTGCTGCGCTGCCGGGGCGACCTCGCCCACCTACTCCGCTGGAGGCACTGATGCGCCACTACGCCGCCCTGCAGGAAAAGAGCCTGTTCATCTCCGCCGGCCATAGCGACAGCGACCCCGGCGCCGTCGGCCACGGCCGCACCGAGGCCGATATCGTCCTCGAGTTTCGCGACCTGCTCGCCGACTACCTGCGCGCCCGGGTCATCTTCGACAAGGACGGCGCCCCGGGGCAGAACCTGCCACTGCGCGACGCCATCGGCGCCGCCAAGGCCCACGACCTGGCCGTCGAGTTTCACTGCAACGCCGCCGCCAGCCCCGCCGCCACCGGCGTCGAGACCCTCAGCCACGGCCACCACTACCCGCTGGGCAATGCCCTCTGCCGGGCCATCGCCGACACCCTGGGTATCGCCAACCGCGGCGCCAAGGGCGAGGCCTCCGGCCAGCACAGCCGCCTGGCCTTTGTCAGCCAGGGCGGCGGGCTGATCGTCGAGCTGTTCTTCGTCAGCAACAAGCACGACCTGGCCAAGTACATCGCCAACCGGGGCCGCCTGGTCGCCGCCATCGGCGACGTCCTGGTCAACGCCATCTGCCAGGACATCGAGCCGGAGGTTCACGCCGCATGACCCGCGCCCGCCTCGCCGGCCTCACCCTGCTGCTGGTGGCCACCGCCGCCGGCAGCTGGCAGGCCCGCGGCTGGCTGGAGGACAGCCAGCGCCTCACCGCCGAACGGGCCGCCCAGCAGGCCATCGACGCCGCGCTCGCCCGGGAATCACGCATCGCCCACGCCGTCGAGGCGCGCCTGGCCGAGCTCGACGCCAACGAACGCATTATCGATCGAGGGATCATTCGTGAAGTGCAGAAGCCGATCTATCAGCGCGTTTGCCTTGGCGACGACGCTATCCGCCTGCTCAACGACGCCGCCGCCGGGCGCCGACCCGATCCAGCAGGGCCTGCTGCGCCCCTGCCCCGCGACCCTGCCGGCACTGACTGACGGCACCGGACAGGACGTCGCTCTCACCCTGGCCCGTTGGGCCCGCCAGTATCACGACTGCGCCACACGCCACAACGGCCTGGTCGAGCTGCTCGAGGCCCGCCCATGAAGAAGTTGCACCTGCTGCGACAGCGGCTGATCGGCGCTGTCCCCTCGCTGGCCCGGGATCCAGACCGGCTGCTCACCTTCGTCGAGGAAGGCAGCATCGAGTTTCGCCGCGGCCGCAACCTGTCCCATGAGTACCAGTACGCCGCCCAGTTGGTCCTGACCGACTTCGGCGACGACCTGGACACGGTGATGGTGCCGCTGTTGCAGTGGCTCGCCGAGTACCAGCCCGATGCGGAGCCCGGCGAGGCCGTCAGCTTCGAGGCCGAGATCCTCAGCAACCGCTCGGTGGACCTCGCCCTGCGCGTGCGGCTCACCGAGCGCGTCATCGCCAAGGTGGACTGCGAGGCGGGCACCATTCGAGTCGATCGTGCCCTGCCCCGCTTCGAGCTCGATGCCTGCCCGGTGACGCAGCATTGGCAGCTGCTGATCCGCGACACCAATACCGACGACGACTACACCCTGGCGTCTGAATGGGGGGAAGTGGACTCCGATGGCGGATGACCTGCAGGCCCTGGAGGACTGGGTCGCCCCGCTACTGGCCCGGCTCGACGCCAAGGAGCGCCGCCGACTGGCGCGCTCCGTCGCCCGCGACCTGCGCCGCAGCCAACGCGAACGCATCCGGGCGCAGACCAACCCCGACGGCACGCCCTACGCCCCGCGCAAGCCCCAGAAGTGGCGGGCACGCCAGGGTGGCATCCGTCGCCGGGCCATGTTCGGCAAGCTCTCTAACGTCAAGTGGCTCAAGGCCACCGCACGCGGCGATACCGCCGTGGTGGGCTTCTTCGGCAGCGTCGCCCGGCTCGCCAAGACCCACCAGTACGGCCTCCGCGATCGCGTCGGCCGTGACGGCCCGACCATCGAGTATCCCCAGCGCGAGTTGCTCGGCTTCACCGAGGCCGACCGTCGGCTGATCTTCGACTCGCTGCTGACCCACCTGGACCCGGTGTAAGTCCCTCGACTCACACCCGCCCCCACTTCGCCTGCCAATGCCGCCGCAGCACGATAGCGGCATGACTATCACCGAGCTCCTCCGCCTGATTCACAACCTGATCCGCACCGGGACCATCGCCGCGGTGGATCATCAGGCGGCGCGCGTGCGCGTGAAATCCGGCGAGCTGCTGACCGACTGGCTGCCCTGGATCGAAGGCCGCGCCGGCACCACCCGGGACTGGAACCCGCCCACTGAAGGCGAGCAGGTCGTGGTGTTTTCGCCCGGCGGCGATCCCGCGGCCGGGGTAGTGCTGACCGGGCTGTTTTCCGATGCCCACCCCGCCCCGACGGCGCTACCCGAGCTCTGCCGGCGCATCTTCCCCGACGCTGCCCTGTTCGAGTACGACCACAAGACCAGCGTGCTTCGAATCAAGCTGCCCGGTCGTATCGAGATCGAGGCCCCGGGCGGCACCTCCTGGCTCGGCAACATCGCTCACCAGGGCGATATGGCCCGCCAAGGTAGCTACGCCCAGGCCGGCGGTGAGCTGACCCATAACGGCACCAATATCGGCGACACCCATAAGCACGGCGGCGTGGTACCCGGTGATGGCCAGAGTGGAGGGCCCGTCTAATGTCCGGCATGAATGCCACCAGCGGTCGCGCCCTGGATCGCCTCGAGCATATCCGTCAGAGCGTGAGCGACATCCTCACCACGCCGATCGGCTCGCGGGTCATGCGTCGCGACTACGGCTCGCTGCTGCCCGAGCTGATCGACCAGCCCCTCAACGAAGCCACGGCACTGCGCGCCTACTCGGCGGCCGTCGTCGCGCTCATGAAATGGGAACCGCGGATCCGCGTGCAGCAGATCACCCGCCAGGTCTCCACCGAGCGCCCGGGGCGTCTCGACCTCGCCATCGTCGCTCGCCTCATCGACTCCGGTGAAACCGTCTCCTTCGAGGTTCCGATCACATGACCGGCACCATCGACCTGTCGCAGCTCCCCGCGCCCGACGTCGTCGAGGAACTCGACTACGAGGCCATCCTCGCCGAGCGCAAGGAGCGGCTGCTCGACCTGGTCGGCGAGAGCCGGCGCGCCGAGGTGGAAGCCACCCTCGCGCTGGAAAGCGAGCCGCTCACCAAGCTGTTGGAAGAGAACGCCTATCGCGAGCTGCACTGGCGGCAGCGGGTCAACGAAGCCGCCCGGGCGGTGATGATCGCCCACGCGCGCAACGGCGACCTCGACAACCTGGTCGCCAACTTCAACGTCAAGCGGCTGACCGTCGATCCCGGCGACTCGACGGCCGTGCCGCCAGTGCCGCCGACCCTGGAGCCGGACGATGACCTGCGCCTGCGCGGCCCCGAGGCCTTCGAGGGGCTAAGCGTCGCTGGCCCCACCCGCGCCTACGAGTTCTACGCGCGATCCGCCGACGGCCGTGTGGCCGATGCCAGGGCCATCTCCCCCGAGCCCTGCGAAGCGCTCGTCACCGTGCTCTCCCGGCTGGGAAACGGCGAGGCCCCACAGGACCTGCTCGATATCGTCGAGGCCGCCCTCACACCCGAGGACGTTCGCCCCGTCGGCGATCGCGTCACGGTCCAGTCGGCCGCCATCACCGAGTTCGCCATCCAGGCAGTGCTGCACCTGCACGCCGGCCACGGCCCCGAACAGGAGCTGATCCTGGACGCGGCCCAGCGCCGTGCCGACGACTATGCCGCCGCCCTGCTCAAGCTGGGCCGCAGCGTCTACCGGGACGCCATCGAGGCGGCACTGCATGTGGAGGGCGTGATGCACGTCGAGCTGATCTCGCCGGCCAGCCATATCCTGCTCGATCTCACCCAGGCCGCCTACTGCAACGGCATTGACGTCACGCTGGGAGGCATCGATGGCTAAGGCGTTATCGCTGTTGCCACCCAACGCCACCGTCCTGGAACGCTCGTCCGCCCAGGCGCTGGCGGAAATCGAGCGGGTTCCGGTACCGCTGCGCGACCTCTGGCATCCGGACCGCTGCCCGGTCGCCCTTCTGCCCTATCTGGCCTGGGCGTTCTCGGTGGATCGCTGGGATCCCGACTGGCCGGAGGCCGCCAAGCGCTCGGTGATCCGCAGCTCCTACTTTGTCCACCGGAAGAAAGGCACGATCTCGGCGCTACGCCGTGTCGTCGAGCCGCTCGGCTACCTACTGGAAGTCTCGGAGTGGTGGCAAACCCAACCGCCTGGCCCGCGCGGCACCTTCACCTTGCGCATCGGCGTGCTCGACCAGGGCATCACCGAGGCGATGTTCATCGAGCTCGAGCGGCTCATCGCCGAGGCGAAACCGCTCACGCGGCATATCACCGGCCTCGACATCACCCTGAGCAGCGCCCTGACCGCCCACGTCGGCGTGGCCATCAACGATGGCGACGAACTCGACGTGCTGCCCTGGGAGTCGCCCGACATCGACGTGATCTGCCGCACGCGGCAGGCCCTGGCCATCACCTCCCACGACACGATGGATATCCACCTGCATGATTGACCAGAACTCCACCTTCGGCGGTTTTCTCACCGACGTCGGCGAGGCCAAGCAGGCCAACGCCAACGCCCTCGGCCAGCCCTGGAAGCTCACCCACATGCTGCTGGGCGACGCTAACGGTACCGATCCGGTGCCGCAGCCCGACCAGACCACGTTAATCAACCAGGTGTACCGCGCCGCCATCAACCAGCTCTCCGTCGACCCGGCCAACCCAGCGATCCTGATCGCCGAGCTCGTGCTACCACCCAACGTCGGCGGCTGGTGGATCCGCGAGCTCGGCCTTGAGGACGAGGACGGAGACTTCGTCGCGGTGGCCAACTGCCCACCCAGCTACAAGCCCCTGCTTGCCCAGGGCAGCGGCCGAAATCAGGTGGTGCGTATGCACCTCATCGTCAGCAACACGGCCAACGTGGAACTGAAGATTGATCCCAGCGTGGTGCTGGCCACGCGGCAGTATGCGGATGACGGCGACGCCGCTGTCCGGGCAACGACACAGTTCGCGACCTATGACCCCACCCGGATCTACACCACTGGCGAGGTGGTGCGCGGCAGCAACGGTGCCTTTTACGAGTTCTACGACCGGGACCAAGTCGGCACTGTCCAGGGCGTCGATCCGACGAACCCCGCCAATCGCCCGCATATCTGGATGGAGTGGGATGGCGTAAAGCCGGGTGCGACCATCGAGTGGCGCTCGGAGACCCTGCCCGAGGGTTATATCGAAAACGATGGCTCCGAGGTGAGCCGTGGCGACTACCGGCGCGTCTTCTCTGCGATCGGGACGCTCTACGGAGCTGGGGATGGGAACACGACCTTCCAGTTGCCGGATGACCGGGGCGAGTTCAAGCGGGGCTGGGATCACGGCAGGGGTATCGATTCAGGTCGACAGCTGGGCTCTCACCAACTCGATGCGTTTCAAGATCACTTTCATTATCTTCCCACGACAACAGGTTCGGGCGGCAATTCCATAGAGGGAGATGTTAATGCCGCATTTTATGATCATGAATACCCGAGCGGCGCAATAAGAGACCCAAGAGCGGGGGGTGGGGGAGATAACAACGGTGTTGCCGCGGGTGTATATCTCCGAACGTACTATGCCAGCTCCATAGCTCCATCTAACTGGAAAATCGCTTCCGAGACCCGACCCCGTAACAACGCCGTTATCTACCTGACCAAGATCTAGGAGCCTGCCATGCGTATCTGGGACATCCACCCTATTGATGGCACCGTTATCGATCCCGCCGGCCGCGAGGCGCCTACCGATCCGATGAGCCGGCAACCGCGTAGCCCAGCCAATGCGACCGATCAGGAGCCCCCGGCCACTGGCGAGCACCAGGCCGCCCGCTGGACGGGTGAGGCTTGGGAGCTCGTGCCGGACTGGCGCGGCCATGTCTATTGGACCGAGGACGGTCAGCGTCACGAGATCACCGAACTCGGTACCGAGCCACCGGCCGATGCCCTGGGCGAGGCCCCGCCCGAGCCCCTGGAGGATCTCGCCGAGCGCAAGCGCCGTGAGATCGACACAGCCCGCGATGCGGCCTTCGCCGCTGGCCTACCCTACGACATCGCCGGCGAGCCAGACGTGGTCCAGACCCGCCCCCAGGATCAAATCAACCTGCTGGGCCTAAACGCCAAGGCCCAGCGCCTGGTAGCCGAGGGCGTGACCGATCCGGTGATGCCCTTCCGCGGCCTGTCCAACGTGACCCGGCTGCTGACACCTGAGCATATGGACACCCTCACTCTCGCCGCCCTGGCGCATATCGAGGACATCTACCAGCGCAGCTGGGACCGGAAGGACGCCATTGACGCAGCACTGGACTCTAGCGACCGGATGGGGATCGAGGCGGTGGTGTGGTGAGCACCAATCAGCATTTCCAGAATGCACATCGCCCGCCTAATCGCGGGCTTTTTTTAAGTTCCTTCGGGTTCTCCATTAACTCTATCTCTTGCCCCAGGATTCCAGCCCACTTCAACCTTGGCCTCTCTTTTGCTAACCAACATCAACCTTCCTGACATTGGCTCATCAATAGAGTGATGATAAAAAACAAAAACATCACCATTAGAATACATAAGTTTTCCACCAAAACACTCCTTGCTTTCAAAAAAGCATATCTCATCCTGCCTTCCAGAATTCAATAAGCTAACCAGATCTTTTCTACCCAATTCTGTAACATCCTCAAAAACAGAAACTATAACCATAAGCGCAATTACGCCAAATATATAATAAATAAAAGCCGCAAACAACACTGAAAAAGCACGAGAAAAATCCCTAACAAAATCACCCTTCAAGATAACCCGCGTACTTTTATAGAAATAACCAACAACCTGTGAGAAATATGTCAACGAGGCCGCAAAGCACACCACCAACATGACAAAGTGAATTCTAACTATATCTAAAAGCGCATACACACCCCACCCAACATAGTCAACCGAAACCAAGCTAAGCCAGCCAAAATCATTGGTAATATGACCAAAAAAGCTATATTTATATATATAACCAACAACATAAAAACAGGAAATAAACACAACACCTAAAGCAAATCCTCGGTACATATAAAAAACTTCCTTTTTAATAAGCAGCGGCTAATGATATGAGCTGAAACATTGTTTGTAAATCGAGCATCCACAGCACTCTCCCTCGCCCGCTCCCACGCAAGCATAACGCCGACCGTCATTCTCACCTGAGCAGGGGTTCCCCCTGCCCCAGGACTACCATCTCGGCGTCCGTTTCCACGAGATCAACGAAGACACCCGACCGATCCGCACCGTGGCCACCGCGGTCATCGGCCTAGTGGCCACCCCCCCGCTCGCAGCGGCGGCTCGCACCCCAAAGGGGTGACTGCTGTTGTAGATGGCGCATACACAACGTACAGCAAGTGACAACCTCAACATCGAGGCGTCACTCTGATGGCATCTCGCCACGGCTAGACGCCGGAATGATCAGCGAGCTGGCTTATCTCAAGCTCGATCCTTGGTGGCTAGTGATGAACCTGAGGGAGGACAAGGACATGAAGCTGCACCTGCATCTACACGAGATGTTCCACAAGGTCAATGTGGGCATTGCGACAGTTACAACACCGCACACCTTGCAACAAGATTCTGTTTTAAAGCCCTTTATCACCAGTTTGAGAGGCCAAGGCACTACGATGCACTGACGATTCTCAATACCACGACCTGTCAGGCCTGCCCCTACCTGACCATATGGGAACCGACGACACCCAGCACAGCGTGGAGCGGTGCGAGATAATCGGCCACCAGATGACGAAGGGATGAAATAGGAAAGCCCCGGGGGGAACGGGGCTTGAAATGCATCAGGCGTTGGCGCGCCTTCAACACAGGGTTATTGCATGGCACATCGTAGATCAGGGAGAGCCTCGATCCAATGGCTATGGCTCAAGATTGAGCTACCGGCTTCGCCGTTCATCCGGTTCTGCCTTGGCTTGTCGATCCTTTTGCCGGCACTGGGAGCCTTCTCCTGGTTTGCCCAGCCGATCCTGCTGGCCTGGATCAACTAAGCGTGTGGTTTCTGCGGGGTCCCGGGTGTGAGTCCCCCCACTCACACCCGCCGCCGCTAACACCCTGCCCGCCTGCATCGCACGATACCTGCGTGAATTCACGTCTTTCTTTGGAAGACCCAGGCTGAATCCTGCGCAGGAGCCTCCCATGGCACTCGACCAATACCACCACGGCGTGCGCGTCTCCGAGGTCAACGACGGCACCCGCTCTATCCGCACGATCTCGACTGCCGTCATCGGCGTGGTCTGCACCGCACCGGATGCCGACGAGGCGACGTTTCCCCTCGACCAGCCCGCCCTGGTCACCAATGTGGACACCGCGATCGGTAAGGCTGGCACCACCGGCACGCTCAAGGACGCCCTCACCACCATCGGCAACCAGGCCAAACCGATCATCGTCGTGGTGCGCGTCGCCGAAGGCATCGACGAGATCGAGACCACTGCCAACGTCATCGGCACCACCACCGAGACCGGCCAGCGCACCGGCCTGCAGGCGCTGCTCACCGCCAACCAGAAGCTGGGCGTCACTCCGCGCATCATCGGCGTACCGGGGCTCGATACCCAGCCGGTGGCCACCGCCATGGTCTCGGTGCTGCAGCAGCTACGCGCCTTCGGATACGCCTACGCCCATGACTGCGCGACCGTCACCGACGCCACCGCCTACCGCGACCAGTTCGGGGCCCGCGAGCTGATGATCATCTGGCCGCAGTGGCAAGCCTTCGATACCGATGCCGCCGGCACGGTCTCGATCAGCCCGGTCGCTGTGGCCCTCGGCCTGCGCGCCAAGCTCGACCAGGAGGTGGGCTGGCACAAGACCCTGTCCAATGTCGTGGTCAACGGCGTTACCGGCATCGATCGCGACGTGTTCTGGGACCTGCAGTCGCCGAATACCGATGCAGGGACCCTCAACGCCGCCGACGTCACCACCCTTATCCAACAGGGCGGCTACCGCTTCTGGGGCTCGCGCACCTGCGCCGGCCCGCAGTCCCTGTTCCCGTTCGAGAACTACACCCGGACCGCGCAGATCCTCGCCGACACCATCGCCGAGGCGCACCTGTGGGCCGTGGACAAGCCCATGCATGTTCTGGTCAAGTCAGAGCGGACACATTTTCAAGCTGCAGCTGCCAATTCAATCTCCCTCGGCGTCTGGTAGCCGAGGGTCGAGTGGAGCCGGCAGCTGTTGTACTCCATTTCGATGTAGTCGATCACGTCCCGCCGTGCAGCCTGGCGGCTCCAGTAGCGCTGACCAGCCAGCCACTCACTCTTCAGTGAGCCGAAGAACCGCTCCATAACGGCATTGTCCCAGCAGTTCCCCTTCCGGCTCATCGAGGCCTGGAGCCCGTACCGAGCCAGCGTGGACCGGTAGTCATGCGACGCGTATTGGCTGCCGCGGTCACTGTGATGTAGCAGTCCTTCATCGGGCTGCCGGCGGCCCACGGCCATCTCCAGAGCATCCAGTACCAGCGGCGTGCGCATGTGGTCCGCCATCGCCCAGCCCACCAACTGCCGGTCATGGAGATCAAGCACCGCCGCTAGATAGAGCCAGCCTTCCAGCGTCCAGATCGCCGTGATATCGGCCACCCAAACCTGGTTCGGTGCCGCCACCATGAACTGGCGGTTCAGCAGGTTGGGTGCCACCGGTAGGCTATGCTCACTGTCGGTCGTATGACGCCAGCGGCGCCGCTGCCGTGCCTCTACGCCGGCTTCCCGCATCAGGCTCCGGGCCTGGTAGCGGCCAACGTCGTAGCCGCGACGTCGCAGCTCTCTGGCCATACGGCGGCTGCCATAGCTGCCGCGTTTCCGGTGATGGATCTCGCTGACTTCACGCAGCAAGGCCTGACGCTGGTCATCAGGGCCACGCTGCCGCCAAGCATAGAAACCACTCCGGCTGACCTGCATGACCCGACACAACACGGCCACGGGATAGGTGGCCTTCTCCGACTCGATGAACTGGTATTTCAGCTCGACTCTTTGGCGAAGAAGGCCGCCGCCTTTTTTAAAATATCCTTTTCCATCTGAAGCTTACGAACTTCTTCGCGGAGCTTCTTTATCTCGGCATCGCGATCATCCTCATGCCGCCCCGGGGTACCGGAGACCTGCTGACGGTGCTTGCGGCACCAGCGGTCCAGCACGCTGCGCTCCACGCCCAGGCGCCGGGCGGCCTCGGATACGGAATACCCCTGATCGATCACCAGGCTCACCGCATCGGCCTTAAAGTCATCGGAAAACCGACGTCGAGTCTTCTTGGTCATGAACACCTCCATGGCCTCCATTATGAGGCTTATCGGGGTGTCCGCTCCAATTGGACCACTTCAGCATGCCTCCCTAGCCCGCGACATCATCGAAGGCATCAACGCCAAGTTCAGCGAACTCAAGAGCCTGGGGCTGATCGTCGACGGCCAGGCCTGGCTCAACGACGAGCTCAACACCCAGGAGTCGCTCAAGGCCGGCAAGCTGCGCATCGACTACGACTACACCCCGGTGCCGCCCTTGGAGGACCTCGGCTTTCAACAGCGCATCACCGATTCATATCTGGCCGATTTCGCCCAGCGCGTCGCGGCCACCTCGTAAGGAGCTGACCCATGGCACTCCCAAAAAAGCTCAAGGACCTGAACCTGTTCAGCAACGGCGACAGCTGGCAGGGCGTCATCCAGTCCGTCACCTTGCCCACCCTCACCCGCAAGATCGAGGAGTGGCGCGGCGGCGGAATGGACGGCGCGGTCGGCATCGACATGGGCATGGACGGCCTGCTGACCTGCCAGTGGACCGTCGGCGGCCTGGTCGAGTCGATCTTCGACAACTTCGGCAGCTCGCGCATCGATGCCGAGCTACTGCGCATGACCGGCAGCTACGAGCGTGACGACGTCGACGAGGTCGATGCGGTGGAGGTCGTGATGCGCGGCCGCCACACCGAGATCGACATGGGTGACGCCCAGTCCGGCGAGAACACCGAGCACCAGGTCACCAGCACGCTCAGCTACTACAAGCTGGCCATCAACGGCACCACCAAGATCGAGATCGATCTCCCCAACTACGTGTTCAAGGTCAACGGCGAGGACATGCTCGCCAAGCGCCGCCGCGCCCTGGGCCTGTAAACGACGAACGCCCCGCCGGTATGGGGCCGGCGGGGCGCTCTGGATGAATCCTTGAGATAGCCAAGGAAACAGCTTGAATCATTTTAGCTTATTGGTAGAGCTCATGAAATCTTGCATCGACAAGCATGGCCTCTGGCCCACAGTTAGCGCCTTCATCGCCTGCTGCCTGGCAGTGTCCGCCGTCGCCATAGCCTGGCGCCTTCCCGACATCATCGCTGTGATGAATGGAATCTGACATGACCCCGCAAGGTGCAGACCGTGCCGGTTTTCTCCTCGCCCTGGCAGCCATCTGGGGCGCCACCCTCTTCGGCCTCGCCGCGATCCTGTTCGCGGCCCGCGGCCTGATGTAACCCACAAGGAATCCATGACATGACCAAGCCCCAAGCCATCACCGCCACCATCGAACTCGACACCCCACTCAAGCGCGGCGAGACCGAGATCGCCGAGCTGACCCTGCGCAAGCCCTCCGCCGGCGAGCTGCGCGGCGTCTCCCTGGCCGAGGTGCTGCAGATGCAGACCGACGCGCTCATCACCCTCATTCCACGGATCTCCAACCCCTTACTGACGGCGGCCGAAGTGCGCCAGATGGACCCGGCCGACCTGGTGCAGTGCGGCGGCGAGATCGCCGGTTTTTTGCTGACGAAGCGGGCCAAGGGCGAGACCGCATAAACCTCCCCACCCAAGTAGAAGACGCGATGGCCGACCTGGCCATCGCCTTCCACTGGACTCCCACCGACTGCGCGGACTTCACCCTGCGCGAACTGATGGACTGGCGCGAACGGGCGCGCAAGCGCAGCGGTGCCGACGACCACGGAGCCCGCCATGGCGCGCGATCTCAAGCTACAAGTCATCCTCGACGCCGCCGATAAGGCCTCGCGGCCACTCAAGGCCATCGATCGCGCCTCCCAGGGCGCCGCCCAGTCCATGAGGGAAAACCGCGACCGCCTCAGGCAACTGCAGGCGGTCCAGAAGAACGTCAGCTCCTTCCGCACCCTCAAGAACCAGTCCGGCGAGACCGCCAGGGCACTCCACGAGCAGCAGGAGCGCATCCGACGCCTCTCCCAGCAGATGCGCACCCACGAGGGCGACACCGCCTCCCTGGTCGCCGAGCGCCGTAGGGCCATCGAGCAGGCGCGCCGGCTCTCCCGGCGACACGACGACGAGCGCCGCCAACTGCAGAGGCTGCGTACCTCGCTCAACGAGAGTGGCATCAGCACCGCCAACCTGCGCCGCGACCAGCAGCGGCTGGCCAGCGAGATGCAGGAAGCCAACCAGGCCGTGGAAGACCAGCGCCGCAAGCTCAAGCGCCTGGCCGATCAGCAACGCCACGCGGCCCAGGCGCGAAGCCGTTACGACCGCAACATCGGCCGGGCCGGCCGCATGGCCGGTGCCGGAGCGGCGGGCCTGGCCACCGGCGGTGCGACGCTCTACGCCGGCGCGCGACTGCTCGCCCCCGGGGTCGAGTTCGGCGAGGCCATGTCCCGCGTGCAGGCCCTGACTCGCCTGGACGGCAACGACGAGCGTCTCGCGGCCCTGCGCGAACAGGCTCGTGAGCTGGGCTCGAGCACCGCCTTCAACGCCGGGCAAGCGGCCAATGCCCAGGGCTTCCTCGCCATGGCCGGCTTCTCGCCGGAGGCCATTGAGGCCTCCATGGCCGACATGCTCAACCTGGCGCTGGCCAACGGCACCGACCTCGCCCGCACCGCCGACATCTCCTCGAACATCCTCTCCGGCTTCGGCCTCGACCCGGCGGAGATGGGCCGCGTCGGCGATGTGCTGACCGCCACCACCACCCGGGCCAACGTCGACCTCGAGATGCTCGGCGACTCAATGAAGTACGTCGCCCCCGTGGCCAGAGAGATGGGCCTATCCCTCGAAGAGGCCGCCGCCATGTCCGGGCTGCTGGGCAACGTGGGCATCCAGGGCAGCCAGGCCGGCACCACCCTGCGTGCCATGATGCTGCGGCTGTCGGCGCCCACCGGCGCGGCGGCCGGCGCCATCGAGGCCCTGGGCATCAATATCCAGGATGCCGAGGGCAACATGCGCAACGTGCCGCGGATCCTCTCCGACGTGGCCCGGGCCACCGAATCGCTGGGCAACGCCGAGCGCATGGAGTACCTCAAGGCCATCTTCGGCGAGGAACCGGCGGCCGGCATGGCCGAGATGATCAACCAGCAGGGTTCCGCCGGCATCGAGGCCTTCACCGATATCCTCACCCAAGCCGCCGGCGAGAATGCCCGGGTGGCCCGGACCATGGCCGACAACATCGGTGGCGATCTCAGGTCGCTCAACAGCGCCTGGCAGGAGATCGGCATCACCCTCACCGATACCAACGAGGGGCCCCTGCGCGGGCTGATCCAGAACATCACCGGGGTCACCCGCGCCGTGGGCAACTGGATGAAGGAAAACCCCGCGCTCACCGGCCAGTTGGCCACCGCGGCCGCCGCCCTCGCCGCCCTGGTGGCCATCGGCGGCGGCTTCATGGTGCTGCTCGGCTCGGTCCTCGGCCCGATCGCCATGGTCAACTACGCCCTCACCCTGCTCTCGCTAAACCCGGTGAGCCTGACCATCATGGGTATCGTCGCCGCGGTGGCCGCCCTCGCCGCCGGGGCCTACCTGGTCTACCGCAACTGGGACTCGATCGCCGGCTGGTTCGGCGAGCGCTGGAAGGACATCAAGGCCGCCTTCTCCGGGGGCATCGGTGGCGTAAGTCGCTTGCTGCTGGACTGGTCGCCCCTGGGCCTGCTGTGGCGTGGCATCTCGACCGCACTCGGTGCCCTCGGCGTCGAGTTGCCCGGCACGCTCAGCGGCCTGGGTGGCACCGTCATCGACGGCTTTATTGGCGGCATCACCGCCGGCCTGGGGCGCCTCGGCAACGCCATCACCGGGATGGGAGAGAGCGTCAGGAGCTGGTTTATGGAGACGCTAGGCATCAACTCGCCGTCGCGCGTCTTCGCCCAATTCGGCGACTGGACGGTGGAGGGCCTGATCGACGGCCTGACGGGCCGGCTCGCCGACCTCCGGGACCGAGTGGTCGGGATCGCCGACAGCGTGAAGGGCTGGTTCGCCGACGTGCTCGACATCAACTCACCCTCCCGGGTATTCGCCCGGTTCGGTGGCTATACCGTCGATGGCCTGAATGCGGGCCTCGACGCCCAGCGCGACGAGCCCGCCCGGCGCGTGCGCGACATCGCCCGGCGGGTCTCCCGCGCGGGTGCTGGGCTGGCCCTGGGCGCCGCCACCCTGCAGGCCGCGGCCATGCCGGCGATCGCCCCGCAGGAGCCCATCCGCTTCGACACCCGGCCGCCGCTGGCCAGCCCGCAGCAACACGCCCAGGGCGGCATCACCCTGGGTGACATCCATATCACCGTCAACGCCGCCCCAGGCACGGACGAGCGGCAGATCGGCCAGTTAGTGGCCCAGGAAGTGCAGCGCGCCCTGGCCGACGCCGAACGCAGCGCCGCCGCCCGCCGCCGTTCGTCGCTGCTGGATATCGACTGACCCACCACCAGGAGGCCCCACCATGCTTATGGCCCTCGGCATGTTCGTCTTCGCGACGCGCAGCGTGCCCTATCAGCAACTGCGCCGCTCCACCCAATGGCGCCACACCAGCCAGTCGCGGGTCGGCGATCGCCCCGCCTATCAGTTCGTCGGCCCCGGGGACGACAGCATCACGCTGTCCGGCACGCTACTGCCCGAGTTCACCGGCGGCCGCATCGACCTGGACGAGATCCGCGACATGGCCGACCAGGGCCAGGCCTGGCCGCTGGTCGAGGGCACCGGCAGGCAATACGGGCTTTGGGTCATCACCCGCGTCGAGGAGACCTCGAGCAGCTTCTTCCGCGACGGCGCCCCGGCGAAGATCGACTTCACCCTCCAGCTCGAGCACGTCGACGACGCCCGCACCGACCTGATCGGCAGCCTCACCACCTCCGCCGTCGCCCGCCTGGCAGGGGCCTACGCATGAACGACGCCACCGCCACCCGCTACCGGCGCCCGGGCTACCGCATCACCCTGGACGGCACCGACATCACCCCACGCGTGAACGGCCGCCTGATCCAGCTTAGGCTGCGCGAACAACGCGGCCTCGAGGCCGACCAACTGGATATCGTCCTGGCCGATCATGACGGCGCCCTTGCCCTGCCCCGCCGCGGTGCCGAGCTGGCCGTCGCCTTCGGGTGGCAGGATGAGGGGCTGATCGACAAGGGGCTCTTCACGGTCGACGAGGTGCAGCACGACGGCACACCCGACCGGCTCACCATTCGGGCCCGCTCGGCGGACCTGCGCGGCGATCTCCCCGGCAAGCGCACCCAAAGCTGGCATGACCACATCCTGCGCGAGATCGTCGACACCATCGCCCAGCGCCACGACCTGGAGCCGGTCGTCGGCGAGACGCTCGGCGGCATCCGCGTCGGTCACATCGACCAGACGGATGAGTCGGACCTGAACTTCCTGACCCGGCTCGGCGAACGCTTCGACGCCATCGCCACCATCAAGTCCGGTCGCCTGCTGTTCACCCAGGCCGGCGAGGCACTGACCGCCAGCGGCCAGGCCATGCCCAGCATTCCCCTGGCCCGGCGCGACGGCGACCAGCACCGCTACAGCACCACCGACCGCGACGCCTACACCGGCGTGAAGGCCCACTGGAACGACACCAGCGGCGCCGAGCGCCGAACCGTGATCGCCGGCAGCGACGAGAACGCCAAACAGCTACGCCCTACCTATGCCAGCGAATCCGATGCCCTGGATGCCACCCAGGCCGAATGGCGCCGTATCCAGCGCGGTCTGGCCGAGTTCGAGCTGACCCTGGCCCTGGGCCGGGCGGATGTGCTGCCCGAATCGCCGCTGCAGGTCCGCGGCTTCAAGCCCGAGATCGACGTCACGCCCTGGCTGGTCACCGAGGTGGAGCACACCCTAGGCGACAGCGGCTTCGGCACCCGAGTGCAGTGTGAGGTGAAGGGGGCAACAACCTAGGTACAGTAGTGACAGTGATGACATACCCTGCGAGCCTGTTACCTTCTGGACCTATAACGCAGGGATGAAGGAAGAAGAACTATGCAAATTTGGCGGTTAGTCGCTCACCACGAACAAGGTCTAGCTGCGGTAGAGGCCATGAAAAGCCAGGGGCGTATCGCGATAGGCTGGAATGACATCGGCGATCTACGCGAAATAGCTGCCAAGGATTCACGAGCGATCACAAAGGCCATCAAAGGCGCCTATCCGACTCTGAAGAACGCTCATCTCGGCGGCCCAAGTCTATGGGACTTCCACCGGAGCATGTGCCCTGGTGACCTCGTCATCATCAGCAGCCTGAATGCCAGACGCTGCGTTTTCCGAGTAACGGGCGACTACTTCTTCGATGAGGAAGACCAGCTTTGTGAGTACAGTCACCAACGCGCCGCAGAATTGACCGATCTATCGGCCGAGCAGCTATGGCATGAGGTTGGCGCCTGCTATGCAGATGGCTACAACCAGCGTTGGACGCTAGTGCTGTGTGGTGCAGAGGAAACCCCGCAAGAAGAATCGGCGACGTACCAGGAAGGCAGCCGCCATTCTGTAACCGCTACTGCCATAGAGCGTAACCCTGCAGCACGGGCCGCTTGTCTCACCCACTTCGGCTATGACTGCCAAGCCTGCGGCTTCAACTTTGCGAGCACCTATGGCGAGCATGGCAAGCACTATATCCATGTCCATCATCGCGTAGAGCTCGCCTCATCAGACGGGCCGGTGTACACCGACCCGGAGAAAGATCTCATTCCTCTGTGCCCGAATTGTCACGCGATGGTTCATAGAGGCAAGGATACGATGTCCGTCGAGGCCCTGAGACAGCTTCTGGACGAAAACAAGGCATCCTGAGATCAGCAGGCTCACAGCCCATACCGCCTGGCCTGGCTCACCACCACGCCTCGCAGATCCAGTTGCCGAGCCCAGATCGACTCTCTGGGCCCGGCGGTGGGCATCAGGCGCATCCGCCCACCAATGCGATGGGTGCGGAATAGCCGCTGCTCCCCCTCCACCTCAGCCACCACCAGATCGGCGTGGCCCGGCGCCCGGGCCTCGTCCACCACCAGCACATCGCCCTCGATCACCGGGCCATCGACGCCCGCCTCGGCGCTTACCTCCACCAGGTAGCAACTCGGGCGGAAGCGCGAGAGGTCGTAGCCTTCCAGCGCGGGGTGATTGATGCCCAGACACGCCGGGCCCAGGTAGTTCAGTCGCATGTCGTCCCTGCCTCGTTCTTCTTCTCCGGGCAGCCTTGTATTAGCGGTTGGCTGTAGAGGCTGCCTTGGCGATACTGTATAAATTCACAGTGAAAGACAAGAGGGCCCCACGATGCCGAAGATCATGCACCCACACCCCACGCCAACACCGCTACCACTGCCCCACCCCCTGCCCCTTACCCGGGCCGGGCTGTCGGGCTTCCCCAGCCCCGCGCAGGACTACGAGGGGCGCACACTCGACCTCAACGAGCGGCTGGTGAAGCGCCCGGCGGCGACGTTCTTCATGACCGTCACCGGCGACAGCATGGGGCCCCTGGGCATCCACGAGGGCGATATCCTGGTCGTCGATCGCTCCATTGACCCGCGCCCCGGGCATATCCTGGTGGCCATGCTCGACGGCGAGCTCACCGTGAAGCGCTACGAGCGCATCGGCCAACGCCCCTACCTCTGCTCCGGTAACCCGCGCTACACCCCCATCCCCATCGCCGACCTGGAATGCCAGGTGTGGGGCGTGGTGCGCTCGGTCATCCACGAGTTTCCGGTGTAACCCATGATCGGCCCAGTGGGATTAGTCGACTGCAACAACTTCTACGTGAGCTGCGAGCGAGTCTTCCAGCCGCGCCTGGAGGGCCGCCCGGTGGGCGTGCTCTCCAACAACGACGGCTGCGTGATAGCCCGCTCCGCCGAACTCAAGGCCCTGGGCGTCGAGATGGGTACCCCAGCATTCGAGCTGCGCGACCTGGTGCGTCGCCAGGGGGTAGTGCTGCTCTCCTCCAACTACGAGCTCTACGGCGATATGTCGGCGCGGGTGCGCGAGGTCCTCGAGGAGCTATGCGCGGGCGTGGAGCCCTACTCCATCGACGAGATGTTTATCCACGGCGACGGCTTTAGCCGCCGGCAACTGCAGGACCATGCCCAGGAGATCCACCGCAAGGTGCGGCGCTACACCGGCATACCCGTCTGCGTAGGCCTGGCCGCCACCCGCACCCTGGCCAAGCTGGCCAACCGTGCCGCCAAGTCGGTACCCGGCTATGCCGGCGTCTGCGTTCTCTCCCCCGGGTCGCCGGATGCCCAGGCGCTGCTGGAAAAGACGCCCCTGGGCGATGTATGGGGCGTGGGCCACCGCCTGGTGGAGCGCCTGGCCCTGATGGGCCTGCACACCGCCGCCGACCTGGCCGCCCAGGACCCCAAGCGCATTAGGAGCCACTTCTCGGTCACCCTGGAACGCACCGCCCGGGAACTGCAGGGCACCCCCTGCATCGAGATGAACGACACCAACCGGCCACGAGACCGCATCATGACCTCGCGCAGCTTCGGCCGCCTGACCAGCAACCAGGACGAGATCCACCAGGCGATCCGCCAGCACGCCCAGCGCAGCGCCGAGAAGCTCCGCGCCCAGGACAGCAAGGCCCGCGCCGTCTATGTGTTCCTCAAGACCAACCGCCACCGGCCCGACCTGGCCCAGTACTCTCCCAGCGCGATTGTCGAGTTGGACGAGCCCACCGACGACAGCCGGCCGATCCTCCACGCCGCCACCCAGGCCCTGCAGGCCATCTACCGGCCCAACTACCTGTTTATGAAAGCCGGGGTGATGCTGATCGACCTGGTCGACGCTAACCGTCAGCAGCTCTCGCTGCTGGACACGCCCCAACGCCAGGCCGATCGGGAGCGCAACGACCGCCTGATGGCCACCCTGGACCAGCTCAACCAGAAGATGGGCCGCGACACCGTCACCCTGGGCCGGCCCAGCCCCAAGGCCGCCTGGCACCTACGCTGCGCGAACCGCACGCCGAGGTGGACGACGCAGTGGCGAGAATTGCCATACGTGACGGCCCGTTAGGCCATGGCGCTGGATCTACGGTCCACGTATCATAGCGCCCAGAATTTCGTGTCAGGATGATGAGATGTCAGAGCAGATCGTGCTGCCCTTTCTGAAATGGGCCGGGGGGAAAAGGTGGTTGGTCCGCGATCATCCTGAGATCTTCCCCACAGAGTTCAACACCTACATTGAGCCCTTCCTCGGAAGCGGCTCGGTGTTTTTCCACTTGAAGCCTCAACAGGCCTTGCTATCCGATGCTAACCAGGAGCTCATCACGACATATCGTGCCCTGAGAAACCGGAACCGCATGGTGGAGAAGCTTCTAAAAAGCTACCATGAGCAGCACTCCGAAGAGTTTTACTACTTCATGCGCGCCCAGACGCCGACCAAGCAGGAAGAGATCGCGGCGCGCATGATCTATTTAAACAGAACCTGCTGGAACGGTCTCTATCGCGTCAACCTCTCGGGGAAATTCAATGTGCCGATAGGCACTAAGCGAAACGTGGTGCTTGATACCGATAACTTCCGGGAAACCGCCAAGCTGCTCCGTCGCTCAGTGATCACGCACTCAGATTTTGAAGCGACCATTGATACAGCGCAAGAGAATGACTTTGTATTTGTGGACCCTCCCTACACAGTCAGGCACAACTGCAATGGATTCGTAAAATACAACGAAAAACTTTTTTCTTGGGAAGATCAAGTTCGTTTAAAAAACTCCATTGATCGCGCTACGGATCGCGGAGCAAAGGTATTACTGACAAACGCATACCATGACTCAATATTGGAGCTCTATAGAGATTACGTAGGACGTAACACACTATCACGAAACAGTGTGCTTTCTGGAAAAAGTGAGTACAGGGGCAAATACGAAGAGCTTACCATTTGTTGCTGGGCCTAAAAAGGCCCAGCAACAACATCATTCCTCTACAATATCTTCCAGAGTCACTTGCCCCCTAAGCAGCTTGAGGAACATTGATTGCCCACCGCTTCCCGGAACAAAGTTCCGAGCAGTAAAGTCTTCATCCGCAAGTTCAATATCATCAAAAAAAGGAAAAAACTCTTCCTTAGCAGGCACTCTTCCTATGTCATCACCTACCAGGGCAAGATAGACATCTTCTTTTAAATACTTCATTAACGCCTTGAAAGAATTTGACTTAGGAAGCAAATTTCCAGTCACATCGAGCCTTTCCCATGAATTAGGCCACTTAGCCTTCACTGCCTCAAAATAATTATAAATTATCTCGGCAATATCCAGATCTTTTCCATCTAAGAACAAATTCCTGAAAGGATGTTTCTGTAACTCAGCACGATCTGCTTTCCGAGGCCTTTTACCCTCAAGAAGCATATTCCTATCTGTTACAGGATCAGCAGATATAAAGCGCACCAGTGACTCTACAAATGCGGCTTGTGTTAATGGCTCTCTTTTCCTGCCCGGCGTAGCGGTCCCCAGCCTTTTTATCCTTTTATAAAATGGGCTGGTTGGCTCATCATCTAAAACGACAGCCACATTATGACAAGTCTTAAACGGGCTGTCAGTTTTTGCCAGCTCCGTAAGATCATATACTAGACTTCGATTAACTTTTGTTTGAGCAAGATTTACTGTGGCAAAGATATTTGCTTGCTCAGCGACATCAGCGCCTACAAAAATAGACACATTTATATCAAAAACTCTAGCCTCATCATCAAATGTCCAATTGTCGTTTTCATCCATGAAGGCAGCGATTCGATGCTGGCCATCGATAACTTTTGCTATCTTGCTCTTGGGAATAGGCTCATCATCTACTCCTTCTTCAGGAGAGTATGAGGAAAGTGACAAGTAGTAAAATTCGTCAGTAACATGTTCCAATACAACACATTTCTCGTCAACTGCAAGAACTACTGCTGTGGGGAAAGTAGAATCTTCACCTACAATATACTTTTTTATCTCGTTTATTCTTCTTTTACTAACTGGACGCTGGATACCTAAATACTTTTCCAAGTCACGTTGATCTTCTGCCAAGCGACGGACATCTGAATAGGAAATCTCGACAAGATCCCTGGCTCTGATACCAGCGACAAAGAAAGTGCCGATGGGTTGCTCGACTTTTAGTACTGGGATCTTTAAATTAAAATCATTCATAATCAACCCTCGGACCTTCTCAATCTATCAGAGAATTCACTTTGCATCTTTTTTTGATTAATTTCCTTGCGGCGAAAAAAACCTTTCCCGCCGCCGACACTATCCAGCAAAGAAAGATACCAACAAAAAAGCGAAAAAACATATATATAAAGAGAGTTTCCCACTAAAAACGCATGGAGAAAAGTACTCCTAAAGCTACCAAAATCTGTTTTAACAGCTGTAAAACCCACGGCAGTGATCGCAAGAGACACCGCGGCCAAAAACGACATAAGCTGATATCCCTTAAAAACCTTAAAAGCTTCTCTCAGCTTTTCAGAAAAATCAGCATTATCCTCTGCATTCTGAAACTTCTCGTAAATAATATAGATAAGAGGCGTAAGGAAAGAGGCCGAATACACAAAAAGCTCTGACACAGAAAGCCCTTCCTGAAGTTTTGCGACAAACTTTGTCATTAGATTGCCCGCACCGTCAGGAACTTCCGAGAGAGCTACTGAAAGTAAAACAGGTGAAGTAGTCAGCAACCAGAGAACACCGAACTTTTTCAAAGCTTTTATATGACTACTAACGGGAAAAAAGCACAAGCTGTTAACAACGGGGATTTTGTCTGCAAAAGCAAGGATGAAGTACTCTGCTTTTGGCCACCACTTCCTTAAAGAAAGCCACATACAGCCACCGTATCTAAACAATAAAGCACCAACCAGCAGCGCTATAATAAAAAGAATAAAAAGAAGACTGTCACCTCCAATGACAGCCCCTACTTCTTCATTCCCTTCCATGCGTAAAACACCTCAAATAGAAGAACCCTTTATACTTAGATACAGGCATCAGCTCACCCGCCCAATCCGAATCTCACACCGCCCCAGGATCTCCACGTCCTTCATATCCTCCGGCTTGATCAGCTCCGGCTGGTAGTGGTCGTTGTCGCTGATCAGCAGCCAGGCACCGCCGGCGACGCGCTGCACGCGCTTGATGCGGCGTTCGCCGTGAACCAGCAAGAGGAAGACCCCTTCCGGCTTCGGCTCGCGGCGGCTGCGGTCCACCAACACCCAGTCGCCGTCGGCGAGGGTGCCGTCCATCGAGTCGCCGCGGACCTTCACCCCCACCACCTGGGCCGGGTCGAGGCCCTGGGCCTCGAGCTGCTCGGCTGGGAAGTAGAGCGTGGTCTCGATCTGCTCCTGTTCCAGGGAGCGGCCATCGCCTGCGGCAGCTTCGATATCGAACAGCGGTACAGGAGCTAAGCCTTCCTCTGATTGGCTGGGCGATAAGCCGAAGGTGGCGTCAGCGTTATCCGTTCGCATACCTGAGAACAAAAACTGAATATCCACCCCGAGTGCAGACACACGCTCGAGATACTCGCTATCAGGTCGCCTCTTGCCAGTCTCATAGTTGGATTGGGCTACCTTCTTGACGCCTCCAGCTTCACCGAACTCCTCCTGGGACAAGCCCAGTCGCTGGCGTTCCTGCCTCAGACGCTCACCAAAAATACTCAATTGGGTATCCTCACCCCTTGACAGTTATCCATTTGGATACGATCCTGTCGTTGTTGTCTTTCACACCACTACAGATCACAAGGGAGTCACTGCCATGACCCACCCCAGAATGATCACTCCGGCCGCTCAGGCAGCCCGCGAGCTGCTCGAGAACGCCCCGGCCGAGCTGCACATCCGCGGCCTGCGCGTCGAGCTGGCCAAGTGCTCGCCCGGCATGCGCCGCTGGCTGCTGGAGTACACCTCGCCAAACGCCTTCGGGGTCAACAACCCACTGGCCGACCTCGAGGCGCTCGAAGAACGCACCCTGGCCAACGCCACCGCCCAACTGGCCCGCGAGCTGATCGCCGCCCGCCGGGACGACGAGGCCATCGAGGATGCGTTGGTCAGCCTGCGCGGGCACTTGGAGGAGCACTTCCTCCAGCGCAAGTACGCCAAGCTCTACGGCCACTGAAGAGGTCAGTCGTGATCGTCGTCCCTCACTGCAGTAGCCGGGTAATGAACCCCCAGGCCACCGTCGCCCTTGCGTACCGAGTCGCGATGCCGCTCCACCACATAAGGCTCGGCAAGCCGCAACAGGTCCAACCGGGTGTAATCCTCGCCCGGTGTGGCACCGGCCATCAGCAGGGTGTCCTCGATATTTACCGCCACGGTGTAGAGCACATTGCTGAAATTGTCGGCCTCCATCTGCCCGAGCCGTGGGAACAGCGGACGCGCAGGCTTGGCTTTGGCCGGCATGACTTCGCTCCTTGTCTTTCACTCTGTTAAGGAAGCCTAACCGATGCGCCATCCCGAAACCATCGCTAACCAGCCCGCCAAGCGCGCTCCCGCTGGATGCAATCGCCCGGTCATGACTCACCTGGCCGAGGACGAGCGCGAGCAATTGGAGGAGATCGCCGAGCTGGAGATGCGCTCCCTTTCCAGTACCGCTCGCATGCTGCTGATCCGCGGCATCGAGCAGTACAAAGCCGAGACCGAAAAAGCCTCTCGGTCCTGATCCCACCCACGTCCTGACTTGCTGCATAAGGAACTCCGCCATGTACCAGGACCCGAAACGCGTTCGCACCAAGGCCACCGTCTACCTCGACCAGTACGAAGCCGACGTCATCACCGCGCTGGCCAACTACCTGGGCGTACCCAAGGCCGAGGTCATGCGCCAGATGATGATGAAGGAGGCCCAGGAGGTGCTGGGCATCGACCTGGCCTCGCTCACCGACACTGTCGCTGCTAGCGCGGGCTAAACCCAGCACCACATCCACCGTGCATTCGAGGTTCCCCATGCCGGAACAAGCCATGGAGCTCGGCCAGCAGATGACCGCCGTGCTCGACGCCATCCGCGACCAGCAGGGGCTGGAAACCCGAGAGCAGGCCGCCGAGTGGCTATTGCGCCGGCGCATCCGCCGAGGCGCCCAGGGGCTCACCGGCCGCGGCCGAGCTCTGTATCCCGTCAATCAACAAGGAGGTAACCCATGAGCGAAGTCCCGATCCGTCCTCGCATCCCGTGCCCGCACTGCGGCAAGAACCTCCGCATCCGCAAGAGCCAGGGGCTTACGCCGGTGTACCGCGAGGCCGTGTTCGAGTGCCGCAACGAGGATTGCGGCTGGCGTGGCAAGGCGTCGATCGAGATCACCCACACCATCGCGCCCAGCGACATCCCCAACCCCTCGGTGACGCTGCCCTTCGTGCCGCGCCTGAGGGAGATGGTCATGGCGCAGAAATCGACCGCAGGCGCCTAACGCGCCGCGGCCCAACACCGAGAACACCAGGAACTGAAGGAAGCCCACATGGAAGCTGTGACCGCCGTCACTCCCATCGCCCCCCACCTTGACGCCCACAACCTGGCCATCGGCTACCTGTGGAAGCAGCGCTGGGAAAACCGCGTCAACGCCATGGCCCACTGCATCGAGGCCCTGGTGGTCAACCACGACATGACCGAGGCCGCGGCCGAGCTGGCCACCATCCAGGCCTATGCCGAGCTGGATGCCGCCAACCAAGTGGCGCGCATCGACATCAAGGCCTCCACCGCCGATGTGGTGGTACTGCGCACCGAGGGCGGCCGCCCGGTGATGTTCACCACCCGCGACCTGGTCCGCGTGCTCGAGCAGGCCCGCGCCGCCGGCCTGGCCAGAGTCGTCGACCGCGATACCCGGCGCCCGGTCGTCCTCGAGCACTAACCCCCTTCTTTCACTCCACGGATAAAGGAGGCGCAGCGTGAATTCATCGCTTCGCCAGGACATCCTCGCGCGTCTGCAGCGCGACTATGACGCCCAGGAGCGCGGCGCCTACCTGCAAAAGGTGCGCTGTCCCTCCTGTGGCAAGCGCGAGGCGTACATCGCCGCCGATGCGCCGTGGATGTTGAAATGCGGCCGGGAGAACAACTGCGGCGAGCAGCTCCACGTCAAGAGCCTGTTTCCGGAGCTGTTCGAGTCGTGGAGCGAGCGCTATGCGCCGCGCCCGGGCCAGCCGGCCCACGAGGCGCCGGCCAGCGCCACGCCGGTGGCGGATGGCTACCTGCGCGATGGACGCGGCTTCGACCTGGAGCGCATCCAGGGCTGGTACACCCAGGAGAGCTACTGGAAGCCACAGATCGGCGGCACCGCCACCGTGCGCTTCCCGCTGCCCGGTGGCGCCTACTGGGAGCGCCTGCTCGACAAGCCAGAGCGCTTCGGCAAGCAGAAGGCCAACTTCGTGGGCCGCTTCAAGGGCCAATGGTGGTGCCCGCCAGTGTTCACCGCCGCCGACCTGGTGGAGGCCGGCGAGGTGTGGATCGTGGAGGGCATCTTCGATGCCATCGCCCTCTACCACCACGGCATCGCCGCCGTCTCGGCGATGAGCTGCAGCAACTACCCGGACGCCGCCCTGGAGCAGTTGGCCGATGCCGCCCACCAGGCGGGAACCAGCCGCCCCACCCTGGTGTGGGCCCTGGACGGCAACCGCGCCGGCCAGCGGGCCACCACCAAGTGGGTGGAGCGGGCCCGGGCTGCCGGCTGGGAATGCAAGGCGGCGCAGATCCACGGCGGCAAGCACGACTGGAACGACGCCCACCAGCGCGGCGAGCTCACAGAGCAACACCTGGCCACCTACCGCCACCATGGCGCCCTGCTGCTGGCCCCCACGGCCATGGCCAAGGCGCTGATCATGTACCGCCGTAGCGAGCGTCGCGAATTCTGGTTCGAGTTCAAGCGGCAGCTGTGGTGGTGGAAACTCGATATGGACGCCTTCGACCGCTCCGTGCGGGCCGAGGGTGCCGATGGCGGCGACCAGCAGCAGCTCGACCCGGTGCTTCGCGATGCCGCCCTGGAGCAGGCCGGCAACGTTAAGCGTATCTGCACCTGCTACCCCACCGCCCTCTATTACCAGGCCAACAGCGTTACCGACGAAAGCTGGTACTACTACCGGGTCGAGTTTCCCGACGGCCGCCCGCCGGTGAAGAACACCTTCAGCGGTGGCCAGTTGGCCAGTGCCAGCGAGTACAAGAAGCGCCTGCTCGGCGTGGCCCCGGGCGCGGTCTGGACCGGTACCAGCCAGCAGCTGGATACCCTGCTCCAGGACCAGATCGGCAACATCAAGACCGTCGAAACCATCGACTATATCGGCTACAGCAAGGAGCACGGCGCCTATGTGTTCGGCGACCTGGCGGTGGCCGGCGGCAAGCTGCACAAGATCAACAGCGAGGACTTCTTCGAGCTGGGCCCGCGCAAGCAGCTCAAGACGCTGAGCCAGTCGGTCGTCCTGCACATCAACCCCGACCGCCAGGCCTACCAGACCGACTGGACCCGGCAACTGATGGGCGCCTTCGGCACCAAGGGCGTGACCGCCCTGGCCTACTGGCTGGGTAGCCTGCTGGCCGAGCAGATCCGCGCCGACATGGGCAGCTACCCCTTCCTGGAGATCGTCGGCGAGGCCGGCGCCGGCAAGTCCACACTGATCGAGTTCCTCTGGAAGCTGGTGGGCCGCCGCGACTACGAGGGCTTCGACCCCAGCAAGGCCACCATGCCGGCGCGTAGCCGCAACTTCGCCCAGGTCTCCAACCTGCCGGTGGTGCTGATCGAGTCCGACCGAGACCAGGGCGACGGCGCCAAGCAGAAGCAGTTCGACTGGGACGAGCTGAAGACCGCCTTCAACGGCCGCTCCATTCGCGCCCGGGGCGTCAAGAACAGCGGCAACGACACCTACGAGCCGCCCTTCCGCGGATCCATCGTCATCAGCCAGAACGCCGCCGTGCAGGCCGGCGAGGCGATCCAGACCCGTATTTGCCACCTCACCTTCACCCGCGAGGGGCAGAACCAGCAGACCAAGGCCCTGGCCGAGGCCATGGAGAAGGCCGAGCTCGAGCAAGTCAGCCAGTTCGTCTTGGACGTGGCCACCCGCGAGGCTCAACTGCTCGAGCTGATTACCCAGCGCGGCCGCCACTACGCCAACCAGTTGGCCGAAGACCCCGACATCAAGGTGCTGCGGATCGCCAAGTGCCATGGCCAATTGATGGCCCTGGTGGATTGCCTGGGCCCCAATGGCCTGGGCCTCTACCCCGCCCAAGTCATCGACATGACCAAGGGCCTGGTATTGCAGATGGCCCGCGAGCGTCAGCAGTCCATCAACGCCGATCACCCCCTCGTCGCCGAATTCTGGGAGGCCTTCGACTACCTGGAGGGCCTCTCCGAGGAGCCACTGCTCAACCACTACGGCAAGGGCGCCGAGCAGATCGCCATCAACCTCAAGGACTTCGAGCGCCGCTGCGCCGACTACAAGCTCCGCGTGCCGGAAATCCGCGAGCTCAAGCGCTACCTGCGCTCCAGCAAGACCCGCAAGTTCGTCGACGCCAACCGCACCGTGCGCAGCCAGATCCGCCTGGGCAACGCCAGCGTGAAGTGCTGGATCTTCCAGGCCTGACCAGGGGAAGGAGACCGCCATGCATCGCCGCACCTACACCCTCGACCAGGCCGCCCCGCTGCTCAACCTGGGGCGCAACACCCTGGCCCGCCGCCTGCGCCTGGCCGGCGTGCTGGGCAGCGACAACCTGCCGGCGGGCCCGTACCGCGGCAAAACCCAGTGGCTGCGGGTGGCCACCGGCACCTATCACCACCCGATCAGCGGCTGGACCCACTACGGCCGCACCGAATTCACCGACGCCGGGCTCGACCATATCGCCGCCAAGCTCGGCATCGACCTCGCCCACCTGCCGGCCCACCACGCCCGGCGGGCCACACCCCAAGCCCATGAAGCAAGGAGCATGTCATGACACCAGACACCCCCATGCCACGCCTCACCGAGCGCCTGAACGAACGCACCCGCCAGGCCCTGGAGAAGCACTACGCCGAGGAAGCCGCCGTCGACGAACGCCTGGCCAAGCTGGAGCAAGTCGGCCCCGCCGCCCTAGATCGCCTCGTCGAGGTGGCCAATCGCGACACCGGCCAAAGCCGCCACTGCCGTCGGATCCTGCTCGCCGTCTACAACGCCGATGACTGGCCCCTCGAGCTCAACCGCCTGCGCTGCATCGACCGCGACCTCCAGTCCGCCGCCCTCACCGCCATCGAGTGGGCCACCTACAGCGGCCGCGAACTGCACGAGCACCTGGACGATGGCGACCGACTGATGCATCGCTTCTGGCTTATCGAGAAAGGTGGGGAGGACTGACCATGGCTGACAACGCCGATATCGCCAACGAACTGATGGAACGCCGCCTCGAGGGCGCCCTGGCCAGCCGTCTTACGCCCCAAGTACCGGTCAATGACCCCTGGTGCGAAGACTGCGGCGACGAGATCCCGGCGCCCCGCCGCCAGGCCGCGCCCTGGGCCACCACCTGTATCGAGTGCCAAGGCATCCGGGAGCGCCGGGGGCGGCATGCACGCTGAACGAGTCAAAGGCGGGCCACTGGCCCGCCAAGCCGCCATGCTCTGCCAGGATCCGGCATTCCGCCTCTACCTGGACCGCCGGCGCCGCTACAAGCACGGCATGACCGAGAGCCAACTGCCCGACGGCACCCACAACGAGCAGGACGCCCGGGACTGGCTCTGCGCCGCCTGCGGCATCCAAAGCCGCGCCGAGCTGGATCATGACCACCACGCCGCTGGCATCTTCAAGGGCATCCGGCAGCGTTATGGCCGCTGGCGAGCCCGCGCTTTATAGTGCTGTTTCTGGAAAGCCATCGGGGGACACCATGCCACGCGACCCATATCGAGTTCCGGCGGACAGCGCTTTGAACCATCCTGAAGTGCGGCCCGTGTTCGAGCGGCTACTGGGGGCTCCGATCCAGCCATCCGACAATGAGATGAAGCCCATCTCGTTTACGAACGTTCGAGCCGAAGACAGCGTGGCCGCCTTAGCGGCCAAGATGTGCCAAGGCCGTGAATTCCCGCTTTACCTCGATCGGCGACAACGCCAGAAGTTCGGCAAGACCGAGGATGAATGCCCAGATGGCAGCCACGACGGGATGCAGGCGAGAGACTGGCTGTGCAAGGCGTGTGGGGTACGCACCTGGTCCGAGCTGGACACCGACCCACAGGCTGCCGAAGCCTTCATCAAAATCTATAACCGGTTCGCTCGCTGGCAAGCTCGCCGCATAGGTAAGATCTGACCAGCCTCACCCTTCGAGCAACCGCACTCGCCCATCAATATAACGGTATAAAACAAGAATCCACGGTGCATGCACTCCTGCCAACCCGGCAAAGATTCTCTTACACTGTATAAAGGTACAGACAACGGAGAGTGGCATGGCGGGTGTCGAGGTCCATCGCGGTAGGCTGCGGGTCTATTTCCAATACCAGGATGAAAAATGTCGTGAGCCTTTCGGGCCGGACACACCGGAAAACCGTGAGCGCGCCCATGCGTTCACCCAGGTGCTCGACTACGAGCTGGCATCGGGCACCTTCGACTACGCCAGACACTTCCCCAACTCCCGGCGGGTGGCCCGGAACACCTTCGGGCACTACCTGGATGCCTGGCTGAAGAGCAAGGAGCGCGAGGTCGCGGCCTCCTCCATCCGTAGCTACCGGAACAAGGCGAACAAACACCTGAAGCCCAAGTGGGGCCATCGGCAGATTCACACCATCGAGCATGTCGAACTGAGGAACTGGGTCGCCGACGATCTCAACCACCTGGCCAGCAAGACCATCAAAGAAGTGGTGGCCATCCTCACCCAGGTATTCGCGCTCTACGTCACCAGCGTAAAGGCGACCTACAACCCTGCCACGGGAATCATCGTGAGGCTCCCCGACGCCCAGGATCCTGACCCTTTCACGCTGGACGAGATCGAGCGAATCGTCTCGACGCCGACACACCGGCCTCAGCCGATGAACCTGATGCGCTTCATGCTGTGGGATGGCGCCCGCCTCAGCGAGGGCATCGCGCTCAGTTGGGAAGATGTCGAAGATCTCGATAACGGGCTGATCCGCTATCGGCATGCCATCGTTGAAGGCGGATGGAAGGTCACCAAGACCAAGCGCTCGAGCCGCCGACACCGGCTGCTGAAGCCCGCTCGCGAGGCGCTCCAGGAACAACATGCCATCACGGGCCACCTCAAGCCGATCACGGTGGAGGTGATGGACCGGGATAACCGCACCATCCGACGCCGCAAGATCCGCCCGGTTTTCCTCAACGACAAGGGGACGCCGTTCTCGGGCGATCAGGCCATTCGCGAGAAGTTCTGGCGCGCACACCTGAAGAACGCCGCCGTCCGATACCGGGGCCCCGGCAACGCCCGGCACACCTTCATCAGCCAGATGCTCTCGACGGGGCTAGTCCCCATCCACTGGATCGCCGACCACGTCGGCCACAGCAGCATCCAGATGATCCAGCAGCGCTACGGCAAGTGGATTCACTCCGATGGACCGGACATTCACCAGGCCGTCGAGAAGCTCCTCGACCTGTAGCCAGTCCCCACTTCAGTCCCCACAGGGCTATTTCGGGCCCACCGAAAAATTCAAAGCATTGTTTTAAAAGGGAAAACAGGATGGGAAGATGAGGGTTCAAGTCTCCCCATCCGCACCATATATCTCTTGTTTTTCAAAGCATTAGCCACGTCGCCATGGCATGATCGGCGAGCTCGGATACCGGATAACGCCCCGCTGATGCGGGGCGTTGTCGTTTCCGAAGGCTAGAAAGTGGATAGCCCGGTGGCCTCCATCACACGGTAGCGCCAGCGCATCCAGGGACTCACCCGCTCCTCGCCGTTCAGCGCCTGGCTGGTCTGGCCCTGGGGGCCGTTCTGCCAGCGCGCCTCGAAGAAGGCGGCGGCCTCCGCCAGGGCCGGGGCCTGCGGTGCCCCGACCAGGCGCACGCTGGTTTCCAGGTTGAGGTTATCCAGGTTGCGCCGGGTGAAATTGGCGGAGCCGAGAATCAGGGTGGCCTCGCCCACCGCCGGGCGATGCAGCAGCAGCTTGCTATGGCACTGCTCGCCGCGGGTCAGGCACCAGCGCACCGCCACCCCGGCCGCGGCCAGTTCCTCGGCCACCGGCCGGTTGGGAATGCCATTCTTGGCGAAGCCGAAGGCATCCCGGTTGGGATCCAGCAGCACCCGCACCGTCACCCCACGGGCCTGGGCCGCCGCGAGGGCCTCGATCACCCCGCGGTGGGCGAGATAGAAGACCGCCAGGTCGAGGCGGTCGCCCGCCTCGGCCGCGGTGATAGTGGCCAACAAGGCATCGCGGATCGCCCCCTCCGTCAACACTTGCAGCGCGAGTCTCTCCTCGGGTGCCGCGATCGCTTCCGGCTCGGTGGTCAACACTTGCAGCGCGAGTTCCGAGGCCGGTTCAGGCTCCGCCCGGGGCGCCGGTTCGGGAAGTGCCACCCCGCTCCAGGCCGCCACCACCCGTTCGCTCTCCAGCAGATCCAGCGCCGCCGCCCCGCGGAAACGCAGGGCCACGTTACCGTGCCGGCTGCTGGCATCGTGGGGGTTGGCGGAGGTGACCAGCCCCAGCCAGTCATCGCCGCTATCCACCACCAGGGTCTTGCGGTGGTTGGCGTTGAAGTTGAGCAGGCTCAGGTAGCTGCGCAGTGTGACCCGGCCCGGTCCCATGGCATTGGGCAGCCAGCCCGCCTCACTGCTGTTGCCGAACCAGCGGGGCCCCAGGTGCCAGCCCCCGGACCACAGCGGGTTGGAGGCCCGCAACCGGGTCAGGTCGGTCTCCACCACCCGAATCCCCGCCGCGCGCAACGCCTCCAGGTGCTCGAGGGCCAGGCCCCCATAGAGGGTATTGAGCGGGTCGGTGATCACCACCGCCTCGAGCTCGGGGTAGCGGCGTTTCTGCGCCAGCAGCGCCTGGCTCAACTCGCCGGAGAGCGGCCGGAAGCCCTCCCCCGCGGCCTCGCCGGCGAAGTCGTTGAACAGGAACATGTCCACCACCACCAGGCGCCGGGCCTGACTGATCATCGCCAGCGCCTCGTCGAAGATCGCCTGCTCTTGATGGCGCCGCCCTGCGGCGTCATACCAGGTGCGGTCGGCGAGAAAACGCACCTCCTCGACGCCACGCACCGGCCAGGCCCGGCCGATGCCCTCCGGCAGCGGCTTGACGCTCTGCCACAGGCCCATGGCCGCCCAGGCCAGCGCGACCACGCCCAGCCCCCCGAGCCACATACGCCGCCTCCGCTTTTCCATCCCGGTCTCCCTACACCCGATGCATACGGCCCACTGCCGCGTCGCCAGCATAGCCGCTTCCGAGCCGAAACGCAGCGCGCCCGGCCAAGGCCGGGCGCGCGAGTCTAGAAGGGAGGCCCCATCAACCGAAGGCGAAGAGCGCCCCGACGGCGGCAAGGACGACACCCAGGCCGCGCACCTGCCGGGACAGTCAGCTCTCCCGGGCCATCAACCGAAGGCGAAGAGCGCCCCGACGGCGGCGAGGGCGACACCCAGCCCACGCAGCAGCCGGCTCTCCCGGGCCATCAGCCAGCCCCCCGCCAGGCGCCCGCCGAGGGTGATGGCCAGGGTCGCCAGGGTAAAGCCGGCGAAATAGGCGACCAGGGAGGCCCCCTGGGGCATCTCGCTGCCATGGGCATGACCATGGAAGAGCATGAATAGCAGGATCACCCCGGCGCCGACGAGGCTCGGCACCCGCACCAGGGCGGCGATCAGCACCCCCGCCAGCAGCACGCTCAGGGCGATGCCAAACTCCACTCCGGGCAGGGCGATGCCGGCCCAGGCCAGGCCCGCCCCCAGCAGCATGCCGGCGGCGGCCAGTAGCGGCGCGGCCAGGCCCAGGACCCGGGACTGACGCAGGCTCCAGAGGCCCACCGCGAGCATCGCCAACAGGTGATCGAGGCCGAGCAGGGGATGCGCGAGACCGGCGGCGAAGCCGCCGCCATGGGCATGCTCATGGCCCGGATGCGCCAGGGCCACCCCGGCGAACAGCAGCAACAGGGGCGCGGCGGCCAGGGCGGCACGCGTGGCGGGGGTCGTGAGATGGGTCGGGGTGTGGAACATGGTGGCGGTCTCCTTGCCGGGGTTTCTGTGTCGGTGATACGTCTCAGGCGGACTGCGGCCGGCGCTCCGGCGGCCGGCGCTCCGGGAGCATGCCGCGGTCGAGGATAAAGCGGATGATCGTCTCCAGGCCGACGCCGTCGTAGAGGTTGGTGAAGACGAAGGGGCGCTCGCCGCGCATCTTGCGAGAATCGCGTTCCATCACTTCCAGGGAGGCATGCACCCGCTCGGCGATATCGATCTTGTTGATGATCAGTAGATCCGACTTGGTGATGCCGGGCCCGCCCTTGCGGGGGATCTTGTCGCCGGCGGAGACATCGATCACATAGAGGGTCAGGTCGGAGAGCTCGGGGCTGAAGGTGGCCGAGAGGTTGTCGCCGCCGGACTCCACCAGCACCAGCTCGAGGCCCGGATGACGCCCCTGGAGCTCGTCGATGGCGGCCAGGTTCATGGAGGCGTCCTCGCGAATGGCAGTGTGCGGACAGCCCCCGGTCTCCACGCCGAGGATACGATCCGCGGCCAGCGCCTCGTGCTTGAGCAGGAAGTCGGCGTCCTCGCGGGTATAGATATCGTTGGTGACCACGGCGATATCGTAGTGGTCGCGCAGCGCCAGGCAGAGCTGCTTGAGCAGCGCCGTCTTGCCGGAGCCCACCGGGCCGCCGACGCCAACGCGTAAACAATGGGTCATATCGTCACTCCTCTTGCACGCTTTCGTCGTTTTCCTGTCGGCGCGGGCGACTCACTGGACTCACCACACCACGCGTCCGAAACCCTGGCGCCCCGGCCGGTCTCCCGCGGTCGGAAAGACGGTACGTCCCTGTACCGACTTTCCTAAATCTTCTTCCCTGAAGATTTCCCGCGTCGCCTCGGCCGAGTCGCCAGCGGCCGCGCGAGGTGGATTCGCCAGTGATCGCCCTGCCATCCAGTCTTGGCGCGCGGCGCTCGGCGCTAACTTCTGAACAGCCGCGAATACTGGGTCTCGTGCTGGGCGCTGGCCAGCGCCAGGCCGGGCAGCGCCGGGCCGAGTTCGTCGTCGGCAAGCCGTAGCGCCTCGTCCACCGCGGACACCAGGGCCGGGCGCAGCCGCTCCACCAGGCGTTGAGCGGCGGTATGGCCGAGCGGCAGTGCCTTGCAGGCCACCGCCAGCTGGTTCTCCAGCCAGGCCCAGGCGAAGCCGAGCAGCGCCTGGCGCGGGGCGATGCCACGCACCCGGGCCGCCCAGGCGAAGACCGTCACATAGCCCGCCTCAGTGGGGAGCCCCGGCTCGTCTGGCGTGAGCCCCAGGCTGCCCAGCAGCCGCGTAAGCGACGCCCCCAGCCGCCTATCCTCGGCGGCCAGCTCCGCCGTTTCGCGATTGGCGGCGAGCCACCGATCCCACGCCACCAGCGCCTCGTTATCGCCCTCGGCCCAGGCGGCATAAAGGCGCGCCAGGACCGGCAGCTCGCAGCGGGTCAGGCCGTCGTCGAGGACGCCTTCCAGCCAGTCGCCGAGGCTCGCCTCGTCCGTCACCCAGCCCAGCTCGAAGGCGCTCTCCAGCCCCTGGGAGAAGGCGAAGGCGCCGATAGGCAGCGCCGGGCTGACCAGTTGCAGCAGGCCCAGCAGCGCCAGATCATCGCCCTGCCCTCCGCCCGACTCAGTGGGCATGGTGGTGCTGATGCTCGTGGTCATGATCGTGGTGGTGATGTCCATGGGAGTGCCCATGCCCGCCCGACTGCTGGTAGGCCCCGGGCTCCGGATCGAAGGGCGCCCGATGGTGCTCCAGGCTCGCGCCCAGCCGCTCGGCCAGTTCCTCCAGCACATGGTCCGGCGGGAAGCGCACGAAACCGCCGCGCTCATCTTCGCCCAGGGCCAGCTGCACATGGCGGTTGCCCAGATGGTAGGCGAGTCGCGCCAGCGGCAGGCCGGCGGCAACCCGGGCGGTGACCACCGGCTCGTCGGCCGCCCTCACCCGCACGATCTCGCCGCCCTCGCCGCGTAGCCCCTCGCCGTCGCGCAGCACCGGTCCACGGTCCAGGAACAGCCCCAGCTCGCGGCCGCTATCGCTTTCCGCCTTGAGGCGGCCCAGCACGCGCCGCTCATAGGGCAGCGTCAGGGTGTCGGTGGCCCGGTCCGCCGCGATGGGCCCCAGGCGTTCGGTCAGTTTCAACATGGGTATCGTCTCGTTGAATTCAGTCACTGAGCCAAGCAGGCGACAGGTCGGCCCCCGTTGAGCCAACTTGCGCGGCCGCTGGCGACCCGGCCAGGACGACGCGGTCGATCTTCAGGGATGAAGATCGAGACGACCCGTCCGGGGAGAGCCGGTACAGGGAGGTACCGTCTCTCCGACCGCGGGAGGCCGGCCGGGACGCCAGGGTTTCGGACGCGTGGTGTGGCGAATACGGGTTCGGACCATGTCGATATTCCGCTTCCGCTTAAAACAGGTGATAGCGCTGAGCCAGCGGCAATTCTGTCGCCGGCTCGCAGGTCAACAACTCGCCGTCGCAACGCACCTCGTAGGTCTGGGGGTCGACGCTAAGCTCCGGGCAGGTGTCGTTAAGCTTCATATCCCCTTTCCTTACCCCCCTGACATCGCGGCAGGCCACCAGCCGGCTCGCCAGTCCCAGCCGCTCCTTGATGCCGGCATCCAGCGCCGCCTGGCTGACGAAGCTGACTCGGGTCTGGCTGGCGGCGCGGCCGAAGGCGCCGAACATCGGCCGGTAGTGCACCGGCTGGGGCGTGGGAATCGACGCATTGGGGTCGCCCATGGGAGCGGCGGCGATCATCCCCGCCTTGAGGATCAGCGCCGGCTTGACGCCGAAGAAGGCCGGGCTCCACAGCACCAGGTCGGCGAGCTTGCCCACCTCGATGGAACCCACCTCGTGAGCGATGCCGTGGGTGATCGCCGGGTTGATGGTGTACTTGGCGATATAGCGCCGGGCGCGGAAGTTGTCGGCGCCGAGCGCCTTATCCTCCGGCAGCAGGCCGCGCTGCACCCTCATCTTGTGGGCGGTCTGCCAGGTGCGGCACACCACCTCGCCGACCCGGCCCATGGCCTGGGAGTCGGAGGCGATCATCGAGATCACCCCCAGGTCCTGGAGGATGTCCTCGGCGGCGATGGTCTCGCGGCGGATCCGCGAGTCGGCGAAGGCCACGTCCTCGGGAATATTGGGGTCCAGGTGGTGGCACACCATCAGCATGTCCAGGTGCTCATCGATGGTGTTGACCGTATAGGGCCGGGTCGGGTTGGTGGAGGACGGCAACACATAGGGCTTGGCGCAGGCGGTGAGGATATCCGGCGCATGGCCGCCGCCGGCCCCCTCGGTGTGGTAGGTGTGGATGCCGCGCTCCTTGAAGGCCGCCAGGGTATCCTCCACGAAGCCCGACTCGTTGAGGGTGTCGGTGTGGATGGCGATCTGGACGTCATAGCGCTCGGCGACGCTAAGGCAGTTGTCGATGGAGGCCGGGGTGGTGCCCCAGTCCTCGTGGAGCTTGAGGCCCATGGCCCCGGCCTCGAGCTGGGCCTCCAGGGCCTCCGGCAGGCTGGCGTTGCCCTTGCCGAGGAAACCGATATTCATGGGCAGGTCGTCGACGGCCTGGAGCATCTTGCCCAGGTGCCAGGCTCCCGGGGTGCAGGTGGTGGCATTCGACCCCGTGGCCGGCCCGGTGCCGCCGCCCAGCATGGTGGTGATGCCGCTCATCAGCGCCTCCTCCACCTGCTGGGGGCAGATGAAGTGGATATGGGCGTCGATGCCGCCGGCGGTGAGGATCTTGCCCTCGCCGGCGATGATCTCGGTGCCCGGGCCGATCACGATCTCCACATCGGGCTGGGTATCCGGGTTACCGGCCTTGCCGATGGCCGCGATACGCCCGCCCTGGAGCCCCACGTCGGCCTTGACGATGCCCCACCAGTCGAGGATCAGGGCATTGGTGATCACGGTGTCCATCACGGCATCGTCATGGCGCTGGCTCTGACCCATGCCATCGCGGATCACCTTGCCGCCGCCGAACTTCACCTCCTCGCCGTAGTGGGTGGCGTCGCGCTCCACCTCGATCCATAGCTCGGTATCGCCCAGGCGCACCCGGTCGCCCACCGTGGGGCCGTACATATCCGCATAGGCCCGGCGGCTGATGGTATTGGGAGACGTCATGATTTCCCTCCTTTGCCATCGGGGTCGGAAGCAGACGGGGTTCGCGCATCGGCGGGCGCGGTAGAGAGCGCACCCATCACCTCGCCGCGGAAGCCATAGATATGGCGGCGGCCGACGAAGGGAATCAGCGTCACCCGGCGGGTCTGCCCCGGCTCGAAGCGAATCGCCGTGCCGGCGGCCACGTCGAGGCGATAGCCACGCGCCTTCACGCGATCGAAGACCAGCGCCGGATTGGCCTCGGCGAAGTGGTAGTGGGAGCCGACCTGGATCGGTCGATCGCCGGTATTGGCGACCTCGAGGGCGAGCCGCTCGCGCCCCGGGCAGAGTGCGAGCTCGGCGTCCTGCAACTGGTATTCACCAGGAATCATGGCCATCTCCTTAGACGATGGGGTCGTGGACCGTGACCAGCTTGGTGCCGTCGGGGAAGGTGGCCTCCACCTGCACCTCGTCGACCATCTCCGCCACCCCCTCCATGACCTCGTCACGGCTCAGGATCTCGCGGCCATGGCTCATCAGCTCCGCCACCGTGCGCCCGTCCCGGGCGCCTTCCAATATCTCGAAACTGATCAGCGCCACCGCCTCGGGATAGTTGAGCTTCAAGCCGCGGGCGCGGCGCCGCTCGGCCAGTTGGGCGGCCAGGAAGAGCATCAGCTTGTCTTTGTCTCTGGGGGTGAGTTCCATGGGCCTCTCCAGGCAGATGTCAGGTAAACCAGATTCGTGGCGGCTGCGCCTCGCGGCCGACTAACCGTGGGCGCAACACTCGCCAGGCGGCCTCGCAGAGCGTCCAGGCCTCGTTGCGCTCCTGGCCCAGGTAGCGCAGCAGCAGCACCCCGTGGCGCAGCGTCACCGCCCAGCGGGGGCTGGCCGGCAGGGCCTCGCGCAGCGCCTCGATCGCCTCAATCGCCGCATCCAGCCCCACCGCCCAGAGGGTCGCCTGGACGCTGGCACCGCCCTGCCCCCAGCGCCCGCGAAAGCGCGGATGCCGGGGGTCCAGCGGCTGGCGCTCCAGCCATAGCGGCCGGCCGTCGCGGCGCAGGGCGAAGCGCTGCTCGATGCGCCCGCTGACATAGGGCAGGCGGCTCGCCGGACGCCCCAGCGCCAGCACTTCCCAGCCCAGGCAGCGGGCGTTTCCGGAGAGTTCGACGGTGGTGACCTGCTCGCCCCAGGAGCCATCGAAGGCGATCGTCTCTTGGGGCAGCCATTCGAGGACGCCGCCATCGGCCACCTCGAGCTCGGTATGTTGCCGCCAGGCCACGCCATGGCTATCGGCCCGGTAGAGCTTGTTGGCCGCCGGCGTGGTCAGCAGCGCCCGGGCCCCCGCCCCGACCTCTGCCTGGATGGTCAGGGCATCGCCGCTGACCAGCCCGCCGGGGGGGTGCAGCAGATAGACATGGCAGGCTTCATCCCGCCCCTCCGGATAGAAGGGACGCTGGACCCGCAGCGGTCCCTGGTGACGCGCCCTGACCATCCGCGTGGCCCCCTGGCGCGCCGCGAAGCCGAGCGCCAGCGACGCTGCCCAGCGGCGGCGGGCATCGAAGCGGTGACCGGAGTCGAGGCCTGGCGGGGTGACTGGCGGGGTGGCCGTCATCGGCGAGCGTCCTGTTGGCTGGCATTCACAGCTCTTCAGCAAGCCTCGTACCAGTTTGGTGAATTTATTATTTTTAATATACAAATCAAATGGTTATATTGTATACCTCGACGTATCCAGGAGCCGAAGCGCACCATAGAAAGGCCACCACGGGGCGCGCTGGGCACCACAAGAGTGCGTAAATCACTACCAGGCACCGTCAGGGTGCAAGGCCCCGGCTCGGCTCACTCGAGGCGGCGATTAGACGCTCAGATGCTCCTTGATCAAGGCCTCGGAGAGCTCCTCGATGCCGCCCTTGGCCACCGGGCGGCCACGATCCAGGATCACGAAGCGGTCGGCATACTTGCGGGCGAAGGGCAGCTTCTGCTCCACCAGCAGCACCGTCAGGTCATCCTCGGTGATCAGCCGGCGGATCACCTCGCCGATCAGGGTGACGATATTGGGCTGGATGCCCTCCCCCGGCTCATCGAGGATCAGCAGGCGGGGCTCGATCACCAGGGCGCGGCCGATGGCCAGTTGCTGCTGCTGGCCCCCGGAGAGGTCGCCACCGCGGCGGTGGCGCATCTCCTCGAGCACCGGAAACAGCTCGTAGGCGCGCTGGGGAATGGTGCGGCGGCCGTCGCCGCGAGCGGCCAGGCCGGTGCGCAGGTTCTCCTCCACCGTCAGCAGCGGGAAGATCTGCCGGCCCTGGGGCACATAGCCGATGCCCAGTCGCGAGCGCGCCTCGACGCGCTGGCGGGCCAGTTCCACGTCATCGGCGTAGCGGAGGCTGCCGGAGGCCACGGCCACCTCGCCCATGATCGCCTTCATCAGGGTGGTCTTGCCGACGCCGTTGCGGCCCATCACGCAGGTGCACTGCCCCGCCGGCACCGTCAGGTCCAGGTCCCAGAGGGTGTGACTCTCGCCGTAGTACTGGTTCAACTGGTCGATCTCGAGCATCAGGCGATCTCCTCCTCGGCACCCAAGTAGACCTCGATGACCCTGGGGTCGCTGGACACCTGATCCATGCTTCCCTCCGCCAGCACGCTGCCCTGGTGCAGCACCGTCACGGTGCGGGCGATGGAGCGCACGAAGCCCATATCGTGCTCCACCACCACCACCGACTGCTGGCCGGCGAGCCCCGTCAACAGCTCGGCGGTGCGCTCCATCTCCTGCTCGGTCATGCCGGCCACCGGCTCGTCCACCAGCAGCAGGCGCGGCCGCTGCATCAGCAGCATGCCGATCTCCAGCCACTGCTTCTGGCCATGGGAGAGGATCCCCGCGGGCCGCTGGCGCAACTCGCCGAGGCCGATGGTGGCCAGCACCTCGTCGATGCGCTCGCGCCCCTCGCCGCTCAGGCGGGCGGTGAGGGTCGGCAGGATGCGTTTGTCGGCGGCCATCGCCAGTTCCAGGTTCTCGAACACGGACAGCGCCTCGAACACCGTGGGCTTCTGGAACTTGCGGCCGATGCCGAGGCTGGCGATCTCCGGCTCATTCAGGGTCAGCAGGTCGTGGCGGCTGCCGAACCACACCGAGCCATGGTCGGGGCGGGTCTTGCCGGTGATGATGTCCATCATGGTGGTCTTGCCGGCGCCATTGGGGCCGATGATGCAGCGCAATTCCCCGTCGTCGATGGTCAGGTTGAGGTCGTTGATCGCCTTGAAACCATCGAAGCTCACGGTGACGTCCTCCAGGTAGAGGATGGGACCGTGGCGCACATCTACCGGGGAGGCGGCGGGGACCAGGAAATCGAAGACGCGATCGCGATCGACCAGTTGTTGCAGCAGGTTCATGCGGAGACCTCCTTGCCGGTCGTTCCCTCGTCATGCTGGCGACGCCGGCCCTGGACGCGATAGGCGAGCAGCCCCGCCACGCCCCTGGGCAGCAGGACCGTCACCAGCACGAAGAGCCCGCCGAGGGCGAACAGCCAGGCGTCGGGCATCACCCCGGTGAACACCGTCTTGGCATAGTTGACCAGGATGGCCCCGATCACCGCGCCGTAGAGGGTCGCCCGACCGCCGAGTGCCACCCAGAGCACGATCTCGATGGAGAACAGCGGCGAGAATTCGCTGGGGTTGATGATCCCCACCTGGGGCACATAGAGGGCGCCGGCCAGGCCGGCGAGCATCGCCGAGACCACGAAGACGAACAGCTGCACCCGCTCGACCCGGTAGCCGAGGAAGCGGGTGCGCGCCTCGGCGTCGCGGGTGGCCACGCAGACCCGGCCGAGCTTGCTGCCGACGATGGCCCGACACAGCACATAGCCCAGGGCCAGCGCCACGCCGCTGGCGATAAACAGGCCCAGGCGAGTGGCGTCGCTTCTCAGGTTGAAGCCGAGGATCTCGCGGAAGTCGGTAAGGCCGTTGTTGCCGCCGAAGCCCATCTCGTTGCGGAAGAAGGCCAGCATCAGGGCGAAGGTCAGCGCCTGGGTGATGATCGACAGGTAGACCCCGGTGACCCGGGAGCGGAAGGCCAGGAAGCCGAACACCAGGGCCAGGGCCCCCGGCGCCAGCAGCACCATCGGGAAGGCGAACCAGGCCATGTCGAAACCGGCCCAGTACCAGGGCAGGCTCTGCCAGTCGAGGAACACCATGAAATCCGGCAGCTCCGGGTGCCCGTAGACCCCGCGGTCGCCGATCTGGCGCATCAGGTACATGCCCATGGCATAGCCGCCGAGGGCGAAGAAGGCGCCATGGCCCAGGCTGAGGATGCCGAGATAGCCCCACACCAGGTCCACCGCCACCGCCAGCAGGGCATAGCTCAGGTACTTGCCGAACAAGTTAACGGTATACGCATTGATATGCAGCGGGTGTCCCTGGGGCACGGCGACGTGCAGCACCGTGACCAGCACCAGGGCCCCCAGCAGCACGCCGAGGAAGCGCCGCGTCGAGCGCTCGTTGAAGGGTCGTGTCAGCCACATGATCGGTTAGCCCTCCGCCGCCCGGCCCTGCTGCGGGAAGAGTCCGCGGGGGCGTTTCTGGATAAACAGGATGATCAACACCAGCACGATGATCTTGGCCAGGACGGCGCCCGCCCAGGGCTCCAGCACCTGGTTGATGACGCCCAGGGAGAGGCCCGCCACCAGGGTGCCCCAGAGGTTCCCCACCCCACCGAGTACCACCACCATGAAGGAGTCGATGATGTAGTTCTGGCCCAGATTGGGCCCCACGTTGGTGAGCTGGGAGAGCGCCACCCCGGCGAGCCCCGCCACCCCGGAGCCCAGGGCGAAGGTGAGGATATCGACGCGGGTGGCGCGGATCCCCATGGCCCGCGCCATGGCGCGGTTCTGGGTCACGGCGCGCACCTCGAGCCCGAGCCGGCTGCGGCGCATGATCAGCATCAGGGCGGCGAACACCAGCAGGGCGAAGCCGAGCACATAGAGGCGGTTGAGGGTCAGCGACAGGGCATCGTTGATGGCGATGGAGCCACTCATCCACTCCGGGGTCACCACGCTGCGGTTGAGCGGCGAGATGACGGTGCGCACCAATTGCTGGAGGATCAGGCTGATGCCGAAGGTGGCCAGCAGGGTCTCCAGCGGCCGCCCCTTGAGGAACTGGATGACCCCGCGCTCGATGGCCACGCCCGCCAGCGCCGCCACCAGGAAGCCGGCGGGAATCGCCAGGAGCAGCGCCAGGCCGGGCTGGCCGGGGAGCAGCTGCTGCATGGCCCAGGTGGTGTAGGCGCCGAGCATGATCAGCTCGCCGTGGGCCATGTTGATCACCCCCATCACCCCGAAGGTGATGGCCAGGCCGATCGCCGCCAGCACCAGCACCGAGCCCAGCGACAGGCCGAAGTAGAGGGTCTCCACCGCGCGATTGACCTTGAGCAGCTGCTCGATGGCGTTCAACGCGCTACCGGCCGCCGCGGCGAGTGCCGGATCATCGCCGCCGGCGGCACGGCTGAGTGCCACGCGCACCCGCGGATGCAGGCTGCCTTCGAGATCGGCCACGGCGGCCACCTCGCCCTGCTCCAGGCGATACACCGCCAGGGCCTGGACCAGCCGCCGGCGTACCCCGCTATCCGTTTCGGCCTCGATCACCGCAGCCAGGGGCGCGGCCAGCTCGGCATCCACCTCGCCGAGCAGGCGCTCGGCGGAGGCGCGCCGCTGGTCGAGGTCGGGAGAATGCAGATCGACCACGGCGATGGCGCTGCGCAGCTGGTTGCGCAGGGCATTGTTGATGCCGAGACGCTCCAGGTCACGGCGCGATATCTCGCCCAGCGGCTCGCCGGTCAGGGCATCCGCCACCGGCCAGTCGCGGCCGCGGTTGTCGAGCACCACCACGAAACGCCCCGCCTCGGTGCGCTGCAGGCGGCCATCGAGCAACGCCTGGAGCCAGTCCCGGGCGCGGGGGTCGCCGTTGCCGACGATGGCCTCGATGGCGTGGGCCTTGTCGGCATAGGCGCGCACGTCAAGGGCCTCCAGCAGGGCGATGGCCTCGGCCTCCCGCTCGCCCTGGGCCTGGGCGCCCATGGGTAGCATCAGCAGGCATAACAGCAGAAGCAGCAAGGCGCGGCGGACCGGGCCGCTGGCCGCGCCACACCTTGCCTCGACCGGCCGCGGCCGGGGGACATTGCTCATCGGGCTTTCCTCGGTAGTCGGAATCATCGGCAGGCGTGCTCCCCCGCCGGACCTGCGGCGGGGGATGGAGCCCGTCGGACCCGACGCTGATCCGGGACGATCGGTCAAATCCGACGGGCTCCCGGGACTCACTCGGCCAGCGCCACCTCGGCCTCGGCGGCGGCGTTGCTGCCGCCGCAGCTGCCATTGGCCACGTTGAAGTTGCCGCAGCGCAGCGGGGCGCGCCAATCGCCGATCAGGTCCCGGGAGCCGGGCAGGTAGTCGGACCAGGCGTCGCCGGCCACGCTGGACGGGGTCTGCCAGACGATGTCGAACTGGCCGTTGTCCTGCACCTCGCCAATCAACACCGGCTTGGTGATGTGGTGGTTGGGCATCATCGCCGCATAGCCGCCGGAGAGGTTGGGCACGGTGACGCCGATGATGGCGTCCTTGACGGCGTCGACGTCGGTGGTGCCGGCCTTGCGCACCGCCTCGGCCCACATATTGAAGCCGATATAGTGGGCCTCCATGGGGTCGTTGGTGACCGCCTCCTCGTCGCCGGTCCAGTCGATCCAGGCATCGATGAAGTCATAGTTGGCGTCGCTGTCGACGCTCATGAAGTAGTTCCAGGCGGCCAGGTGACCGACCAGCGGGCCGGTATCGATGCCGGAGAGCTCCTGCTCGCCCACCGAGAAGGCGATCACCGGGATGTCGGCGGCATCGACGCCCTGGTTGGCGAGCTCACGGTAGAAGGGCACGTTGGCATCGCCGTTGATGGTGGAGATGACCGCCGTGGGCTTGCCTTCGGCGCCGAAGCGGCGCACCTCGGCGACGATGTTCTGCCAGTCGGAGTGGCCGAAGGGGGTGTAGTCGACCAGGATGTCCTCCTCGGCCACGCCATGCTCCTCCTGGAGGTAGGCCTCGAGGATGCGATTGGTGGTGCGCGGGTAGACATAGTCGGTGCCGAGCAGGACGAAGCGCTCGATGCCCACCTCATCGATCAGGTAGTCGACGGCGGGAATCGCCTGCTGATTGGGCGCAGCCCCGGTGTAGAAGACGTTCTCCGAGGACTCCTCGCCCTCGTATTGCACCGGGTAGAAGAGCAGGCCGTTGAGCTCTTCCACCACCGGTAGCACCGCCTTGCGCGATACCGAGGTCCAGTTGCCGAAGATCACGTCGACCTCCTCCTGGGCGAGCAGCTCCCGGGCCCGCTCGGCGAACAGCGGCCAGTTGGAGGCCGGATCCACCACCACCGCCTCGAGGGGCCGGCCCAGCAGGCCGCCCTCGGCATTCTGCTGCTCGATCAGCATCTCCACGGTGTCCTTGAGGGTCGATTCGCTGATCGCCATGGTGCCGGACAGCGAATGCAGGATGCCGACCCGGATGGGGTCCGCGTCCTGGGCCTGGGCCTGGGCGACACTCGCGCCCGCGATCGACAGGGCCAGGACCGAAGCGGCCAGGATCTTGTTGTTGTGACTCGGGGTCATGGGACTCTCCTGAGGGTCATAGGTGTTGTCGACAGACCATGGGCCTGCGCTTGGCTGTCGTAGCGCGGGGTCATGGCGTTCCCCACACCATTTCCTCCCCGGCACGCCGGCCGCGGGCTTCGTGCAGCCCATGCAGGGTGATCTGGCAGACCAGGTCGTTGCATAAGCCGCGCCACAGCACTCTTTGGCTAGAAAATTCGTTGATATTCATCATATTGCCGGCCTTCCCCCGCCCCCCAGGCCGCCCGGGGGCGTGGCATTCGCCCCATGAGGGGACATGGCCGAGGCGCGGCCTGCACCAATCCCGGGCGGGAGTGGCCAGGCCTGCACCGGGCACGAGAAAGGGCGCCCCATTTGGGGCGCCCTTTCTCGTACTTTATGGAGGTTGTCGGTGAATCAATCGACCGGGTAGAAGGCCTCCTCGGCCAGGCCCATCAGCGGCTCGGCACCGCCCTGGATCCGCGCCTCCAGGCTCAGCGCCTTGGGCAGCTGGCGGCTAAGGCCGAATAAAGGGCCGGCCCATCGGGGCGCTCCTGGCAGGTCTCGCATCAATCGACAGGGTAGAAGGCCTCCTCGTCCAGGCCCATCAGCGGCTCGGCGCCACCCTGGATCCGCGCCTCCAGGCTCAGCGCCTTGGGCAACTGGCGGCTAAGGAAGTAGCGCCCCACCGCCAGCTTGGCACGATAGAAGGCCTCGCCGCCGGGGCCATCCGCGGCCAGGCCGTGACGGGCGGCCCGGGCCATCTTCCACCACATCCAGGCGTAGGCCACCAGGCCCAACAGCTCCAGGACGTCGGTGGCGGCGGCACCCAGCTCGTCGGGATCCGCGGCGCCGCGCGCCAGCAGGCCATCGCTCACCGCCTCCAGGCGGGCCAGGGCCTGGATGGCGGCGTCGCGGAAGTCGGCGATCTCGGCGTCACCCCCCTCGGCCAGATCGGCGCGCATCGCCGCGGCGAAGCGCGCCAGGTAGGCGCCGCGGTTGCGGGCCAGCTTGCGCCCCACCAGGTCCATGGCCTGGATGCCGTTGGTGCCCTCGTAGATCATGGCGATGCGCGCGTCGCGCACATACTGCTCGGCGCCCCACTCCACGCAGTAGCCGTTGCCGCCATAGAGCTGCTGGGCGGTCACCGTGGCCTCGAAGCCGCGATCGGTGAGGAAGGCCTTGGCCACCGGGGTCAGCAGCGCCACCATCTCATCGGCCTGGTCGCGCACCGCCGCCTCGGGGTGGAACTTGGCCAGGTCGAGCTGGCCGGCGACGAAGGCGGTGAAGGCCCGCCCGCCCTCGTTCCAGGCCCGGGCCTCCAAGGCCATGCGGCGCACGTCGGGATGCACCAGGATGGGATCGGCGGCGGCCTCGGGCTCGGCGGGCCCGCTCGGGGCGCGGCTCTGACGGCGCTCCCGGGCGAAGTCCATGGCGCTCTGGTAGGCCACCTCGCCGAGGCCCAGGCCCTGGATGCCGATGGAGAGGCGCTCGTAGTTCATCATGGTGAACATGGCGGCCAGGCCCTGGTGGGGCTCGCCGATCAGGATGCCCTCGGCGCCGTCGAAGTTCATCACGCAGGTGGCGCTGCCCTTGATGCCCATCTTGTGCTCCAGGCCGCCGCAGCTCAGGGCGTTGCGCTCGCCGAGCTCGCCCCGCGCGTCGACCCTGAACTTGGGCACCAGGAACAGCGAGATCCCCCGGGAGCCCGCCGGGGCGTCCGGCAGCTTGGCCAGCACCAGGTGGACGATATTCTCGGCCAGGTCGTGCTCGCCGCCGGTGATCCAGATCTTGGTGCCGGTGATGGCGTAGCGTTGCTCGCCCGGGGCTGCGTCGCCAGGGGCTGGCAGGGGTTCGGCGCGGGTATTGATCAGCCCCAGGTCGGTGCCGCAGTGGGGCTCGGTGAGGCACATGGTGCCCAGCCACTGGCCGGCATGCATCTTCGGCAGGTAGCGCGCCTTGGTGGCCGCATCGGCGTGGCTGTCGAGCAGCAGGGTGGCGCCGCTGTTCAGCGCCGGATAGAGGGCGAAGCCGGTATTGGTGGCGTAGAGCATCTCCTCGAAGGCCACGGTGAGCTGCTTGGGCATGCCCTGGCCATCATGCTCCGGGTTGCCGCCCAGGCCGAACCAGCCCCCCTCGGCCAGGGTCGCGAAGGCGGCCTGGAAGCCCGTCGGGGTCCGCACCTCGCCGCCTTCGAAGCGACAGCCCTCGGCATCGCCGCTCTGGTTGAGGGGAAAGAGCTCGGCGCCGGTGACCCGGGCGCCCTCCTCGAGGATCGCCTCGGCCAGGTCCGCATCCAGGGCCTGGGTGGCGGGCATGGCGGCCCAGGTCTCGGGCGCCTGGAAGACCTCGTTGAGGATAAAGCGCATATCGCGAAGCGGGGCGCGGTAGCTGGCCATGGGATTCTCCTTGGGCTGTGATCGAGAGCGGCTCACGAATTAAACACTTGTTTTAATCATAACGCCCCTGCCCGCCACTGTCATACCGACCTTGGCCGCAGACGACGACGGGGCCGCGCTGTGCGCGGCCCCGTCGATGAGTTGGCCCTCTCGGGCCGGGTCGCTCGCCGGGTCAATCGCCGACTCAGGCCCGGACGCGACGCGCCACCACCAGCTTCTTGATCAGCGGCAGGGTCAGCGACAGGGCCGCCACCACCAGCAGCGCCAGGGAGATCGGCTTGTCGATAAAGGTCATCCAGTCGCCGCCGGAGATCTGCAGGGCGCGACGCATCGATTCCTCCATGATATCGCCGAGGATCAGCGCCAGGATCAGCGGCGCGGTGGGGAAGCCGAACAGGCGCATGCCCAGGCCAATCAGGCCGAAGCCGAGCAGCAGCAGCAGGTCGAAGATGCTGAAGCTCATGCCGTAGACGCCCACCATGCAGAAGATCAGGATCAGCGCCAGCAGCAGCGGCCGCGGCATATCGAGGATCTTGGCGATCAGCGGAATCAGCGGCAGGTTGAGTACCAGCAGGAAGATATTGCCGATATACATGCTGGCGATCACCCCCCAGAAGACGTCCGGGCGATCCACCAGCATCGCCGGCCCCGGGGTCACGCCCATCACCAGCAGGGCGCCGAGCAGCACCGCCGTGGTCCCGGAACCCGGCACGCCGAGGGTCAGCAGCGGCACGAAGGAGCCGGTGCAGGCGGCGTTGTTGGCGGCCTCGGGGGCGGCCACCCCCTTGATATTGCCCTTGCCGAAGGTGTCGCCGTCCTTGGCCAGGCGCTTCTCCATGCTGTAGCCGAGGAAGGAGCCGATGGTGGCCCCGGCGCCGGGCAGCACCCCGGTGAAGAAGCCCAGCACCGAGCTGCGACCCACCGGCGCGGCGATCTCCTTGACCTCGGACTTCGACAGCTTGAGGGAGCCGATGGCGTTGCGCGGCGGCTCCTTGCCGCCGCCGCCCCGCAGCAGCATGTAGAAGACCTCGGCCAGGGCGAAGATGCCGAGTGCCACCACCAGGAAGTCGATGCCGTCCAGCAGGTGCAGGGTACCGAAGGTGTAGCGCTCGGTGCCGGTCTGCAGGTCGATGCCGATGATCGAGATCATCACCCCGATCACCGCGGCGATCAGCCCCTTGACCAGGGACTTGTCGGAGAGCGAGACCACCGCGGTCAGGCCCAGCACCATCAGCGCGAAGTATTCCGCCGGCCCGAAGCTCACCGCCACCTTGCCGAGCAGCGGTGCCACCAGCATCAGGAAGACCACCGAGATGGTGCCACCGACGAAGGAGGCATAGGCGGCGATGGCCAGGGCCTTGCCGGCCATGCCCTGCTTGGCCATCGGGTAGCCATCGAAAGAGGTGGCCACGGTGCCGGCCACGCCGGGGGCATTGAGCAGGATCGAGGAGGTGGAACCGCCGAAGATGGCGCCATAGTAGACCCCCGCCATCAGGATCAGTCCCGAGGCGGGATCCATGGCGAAGGTCAGCGGGATCATCAGGGCGAGCGCGCTGATGGGGCCCAGCCCCGGCAGCATGCCGATGATGGTGCCGGCGAAGACCCCGGCGAAGACATAGACCAGGTTCATCGGCTCCAGCGCGATGCCGAAGCCATACATCAGGTTATTGAAGGACTCCATGGGAAGGCTCTCTCGGGCTGGGGCTCACAGGGGCAGCGGGCCGGTGGGCAGGTAGACGTCCATGATGCGGGTCATCACCAGGTAGAGGCTCAGTACCACCCCCAGGGAAGTCGCCAGGTTGACGCCATGGCGGCGGTAGCCGTAGTACCAGGCCAGGCCGAAGGCCAGCGCCGTGGAGGTCAGCACGAAGCCCAGCGGCACCAGCAGCAACGCATAGGCGGCGATCGCCAGGGCGGTGATCACCACCCGCGACCAGGGCCGCAGCAGCAGCGGCAGGGCCCGCTCCTCGGCGCTGGGTTCATGGGGCACCTCGTCGGCGGTGGGGCGCTCCAGGAACAGCCACACCGCCAGCCCCAGCAGGGTAACCCCCAGCACCTTGGGGAAGAGGTCGGAATCCACCGGCCGCGGTAGCGGAAAGGTGGGAATCTGGAAGGCCATGGCCAAATAGCCCAGGGCCAGCAGGGCGATCAGGATCGCCAGGATCTGATTGGTATTGAGTCGCGTCATGGGAATACCACCTCGTGCCGGCGGGCAAGTGGCCCGCCGGCACGGCTTGAGTCAGGAAAGAAGCGCAGAGAATCAGCGACGGAGCAGGCCCAGGTCGTCGAGAATCTCACTGAACTGGTCGCGCTGGGCGTCGAGGAAGGCACCGAAGGTCTCGCCGTCCTGGTAGGCATCGAGCCAGCCCAGTTGATCGCGGGCCTGCTGCCAGCCCTCGGTCTCGAGCATCTCGGCGAACAGCGCCTCGTAGTAGGCCACCGCCTCTTCCGGCATATCCGGGGCCCCCAGCACGCCGCGCCAGATATCGAAACCGTAGTCGATGCCCTGCTCCTGATAGGTGGGCACCTCGGCCAGGGCGCCGCTCAGGCGCTCGGGAGACGAGACCCCCAGGGCGCGCACCTCGCTGCCCTCCCCCAACTGACCGGCGACCTCGCCGGCACCGGAGATCACCGCCTCCACGTGGCCGCCGAGCAGGTTGGTCATGGCCTCGCCGCCGCCGGAGAAGGCGATATAGTTGACGCTGGAGGCCTCCAGGCCGGCGGCATCGGCCAGGCCGGCCATGGCGATATGGTCCATGGAGCCCGGGGCGCTACCGCCGCCGATGCTCAGGCTGGGATCCTCGCGCACCGCCTCGAGCAGGTCGTTGAGGTCCTGGTACTCGGAATCCGCCGCCACCAGCACGATGGAGTAGTCGGTGATCAACCGGGCGATGGGGGTGAAGTCGCTATGGTCGAAGCGTGAGGTGCCGGCCAGGGGCACCAGGATGATGGGCGGGCTGGTGGCGAACAGCTTATGGGGGTTACCGCCGTCCCGGGCGATCTGTGCCCAGGCCACGGCACCGCCGCCCCCCGGCACATTGATGGGGGCGAAGTTCTGCTCGGCCAGGCCCTCCTCCTGGAGCACCCGGGAGACGGTGCGTACCAGGGTATCCCAGCCACCGCCGGGATTGGCCGGGGCGACGAATTCCACCGGGCGGGTGGGCTCCCAGTCGGCCTGGACGGTGGAGGTCCCGGCCAGGGCGGCCAGCGGCAGGGCCAGCAGGGCGAGGCGCTTGAGGCCGGGCTTGCGGGAAGTGAGGGGCGTGGCGGTCATGGCGTTCTCCGACGTTAGGTCTGTTATTGTGAGTCGCCCGCAGGCGTACCACCGAACCTTAGGAGAGCCCCATGGCCTCAACAAGCTTGTGACCATAAAGGACAAAATGAGCATTCTGGCCATTTTGTCCATTGTGTTCACGGCCCCTCCAGCCAGGGCACGGCGCTACCCACCAGGCGATAGCGCCGCTCGGGCCTCCCCACATCACCATAGCCCAACTCCGCCGCCGCCACGCCAACGGAGACCAGGAACTCCAGGTAGCGGCGCGCCGTGGAGCGGCTGGCACCGATCTCTCGGGCGGCCTGCATGGCGGTGGCGGGCTCGCCGAGCGCCTCGAGCCCCTCCACCACCTTGGCCAGGGTCAGGCGGTCGATGCCCTTGGGCAGGGCACGCGATGCCCCAGCCGATTCGGTCCCGCCATGGCCGCGGGCCATCACCCGATCGAGCTCCTCCTGGCTCATCTCTGCCTTGCTGGCCAGGGCCGAGCGCTCGGCGCGAAAGCGCGCCAGCATCTGGGCCATGCGCGCCTCCTCGCTGGGCTTGATCAGGTAGTCGAAGACCCCGCCACGCAGCGCCTCCTGGATGGTCTCCACCTCCTTGGCGGCGGTGATCATGACGATATCCAGTTGCCCATGATCGCGGCGCAGCTCCCACAGCAGCTCCAGCCCCCGGACGTCGGGAATATAGGCATCCAGCAGCACCAGTTGAACGGCGTCGCCGGCCTCGGCCAGCAGGGCGCGGGCCTCGGCGGCGCTCTTGGCCACCCCCACCACGCGAAAGCCGGGGCTGCGCTCCACGAAGGCGCGATGAATCTCGGCGATGCGGAAATCATCCTCGATGATCAGGATGCCGTACTCGGGCTCACTCATCGGCGTGTCCTTGGGCTATCGGTGGACGCTCGCCGGGGGCCGGCGCCTGGCACAGTGACTTATCCAGCACCGCGGTGAAGGCGGCGCCCCCCAGCTCGCTCTCCTCCAGGGTGATCTCGCCGCCGTGCTGGCGACATAGCCGGGCCACCAGGGCCAGGCCGATGCCCCGGTGCTTGCCGGGCTTGGTGGAGAAGCCCTCCGCGAAGATCGTCGCGGCCCGGTCGGCGGGCACCCCGAGGCCGTTATCCTCCACCTCGATCAGCAACTGCTCGCCCAGGTCGGTAAAGAAGAGTCGCACCCGGGCGCCCTCCCCGTTCTCGTCCCGGGCCTGGGCGGCGCCCTGCAGGGCCGCGTCGCAGGCATTGTCGAGCAGATTGCCGATCACGCTCATCAGCACCTCCTGGCCGGTGGCGGTCAGGGGCACCCCCAGGGAGCTGTCGGGATCGATCTCCAGCGTCACCCCCAGCTCCCGGGCCCGGGTCAGCTTGCCCAGCAGGGTGCCGCTGAGCACCGGGTCCGCCACATGGTCGCGCAGGAAGCTCATGCGCGCCTGCTGCTGGGCGCTCTCCTGGTGGATCAGTGCCAGGGCCTCGCGGACCCGCTCCAGTTGCAAGAGGCCGGCGATGGTATACAGCTTGTTGGAAAACTCATGGGCCTGGGCACGCAGCATGTCCACGTCGCGGCTGGCCTGGCTCAGGGCCTGGGAGAGCTCGACGATCTCGCGGCGGCTGCGGAAGGTGGCCACGGCCCCCTCGATCTGGCCGTCGTAACGCACCGGCACCCGGTTGACCACCACCGGGTGATCCCCCAGCCACATCTGCTGGTCGAATTGCTGCTCGCCCCGCTCCAGCACCTCCAGCAGCCGCGAGTTGGGCACCACCTCCTGTACCGGCTCGCCGAGTACCTGGCGCTCGTCGGGCAGACCCAGGAAGCGCCGCGCCTGCTGGTTGACCAGGGTGATGCGCCCCTCCCGGTTGATGGCCAGGATGCCCTCGTGGATCGACTGCAGGATGGCTTCCTTCTCCATGGCCAGGCGGGCGATCTCGTGGGGCTCGAGGCCCAGGATCACCTTCTTGAGGTGCCGCGACAGTCCATAGGCCCCGGCGAAGCCCAGCACCACCATCAACGCCACCAGGGCCCAGCTCAGGCCGGTGTAGCGGCCCACGTCCATGGCCACCCGGTCGAGCATAAAGCCCACCGAGACGATGCCGACGATCTCGCCCCGGGCATCGAACACCGGGGTCTTGCCGCGGATCGCCTCGCCCAGGGAACCGGTGGCCTCGGAGACATAGGATTCGCCATGAAGCAGCGCCCGATCGTTGTCGCCCCCCACCATGGGCAGCCCCAGGCGCTCCGGCAGCGGATGGGCGAGCCGGATGCCCTGCCGATCCCCCACCACCACATAGCGGGCCCCGGTCTCGCGGCGGATACGCTCGGCGATCGGCTGGAGGGTGGCGCTGGGATCGGGGGTGTCGAAGGCGGCGATCACCTCGGGAATCGAGGCCACGCTCAGCGCCACCGCCAGGGCCCGCTGGCCCATCTGGTCGGCGATGATCTCCGCCTTGCGGTGATTGAGGTAGGCGCCCTGGGCCAGCAGCATGCCCGCCAGCAGGGCCCCCACCAGCAGCATCACCTGCAGGCGAAAGCTGCGCAGGCGACGCCGGCGCTGGCCGCGGCGGCGCCATGACAGGGCATCTTGGGGAGAAGTGGCCATAGGATAGTCCGCGCTAAGGGGACGGACATTGTCGCATGCGGCCGCCGGGTATCAAGGGGGAGCCCCCGGGCTCTCGATCAGGCGCTCTGACTGCTGGCCTGGGGTGTCGGGTGCTTGCCTTCGTCCCAGCCCTGGCTGGCGCTGTCGCCCTGGAACCAGGCCAGGCGGTCGTGCAGGCCGACCACGCTACCGACGATGATCAGGGTCGGCGGGCGCACCGTGCCCGAGCGCAGCACCTCGGGCAGATCGGCCAGGGTGCCACGGTGGACCCGCTGGCGCGCCGTGGTGCCCTGCTCCACCAGGGCCAACGGAGTGGCTCCTGGCAGGCCGTACTCCTGCAGTCGGGTGCGGATAATCTCCAGGCTGCCCAGGCCCATATAGAAGACCAGGGTCTGCCCCGGCCGCGCCAGGGCCGGCCAATCCAGGTCGCAGCTGCCGTCCTTGAGGTGGCCGGTGACGAAGCGCACCGACTGCGCATGATCGCGGTGAGTCAGGGGAATGCCCGCATAGGCGCCGCAGCCGGCGGCGGCGGTCACTCCGGGAATCACCTCGAAAGTCACGCCGGCCGCGGCCAGGGTCTCCAGCTCCTCGCCGCCGCGGCCGAAGATAAAGGGGTCGCCGCCCTTGAGGCGCACCACCCGCTTGCCCTCCCGGGCCCACTCCACCAGGGCCTGGTTGATGCCCTCCTGGGGCAGGCTATGTTGCGAGCGCGCCTTGCCCACATAGAGGCATTGTGCCTGGGGGTTGGCCAGGGCCAGGATCTCGGCACTGACCAGGCGATCATGAAGGATCACCTCCGCCACTTGCAGCCGCTTGAGGGCCTTGAGGGTCAGCAGCTCGGGATCCCCCGGACCGGCGCCCACCAGGGCCACCTGGCCGCGGGGAAAATCGCGCAGCAGTGCCAGGCGCTGGGCATCGGGGGTGGGGGCGTCGCTGGCGATCATGGGGCGGGCTCCTGGGACTCGCGGGACTGGATATTCTATTTTAATCGATATTCCCGACTTCTTATAGCCAAATATAAGGTCAGGGCGCCGGCCGGGCCAATGCCCATGGGATCATAGCTTATCGCCAATCCCACCAAAACAAGCGGCCCCCGCTCCAGGCGGGGGCCGCAGGGCCATGATGGCGGTCGCGGGATCAGGAGAACTGACGCTTGAGCCGCGGGCTGGCCAGCTCGCCGACCACGGTGACGGCGATCAGCAGGGCCAGCAGCCAGGGCCACTGGACGGCCAGGTTGAGGCTGGCCAGGCCCAGGGCATCGACGAAGATCAGCACGATGCCCAGCGGGCTGACGTAGCGCACCATGAACAGCCAGAGCGCATGCTGGACGTTGGAGAGCCCCAGCTCTTCCTTGAACAGCTCGTTGCGCAGCAGGAAGCCGGCCATCAGCGCCATGCCCAGGCCACCCAGGGGCATCATCCAGCGCGAGGTCAGGTAATCGAGCCAATCGAAGAAGTTACGCCCGCCCAGGGTCCAGTCGGCGCCCCAGTTGAAGGAGAGCATCGCCAGGGTACTGACCACCCACAGCACGATGCCCACGCCCCAGGAGGCCTGCTTGCGCGACACTCCCTTGTTGTCGATAAGCCAGGCCACGGTGGCCTCGATCATCGAAATGGAGGAGGTCAGGGCCGCCATGGAGAGCATCAGGAAGAACAGCACGCCGAACAGGGTGCCCAGCGGCATGGCCTGGAAGGCCAGCGGCAGGCTCATGAAGATCAGCCCCGGACCGCCGCCCGGGCTCATGCCGTTGGCGAAGATGATCGGGAAGATCGCCAGGCCGGCCATCAGCGCCACCACGGTATCGGCGATGGCCACGCTGAAGGTGGTGCGCGCGATGGAGTGGCCCTTGGGCAGGTAGGCGCCGTAGGTGAGGATGGCACCGGAGGCCAGGGACAGGGTAAAGAAGGCATGCCCCAGGGCCGCCAACAGCCCTTCGCTGCTCAGGCCGTCGGTGTTGAAGGAGAACAGGAAGGCGAAGGCCTCGCCGAAACCGCCGGAATAGACGCCATAGCCGATCAGGATCGCCAGCATCACCACCATGCCCGGCATCATCCAACTGACGCTGCGCTCGATACCCGCCTGCACGCCCTTGCCGACGATCAGCATGGTCAGCACGGTGACCAGGGTGCTCCACAGCCCCAGGTTGGCGGGGTTGGCGTTGTTGGCCTCGAAGATGGCCGCCATATCCTCGACGCTGGAGCCCACCAGGCCACCGCTGAGCATCTTCCACAGGTAGGCGAAGGACCAGCCGGCCACCACCACATAGAAGGTCAGGATCATGAAGCCGCAGAGCATGGCCATCCAGCCGAACAGCGACCAGAAGCCACCGCCGCCGGACTCCTGCACCACCCGCCGAATGGCATCGATGGGGCTGCCGCGACCGCGTCGCCCGAAGCTGATCTCGGCCATCATGATGGGCACGCCCACCGCCAGGATGCAGGCCAGGTAGACCAGCACGAAGGCACCACCGCCGAATTCGCCGGTGATATAGGGAAACTTCCAGATATTGCCGAGGCCCACCGCGGAACCGGTGGCCGCCAGCACGAACCCCCATCGCCCAAGCCAGAGGGTCTTGGGTGCGTCATTTGTCGTCGTCATCGGGATACCTTACAGCACTTGTTGTTGTCGGTGATTTTAGCGTTATTTGTCGCTATAGAGCCATTAGACCAAATGGAAAGTCTGTTTTTATCGCCAAGCTTGACACTAAGGCCTGACTTGTAGCAAAACCGCCGCCCCGAGTCGAGGCGGCGGTATCGCCTTAGTCGGCCTTGAGCACGCCGCGGCGGATCTGATCCTCCTCGATGGATTCGAACAGGGCCTTGAAGTTACCCTCGCCGAAGCCGTCGTTGCCCTTGCGCTGAATGATCTCGAAGAAGATCGGGCCGATCACGGTCTCGGTGAAGATCTGCAGCAGCACGCCCTGATCCGGGGCACCGTCCACCAGCAGGCTCAGCTCGCGTAGCTCCTCGACGTTCTCCTCGTGATTGGGCACCCGGGCGTCGACCTTCTCGTAGTAGGTGTCCGGGGTGGTGAGGAACTTGACGCCATTGGCCTTCAGCGCCTTGACGGTGGCGTAGATATCGTCGGTGGCCATGGCCAGGTGCTGGATCCCCTCGCCGTTGTACTCGCGCAGGAATTCGGCGATCTGGGAGTTATCGTCGGCGGACTCGTTGATGGGGATATGCATCTTCCCGCAGGGCGCGGTCATGGCCCGGGAGAAGAGCCCGGTCATCTTGCCCTCGATATCGAAATAGCGGATCTCGCGGAAGTTGGCGATACGGGTATAGAAGTCCGCCCAGACGTCCATCTGGCCGCGATCCACGTTGTGGGTCAGGTGATCGAGGATCTGCAGGCCGACGCTGTTGTCCTGGGCGGTACGCCCGTCGATGGCCTCGAAGTCGATGTCGTAGATGGTGCGGCCCTGGTCGTCGAGCTTGTTGTCGACGAAGTAGAGCAGCGAGCCGCCGATGCCCTTGACCGCGGGAATCCCCACCTCGCCGGGGCCCACCGGGTTCTCCATGGCCTCGGCGCCATTGGCCAGGGCATGCGCATAGGCCTGCTTGGCATCGGCCACCTTCCAGGCCATGGCGCAGGCGCTGGGCCCATGAATGCGCGCGAACTCGGCGGCATGGCTGCCCGGCTCGGCGTTGAGCACGAAGTTCACGCCCTCCTGCTGGAACAGGAAGACCTGCTTGGAGCGGTGTTTGCGGGTCTCGGTGAAGCCCAACTGGGTAAAGAGGCCGCGCAGGGCGTCGATGCCTGCGGCATCCGGCGCGGTGAATTCGACGAACTCGAAACCGTTGGTGCCGATGGGGTTGTGGGACGAGATCTCGGCGGTTGTCTGGGTCTGTGCCACGGCGTTCATGATAAGCCTCCGGTTGTTGTGTCGTCATGCCCCGGCCCTTGGCCAGGTGGGATGGCTACAGGCTAGGGCTACGGGAGCACGCCGGGAATGCCCCCATCGGCGGCAATGCCCGGCGACTCCCGGCTTCGGAGGCCAGCTAACGTAAACTTCTTATTACACCCCTCGACCCTCGCCGGATGGCGCCCCCCGGGTGGTGCAGCGGCCTGACAGGCCGTAAATAAAACGTGACACCCTTATGCCAGCATGGCGCCACTGGCCAGTTGCCAGGCCACCCAGCCCAGCATGGCGGCGATACCCAGGTCGATCAGCCGCCAGGTTCCCGGGCTGGCCAGGCGGGGCGCCAACCAGGCGGCGGCGCCCACCAGGCCGAAGAACCAGCCACAGGAGGCCAGGGCCGCCCCCATCATGAAACCCATGGGACTGGGCTGGAGGGCACCGATGGCCCCCAGCAATAACAGAGTGTCGAGATAGACCTGGGGATTGAGCAGGGTCACCGCCAGGGTGGTCAGGACCACCACCCGGCGGGAGCGCGGCGTCGTGCCACGCCCCACCAGCCCCTGGGCCGCACCGGCCCGACGCAGTGCCAGCCCCGCCTGCCAGGCCAGAAACAGCGCCCCGCCCCAGCGCGCCACGGCGATCAGGGCCGGCTGCTGGGCCAGCAGGGTCCCGACCCCCAGCACCCCCAGGGCGATCAGCAGCCAGTCACAGAGGGCACAGAGGGCGGCCACCAGATAACCGTGTTCCCGGCGTAACCCCTGATTGAGCACGAAGGCATTCTGGGCCCCGATGGCGATGATCAGTCCGGCCCCCACCACCAGCCCATGAAACAGCGAACTCCACACGACACGACTCCTCGATGGTGCAATGGAAGCGCCCAGGCTAGAGTGGCAAGATAAATTAATGAAATTAATTCACCGAATGAGAAATAAGAAAGCCTGATGTTCGACTACAAGCTCCTCGAGGCCCTGACCGCGGTGGTGGATCAGGGCGGCTTCGAACGCGGCGCCCAGCAGTTGGGGCTGACCCAGTCGGCGGTCTCCCAGCGCATCAAGCTGCTGGAGGCGCGTCTCGGTCAGCCGGTACTGGTCCGCGGCCCGCGCCTCGCCCCCACTCCGGTGGGACGGCGCCTGCTCAACCATGCCCGCCAGGTACGCCTGCTGGAGCATGATCTGCTGGATCAGGTGCCGACCCTGGGCGAGGCGGAGCCGCGCCTGCGCCTGGCGATCAATGCCGATAGTCTGGCCACCTGGTGGCCCGCCAGCATGGCCAGCTTCTGCCGGGAGCACCGGCTGCTCTTCGAACTGCTGGTGGAGGATCAGGAGGTGGCCCTCAGGCGCATGCGCGATGGCGAGGTGGCGGGCTGCCTCTGCGACACGCCACGCCCGGTTCAGGGGGCCCGCAGTCACGCCCTGGGCCAGATGCGATATCGCGCCCTGGCCAGCCCCGCCTTTATTGCCCGGCACTTCCCCGCCGGCCTCAGCCATGCGGCCCTGCGTCATGCCCCGGCCATCGTCTATGGTCCGGACGATCGCCTGCAGCATCGCTACCTGGCTCGCCACGGCTTCCATGAGCCCTTCCCCCACCACCTCTGCCCCTCCTCCGAGGGGTTCGTGGGCATGGCGCTGGCCGGGCTCGGCTACGGCATGATCCCCGAGCGCCAGGTGGCTCGCGAACTGGCCGAGGGCCGCCTGGTGGAACTTCCCAGCCTCGATGACCAGGCGCGTCGCATCGAGGTCCCCCTCTACTGGCATCACTGGCGCCAAGGGGGAGCGACCCTGGAGGCCCTGACCGGCCATCTGCTCAGACACAGTGGCGACTGGCTGGAACCCCTGCCCCAAGACGACGATGCCCCGCGCTAGGCGGGGCATCTCGTTAGACCGGGGTCGTGGCGTCTATTCTTTAAGTAACGCCTCCACGCTGGCCACCTTGTCGTCCATGGACTGCGCCCGATCGATGCGGGTGCCCACCCTGAGGGTCGAGGTGATGCGCGGCGCGCCCATCTCGTGCACCACCTCATGGCAGCGCTTGACCACCGCCATCACCTCATCCCAGGGCCCCTCGATATTGGTGCCATAGGCGTGCATACGATAATTCAGCCCGGAGGCCTGAATGACCCGCTGACAGGCCGCCACCTGGGGGGATACCGAGACCCCCACGCCCAGGGGCACCACGCAGAGATCCACCATGACTTGCATATCACGCCTCTCCTTATCGTTGGGAATGCCTTGATTACCAAGGATTAGTCGCTTGAACTATGCTCAATCCTAAGTTGCCGGCAGCCGCGGAGCCAGCCCATGTCCCACCAGGCCCAGGAGGACGCCATGACCAGTGATACCCATATCGCCCCCCTTACCCTGCCGGATACTCGCGCCAGACGCATTATCGAACAGCTGCTGGCAGGTTCCGGCGTGACCCTCAACGGCAACCAGCCCTGGGACCTGCGAGTCTATCACCCCGACTTCTTCTCCCGGGTGCTTCATCAGGGCACCCTGGGACTGGGCGAGGCCTATATGGATGGCTGGTGGGAGTGCGACCGTATCGACGAGATGACCTGTCGCCTGCTGCTGCACGGCCTGGGCGAACGCGCCCATACGTCCACCGAACGGCTGATGTATCGACTCCAGTCGGGCTTCTTCAACCTGCAAAGCAAGGCCCGCGCCTATATCGTCGGCGAGGCCCACTATGACCTCGGCAACGACCTCTTCGAGCGCATGCTCGACCCCACCATGTGCTACTCCTGCGGCTACTGGAAGGAAGCCAGGAACCTGCATGAGGCGCAACGGGCCAAACTGGAGCTGGCCTGCCGCAAGCTCGACCTGCATCCGGGCATGCGGGTGCTGGACATCGGCTGCGGCTGGGGAAGCTTCGCCGAGCACGCCGCCCGCCACCACGGCGTGGAGGTCACCGGCATCACCATCTCCAGGGAGCAGGCCGCCCTGGCCCGTGAGCGCTGCGAGGGCCTGCCGGTGGAGATCCGGCTGCAGGACTACCGCGACCTGGAGGGCCACTACGACCGCATCGTCTCCATCGGCATGTTCGAGCATGTGGGCCATCGCAACTACGCCACCTACTTCCAGACCGTGGAGCGGCTGCTGGATGCCGGGGGCCTCTTCCTGCTCCACACCATCGGCAGGAACAACTCCGACATCAGTACCGACCCCTGGATCAACAAGTACATCTTCCCCAACGGAATACTGCCCTCGGCGATGCACATCGCCAAGGCCAGCGAGGCGCACCTGATGATGGAGGACTGGCAGAACTTCGGGGCAGACTATGACCGTACCCTGATGGCCTGGCTGGCCAATGTCGACGAGCGCTGGCACGAGATCGCCGACAACTACAATGAGCGCACCCGGCGCATGTTCCGGTACTATCTCTCCGTCTGTGCCGGCGGCTTCCGCGCCCGCCATATGCAACTCTGGCAGGTGGTCTTCTCCCGGGGCCGCCTCGGCCGCTACGACGCCCCGCGCTGATATCCCACTCGAGGAGTACACGACCTCCGCCGAGGCGCATGTTCCGGCGCTTTACCACGCCTCTCCGTCTGTGCCGGCGGCTTCCGCGCCCACCATATGCAACTGTGGCAAGTGGTCTTCTCCCGGGGTCGCCTCGGCCGCCACGACGCCCCACGCCGATATCTCACTCGAGGAGTACACGACCTCCGCCGAGGCGGTCGGGCGAATTCCACACCTTTCTTTACCCATAGCCAATTTCTTACACGAATCGTGTAAAATGACTTACTTCCAAGAGAGGATATCCTCCCGGTCTGCAATGGGTAGGATACTCAGTTCGATAAAAACTAATAAACCCATCGGCAATGATCGATGGATAATAAGAAAATCACACGCAGGGAAGGCCCATGCCTTTCGATTCCACCACCCTGGAACGCCCCGGGGAGGCCTCGCAACGGCTGGCGACCTTGAGCGCCCGCCTGCCGGGGCTGATCTTCCAATGCTATCGCAGCGCCGAGGGAAGGATCTGCTTCCCCTATATCGCCGGTGCCGACAGTCCGGTGCTGGGCGACGCCCACCAGCGCCTGCGGCTCGCCGACGATGGCCGCCATGCCTTCGATCGGGTCCACCCCGAGGACTTTCCTCGCCTGATGGTGGCGGTGGAACGCTCCGCCAAGGGCCTCAGCCTAATGGCGACCCAGTTTCGCCTGAGCCGCCCCGAGGGCGGCGAGGCCTGGTTCGGCGTGCGCGCCCAGCCGGAGCCCCATGGCGACGGCACCCTCTGGCACGGCGTCATGGTCGATATCAGCGAGCAGATCGCCCATCAGGCGCATCTCCGCGAACTCTCCGATACCGACGAGCTGACCGGCCTGCCCAATCGACGCAAGCTGATGAGCTGCCTGGACTATCAGCTCTCCCTGAGCTGCCGCCACGGCACCCCCTTGTCGCTGATCCTCTTCGACCTGGACCACTTCAAGCGCGTCAATGACACCTGGGGGCATCTCAAGGGGGATGAGGTGCTGTGCCGGCTGGCGACCCTCTGCCAGGAGGAGCTGCGCGGCGAGGATACCCTGGCCCGCCTGGGCGGCGAGGAATTCGCCGTCTTGCTGCCGCTGACGCCACGGCCCCAGGCCCTGGCGGTGGCTCAGCGCCTGCGCGAGCGCATCGCCGGCCATGACTTCGGGCTCTTCCCACGGCGGGTGACCATCAGCCTGGGGGTCGCCGAATACCGTATCGGCGAAAACCGCGAGGCGCTGATCGATCGTGCCGACCGTCACCTCTATATCGCCAAGGAGTCGGGGCGCAATCGGGCCATCGACGCCCCGGAGAATTAACGCGACCGGCACATCTCGGCAGCGTCGGGGCGCCATCGACGCCCCGAACGACTAGCGCGTCCGGCACATCTCGGCAGCGTCGGGGTGACATCGCGCCATCCCCCTCCGAACGACTAGCGCGTCCGGCACATCTCGGCGGGATGGCGAAGCTGCGCCAGCAGATAGGCCTCGAGATCCGCCGCCACGCCCATCTCGCGCAGCGCCACCGCCATGCAGGCCAGCCAGGCGTCCCGCTCCTCGGGGCCGATATCCAGGTGACGATGGGCGGCGGGGATGGCGATGGGGCCGAAACGCTCCCGGTAACGGCGGGGGCCACCCATCCAGCCGATCAGGAAGGTGGTGAGCTTGTCGCGGGAGACATCCAGCGATTCCGGGTGCATGGCGCGGATGCGTCGCGCCTCGGGCAGGCGCTCCATGGCGGCATAGAAGCGCGCCACCAGTTCCTCCACCGCCGCCTCGCCCCCCAGGGCCCGCAGGGTGCTGTCGCCCACGCCGAATAGAGACGTCATTGCCTCACCTCATTAGTGTCGATAGCGCTGAGCCAGGCGGCTTCCAAGCGCGCGTCCAGGGGCAGTCCCGCCAGGCGGGCGAGGGTAGCGTCCTCCACCCATTCCTGGTCGAGACCGCGCTGCCAACTCTGACCGGGGAGCTGCCCCGGTTTTCCCGTCAACGCATCCAGCGGGTGGCCCTGGCCCGCCTGCAGCGCCATGATCATGGGTTCGTAGAGGGCCGATAAATTGAGCTGTGGCAACCGCCGCTTCAGGGCGCGAAAGATACGCAACCCTTCGGGGTCCATGTCCCCCCAATAGGAAGCATTCGGCAAGGCCAGCAGGGTCTCCAGCGATACCCCGGGCAACCGCTCCCCCACCAGTCGCATTCGCTCGGGCCGTGACAGGGCCTCGCCCAGGGAGAGGCCGTAGCCGAAACTGCAGATCAGCGCCAGCTGATCATCGATGCCCAGCTCACAGGCCTGGGAAAAACTCTGGGGATTCTCGATCAACATCAAGCCCCTTGGGGCTCGGGGCCCACTGGCCAGGACCCAGGCCACCGGGGGACGAAAGGACGTCACCTCGATGCCAAAGGCACGCAGCAACTCCTGGGGTAGCGAAGTCAGCAGCTTGCTGCTGCCCAGCAGATAGCGAGCGCTGACAGCATAGGCGCCCTGCTCGTAGGCGGCCGGTAGCGCCGCGGCCAGGTCCCGCAGCCCCGCGACCAAGGCCGCCTGATCCGGGGCCGACCAGTCCCCCAGGGTACCGTCCAGGGCACGCTCCCAAGCCCGGGACTGCGCCGGCGTCAGCCCCAGTTCGACCGCGGCCCGGGGCAGGCCTTCCACCAGCGTCTCACTCCAGTTCGCGTCCAGGCCAACCCGCGGATTCAGTCCCAGGCGAGCGGTCAGGCTGCCCCTGTCCGCGGCCGCCAGGATACCGGCCCGCCACAGTCGCTCCAGACACTGCCGGGCCTCCAGGTGGGTCCCGCAGGCCCCGAGTGTCAGCAGCCGCTCCACCAGGGTCTTCGCCTGCCAGCGCTTGGCGGTGCCATGACGCCGATAGTGACGCAGCCAGGCGGCCTCCAGCCACGCCAGCAGCTCCCGGGCCGGCGCATCCAGAGTGGCCAGCACCCGCTCCCGGACCTCGCTCATGTGGCCGGCTCGCTGATGTGGATACCGAACAGGCTGGCCTCGCCGCTGGAGCGCCCCAGGGCCTCGGGTTCGGTGATCCGGCCGTCGCGCACCATCACGTGGCCGCCCTGCCCCTGGGCGCCGCCGATCACGCTGCCCACCAGGTAGGTGGGGAAGATGCCCGGGTCATTCTCGTAGTTGGGGTTGTGGATCAGGCCGATCATCTGGAAGCGCCCGCGGGTATTACGCAGCGACTCCAGGGAGTCCTGGATCAGGCGACGATGGGAGAGCTTGGAGAAGAGCCCGTCCAGCAGGATGACGCTCTCGCGGCTGGCCCGGGCGCGGCGCTTGTGGTGACCGGGCAGCTCCCGCAGCTCACGCTCGATGGCGAACTCGGAGAGCTTGACCAGCCACATCAGCGACACCGCCTCCCGCTGCCCCTCGGACATGTCCTCGTTGAGGGAGAAGAGCCGCCCATGGGGACGGATCGCCTCATGCTTGAGGCGGATCGACACCTCATGGAAGAGGCCCCGGTAGATGCGCCGGCGAATCTGCCGCAGCAGGTCCTCGTCGCGGCGGCGCGGCTCGCCGCCGTCGCGCTCGGCGCGGCGCTGCAATAGCGCCTGATGCTCGTCGATCTCCACCAGCAGGCCACGAATCAGCTCGCTCAGGGCCTCGGAGCCGATCAGCGACGCCTTGACCTCGAAGAAGGCGCCCCCCTCGCCGTGGCTGCGCGCCACCCGCTTGAGGATATCCAGGTTGCCGGCGGCATCGCCGATGATCGAGCTGAGTCGCTCCACCAGGGTGCCCTCGATCTGTTCACGGGACTCCTGCAGCCGCGTCACCCGCCCCTGGTGCAGCTCGAGCTGCGCCTGGAGCTGCCCATGCAGCGACGCCAGGTCCTCCAGGGCGGCGGCGCCGGCGTCCTGGAAGGCCGCCAGCCGCGCCCGCTCGGTGTCGCTGAAACGCTGGCTGCGGGCGGCGGCGTCCAGGGCCTCGGCCAGGCGCTCCGCCAGTTGCGCCACCTGGCGCGCCTGACGCTCCCGGCTGCGCGCCCGTTCGCCGAGATTGAGTTCACCGAGGGCATCCAACAGGGCCTGCTGACAGGCCTCCAGCGCCGGGAGCTCGAGGGCCTCGGTATCGGCCGCCAACTGCCGCCAGCGCTCCAGGGCGACCTGGCGCGCCTCCCAGGCCTCGGCCTCCGGGGGCCACTGGGCGGCCTGCTCCAGGTCATCCAGGGCCGCCAGGCGCCGCGCCCAGCCCTCGGGCAACTCCCGCACCACCCGCAGCCATTCGCTGGCCAATTGATCGACCCAGCCCAGGGCCTGGGTCAGGGCGCTCAGGCGCTGCACCAGGGCCTCGCGCTCGCCGCGCTTCGCCTTGAGGGTCTCGCGCAGTTCGCCGCGCTCGCGCTTGACCCGCGCCAGTTCGCGGGTCAGCCGCTGGCCGCCACCGCCGGCATCGCGCACCGCCAGGTAGGCGCGAATGCGCGCGAAATCGAAATCGGCCCGCCGTGCGGCCCGGGCCAGCTCGGTCTCGAGCCGCGCCTGGGCCTCGGCGGCACCGGCCATGAAAGTATCGCCGCCCTCGGCCTCGAAGCGGGCCAGGGCACGCAGGCGATCCCGCTCCCCATCGGCGAACAGGCCGCGCCGCGCCGCCAGCAGTTCCTCCAGGCGACGCTCGCCGGCATCGCGCCGCGCCGCCGCCTCGGCCAACTGGGCCCGGAGGGTCTCGCGCTCGGCCTCCACGACGGCGAGCCGGGCCTCCAGGGTCGCCAGGCGCTCGACGCCGCCGGCATCGGCGAACTGCTCCGCCGCCAGCCAGGTCTTGCCATGGGCCGCCAGCTCGGCCTCCGCCTCCTGGTGGCGAGGCGTCAACTCGGCCAGGCTCGCCTCGGCGGTGAGACGCGCCTCGGCGGCCGCCTCCAGGGCCACCTCGCCGCCCTCCTGGAGATAACGCTGATAGTCGTCGATCGCCGCCAGGGCGGCCTCGGTCAAGCGCGGTGCCAGCTCGGCCCGCTGGGCGTCGAGCGCCTCACGGCTCGTCGCCAGCCGCTCCAGGGCCTCCACCACGCCGGCCTCGTCCGCGGCCTGGGCCTGGAGGGCCAGGGCGAAGCTCTCGCCATGGGGATCGAGGCGCTGGCACTCCTCGGCCAGGGCGGCCCGCCGCTCGCGATCCGCCGCCAGGCGCCGTTCGGTGGCCTCGCGCAGCTCGTCGAGATAGCGCGGGTCGAGGGCCGCCTTGACGGCCAGGGTCTCGAGGCCCTGCACGGCGCCCAGGGGCGGTTCCCCGGCGGCCAGGCGCCGGGCCAGTTGCCCCGCCTCCAGCACCGGCAGGGCCAGGCCCGCCTCGTCGAGTTCGCCGGCGGCGGCCTCGGCGGCCGCCTGGCCCTCCACCACCGGGGCGAAGAGCACCCCCGCGGCCTGCACCAGCCACTCGCGGCGCCGCGCCGGATCGGCCTCGGGGTCGTTGAGCACCTCGTGCAGGGGGCGCCAGGCGATCCCCGCCGTGCTCAGCCGCCGCTCGGCCTCGGCCTCCACGGCACGCCGCTCCAGGGGGTCCCCGGCCAGGCTGGCCAGGTAGGCCTCGCGCTGGGCGAGGCTGGCATCCAGCGCCTCGGCCTCGCCCAGCAGGCGCGGGTAACGGCGCCGGGCATCCTTGAGCCAGGCCGCCGGGGCCAGGTCACTGCGCTCGGCGAAGTCGAGTCGGGCCTGGTGCAGGGCGCGCAGCCGCGTCTCCTCCTGATCCAGGCGGTGCGCCTCGTCCTCCAGCTCCCGGGCCCGGGCCTGCAGCCGGCCACGCAGGTGCACCGGCTCCTCGTCGCCGTGCAATTCGGCGTAGTGCCGAGCCGCCTCGGCCAGGGGCGCCAGCCGCGCCTGGTCGCGCCGGGCCTCATCCAGGTCACGCTGGGCCTGGCGACACGCCGCCTCGAGCTCCGCCAGCTCGGTCTTGCGGCGGGTCCAGAAGCCCTGGGGCGAGGCCTCCGGCCAGCCCGCCACGAAGGCCTGCCAGGGCGCCTGGCCCTGGGCGAGCAGGCCCTGCTCGCCGCTCAGGCGCTGCTGCTCGTCACGCAGCGTCTCGGCCTGGCGGCGCAGGTCGTCACAGCGCTCCACCAGGGGCACCAGGGCCTCGCGCTCCGCCTCGGCGGCCTCCTCCAGACTCGCCTCCCGGGCCTGTTTCTCCTCCAGCTCCTCGCCGGGGGCGGTGTCCGGATGATGGCGCCGGAAGTCGGCATGCCAGGCCGCCACCTGCTTGAGCTCGCCGACGCGCCCCAGGTGGGTATTGAGCGCCCGGCGGGCCGCCTCGGCGGCCTCCCGGCTGGCCTCGGCGGTCTGCTCGGGCGCCTCCAGCTCCGCCTCCTCGAAGAGTCCCTCGCCCAGGGCCTGGGCATAGAAACTCTGGTTGTCGATGAAATCCCTCTGCTGGCTGGCCAGCCGCTCGGCCTCCTCCTCCAGGGCCTCGCCGCGGGCCTCCAGCTCGCCAAGCTCCCGGCCCAGCTCCTCCTGGTAGGTGCGATCGGCGATCACCTCCTCCCGGAAGGGGTTGCCATCCAGGGCCTCGAAGGCCTCCGCCGCCGCCCCCAGGGTGGCCAGGGCGCGCTGCCGGGCCAGGTCATCGGCGAAGGCCAGGGTCTCGGCCAGCCAGCCGCGGGCCGTGGCGAAGTCCACATGGGTCGGCTCGCGCCCCTGCAGCCAGGCCGCCTCGGGCAGGTGAATCAGGCGTCGGTGCCCCTCCAGGCGGGCCCCGCCCTCCTGCAGCGCCTGACGCACCCGGCGCTCGCTCTCGCCGCTGAGCCGGGCCAGCAGGGCGGTGGCGATGCGTGGCCGCCCGGTGTCGCCCAGGCCCCAGGCGCAACCGGCCACGATCTCGGGCGTCACCTCGTCCGCCGCATCGGGGCGCCGCGGCAGCCCCGGAAAGCCACACAGGGCCTGGCCGCCGAGCAGTCGCTCCAGCCCGGCCAGGCCGGCATCCAGGCCCTCCAGCTCGCGGCGCGCCTCGGCCAGGGCATGCCCCTGATCATTGAGCTCGGCCAGGCTCGCCACCTTGTCGGCGGCGCGGTGCTGGTCGCGCTCCGCCTCCTCCAGGCGATGGCGCAGTTCGGCGATATTGCTCCCCGAGTTGAGGATCACCTCCTCGATCAGTTCCTCGCTCTCGTCGGTCTCGCCGCGCATGGCACCGGAGAGGATCTCCGGCGCCAGCACCTCGAAGAAGAAGGCCTGGTCCGCCTTCTCGCCGCCGCGGGGCTTGATGGCGTTGAAGATCTGGCTCTTGTCGGCGCCGCCCTCCTTCTGGAAGGCGGCCAACTGGGCCAGCTCGCGCCGCGAGACATGGGCGCCCACCGCCTCCAGCCACTCCTCCCGGTTATGGGTCAGGCGCACACCCTGGGCGGCCATGGCCGCCTTGACGTCGCTGTTGGCATAGAGGGCCAGCTTGCCGTCGGCGGTGACATGGTGCACCGGCACCGCCTCCAGGCGCCCCGGGTAATGGTAGAAGGAGAGGCCGCTGCCATCGCTGTAGCCATAGAAGCCGAACACGAAGGTCTCGCCGGCCACCTCGTCGCCGGCGGCGGCCAGCATGTCGCCCTGGCCGGGCGCCCCGCTATGGGCGCGGAACTCCACCCGCAGGTGGCTCCAGCTGCGCCCCGCCCCGCTCACCGCCGCGGGGGAACACTTGCGCCGGGTGCGCGACAGCAGCGTCTTGTCCCGGGAGAGCAGGCCGATCAGCGCCTCGGCCAGTGTCGTTTTGCCGAAGCCGTTCTCCATGCTGATGGCGCTGGACTGGCCGCGCAGGTCGAGCAGCAGGTGACGCATCTTGGCGTCCCAGGGCGAGGCGATATCGCCATGCTTGTTCAGCAGGTTGGCCACCTCGATACGATTGATCACGCTCATGGGGCATCCTCCTCGGCGTCCGTTTCCTCGGCGGCCGTCTCCTCACCGTCGATCCCCGCCGCCACGGGGACGCCTTCTGCCTCGCTGATCGCGCCCCGGGCCAGGGCCTGCAGGTGGGACAACTGGTGGATGCCCACCTGCTCCGCCTCCAGGGCCCCGAGCAAGGTCTGCTGCCAGATATCGCCCTCCCCGGCTTCGTCCCGGGGCGCTTCCAGCAGGCCGGCGCGCACCTGCAGGTCGATAAAGGCGCGCACCCGGCGACTGAGATCCTCGCCACGCTCCTCGAGCAGGGCGCGGCTGGTCTCCGGGGCCGCCTCGCCCAGGTCGCGCAGGGCCTCGAGCTGGTCACGCAGCAGCTCCAGCAGCTCGCCGCTGGCGAAGGTCGCCTCCTGATAGCGGCTGACATCGGAGAGCGCCCGATTGTAGCGGGTATAGAGCAGGGTCTGCATCAGCAGCCACAGCTGCAGGTACCACTGGGCCAGTTCGCCGCGACTCTCCTGGCGCAGGCGCAGGGCCTCGAAGATCGCCTCCCGGGAGAACAGCGGGGGCTGCTCCAGCTGCGGGTCCGCCAGCAGCGCATAGTAGCGGGAGCCCGGGGCGATGCCGGGATAATCCCCGGCCTCGAAGGCGGTCAGGCGCAGCCCCATGCCGGCCAGGAAGTCGCGCAGCCCCTCGCGCTCGGTATCGCTAGCATCGTCGAGCAGGGCGCAGACGTCCCGCTCCGAGGCCTGGCCTTCCCGGGCCGCACGGCGCTTGCGCCCGGCGGGACTGCGTTCGGCGCTGCGGTAGCGCAACAGGTAGGCGACCACTTCGCCCATGTCGGTCATGTTCATTCAGCATTCATCCTTGGCGGTGGCGGCACTCGGGGAAACCACATCGAGGGGCGCAGAGGCCAGGCGCAGCGAGGGGGTCACCTCGCCGCGGATCACCCGGCCATCCTCCAGGGTCACCTCGAAGGGCTGCGGCTCGATGCCCACCCGCAGCCGGGCGTCCAGCAGGGCGGTATCGACGAAGGTATTGAGCAGTTGCGCCAGGCAGTCGCCCTCCTCGAAACGGTGCCAGCCCTCGGCCAGGGCCTCCGGCAGGGCCAGCGGCGCCCTGGCCAGGCGCGCCTTGAGGGCCGGGCCGCGGGCCTCGAGGAAGCGGGCCAGCAGCGGATCCTCCGGGGCGGCCCCCGGCTCGGCATCGAACACCAGGGCGGCGTGGCTGACCTCGGCGCGACGACTCTCCAGCAGGGGAATCAGGCTCACCGGACGCGGCATGGCCACCCTCGGCGGACGCGGCATCAACCGCGCCACCAGGGCATCGCGCAGCGCTGCTGCCGGCGGCGCCGCCAGCAGGCCCCGGGCCAGGTCGGTGAAATCCACCACGCCCATGGACTGGATGCGCCCCTCGGCGATATCGGCGAGCAATTCGGCGAGGCGCCGGGAGAGGTTCTCGATGGCGGTGAGCACCCGGCCGATGGCCCCGGAGAGCACCCGCAGGTCCCAGGCCTCGCCGTCCGGCTGGGCCTCGCACCAGGCGGCGAAGCGCTCGCCGAGCTGCGGGCTGACCAACTGGGCGCGGGCGTCGAGCAGGGTCTGCTGGATGGTCGAGAGGGCGTGATGGTAGTGGCGCTGGTTGTCCAGCAGCGCCGCCAGCTTGCCCTCCCGGGTGGGGTTCTCGCGCACCCGGCGCAGCTCCTGGGTCAGGCCGCGGATCGCCAGCAGGATCTGGTTGGTGATATCGGGGATCCGCGCGAAGTCGCCGCGGGCCAGGGCCGCCAGCACCTTGGCGGCGTCATACTCGGAATAGAGCAGGTCCTCCACCTGGCCGGCCAGGGTCACCGCCTGGCGGCCGCTGGCGGTGAGCCGCACCTGGCCGGTCTGGCCCTGCTTCTCGATCAGGGCGGTGCGCTTGGTGCTGCGCTGGCGCCGCGCCTCCGCGTCCCCCGGCTGGCGGAAGTGCAGCTCGCTGGGGGTCGCGAGCAGGTTGATGACGAAGCCCAGGTCGTCCGGGGAGAGCTCGCCATAGTGCGCCGGATAGGCGGTGCGCAGGTGGGCCAGGCAGCGCCCCTGGGTAACGAAGGCGCTGTTGGTGGCGAAATCCATCTCCAGCAGGTAGTCCAGCAGCAGGCAGCCCAGGTCGAGCCAGTAGCCGTCGCGCAGGCCGCGGCGCTGCTCCTGGGTCACCTGGATAAAGGGCGAGCCGGGCTCGTGGGCGCTGTCATGCAGATCGATCAACCGGGTGGTGGCGACCAGCAACTTGCTCCAGGCGGTCATGGGTCTTCCCTGAGGCCAAAACGGCCATTATGCCAAGCCTGCCGGGTCGGGTCATGGCCGGACGGTGTAAGATGGGGGGCCAGTCACCCCAAGGATGAGGAGCCTCGCCATGGAACCCCTCGACAGCACCCTGCAGCGGGTCTTCGGCTATGACAGCCTGCGCCCCGGCCAGCGCCCGGTGATCGAGGCCATCGTCGCCGGCCGCTCGGCGGCGGCGATCTTCCCCACCGGCGCCGGCAAGTCGCTCTGCTACCAGTTGCCCGCCCTGCACCTGCCCCACCTGACCCTGGTGGTCTCGCCGCTGCTGGCGCTGATGCAGGATCAGCTCGCCTTCCTCGCCCGTCACGGCATCGCCGCGGCGAGCCTCGACTCCACCCAGAGCCGCGAGGAGGCGGCTCGGGTGATGGCGGGGGTGCGTCAGGGCGAGATCCGCATCCTGATGGTCTCGGTGGAGCGCCTCAAGAACGAGCGCTTCCGCGCCTTTATCCGCGGCGTGCCGATCTCGCTGCTGGTGGTCGACGAGGCTCACTGCCTCTCGGAATGGGGCCATAACTTCCGCCCCGACTACCTAAAGCTGCCCGCCTACCAGCGGGAGTTCGCCATCCCCCAGGTGCTGCTGCTTACCGCCACCGCCACGCCACAGGTGATCGAGGACATGCGTGGCGCCTTCGGCATCGCCACCGACGACGTCACCACCACCGGTTTCTATCGCCCCAACCTGCGCCTCGAGGTGGTTCCCACCCCCAGCGAGGAGCGGGCCAGGCGCCTGGCGAGCTGGCTGAAGCCACGCCTGAGCGGCCCTAGCCCCGAACCCACCATCGTCTATGTGACCCTGCAGCAGGGCGCCGAGCGCCTGGCCGCCTACCTGGACAAGGCCGGCCTGCCCGCCCGGGCCTACCATGCCGGCCTGGATCATCAGCGACGCGACGCCATCCAGGCCGCCTTCATGGGCGGCGAGCTCAGCTGCATCGTCGCCACCATCGCCTTCGGCATGGGCATCGACAAGGCCGATATCCGTAACGTGGTGCACTTCGACCTGCCCAAGTCGATCGAGAACTACAGCCAGGAGATCGGCCGTGCCGGCCGCGATGGCGCCCCCTCCCACTGCCTGATGCTGGGCGATCGCGGTGCCCTCACCGTGCTCGAGAACTTCGTCTACGGCGACACCCCCACCCGCCTGGGCATTCGCCGGGTGCTCGGCGAGGTCGCCGCCGCCGGCCCCCAGTGGGAGCTGACCCTCAACGCCCTGGCCCAGGAGAGCGATATCCGCCCCCTGCCGCTGAAGACCCTGCTGGTGCAGCTGGAGCTGCGCGGGGTGATCGCCCCCCGCTACAGCTACTTCGCCGACTACCGCTTCGAGTGCCTGATCGAGCCGGCGGCGCTGGCCGGTCGCTTCCAGGACGAGCGCCGGGCCTTCGTCGAGGCGCTGCTGGAGGCCGCCCCCAAGGCGCGCCGCTGGCACGCCCTGAACCTCGAGACCCTGGCGCGCCTGGGCACCGAGCGGGGCCTCGACGTACGCCGCGAGCGGGTCCTCAAGGCCCTGGAGTACTTCCAGGAACAGGGCTGGATTCGCCTCGAGAGCAAGGGGCTCACCGAGGTCTATGCGGTGACCGGCGAGGTGGCGATCGAGGCCCTGGGCGACGAGCTCCACGACCACTTCCGGGCCAAGGAGCGGACGGAGCTGGCACGCCTGAATGCCATGCTGACGCTGTTCGAGAGCGACAGCTGCCTGAGTCGGCGATTGGCGGCCTACTTCGGCGACACCCAGGCCCCCGAGCGCTGCGGCCACTGCTCCGCCTGTGCGGGCCAGCCCGCCCGGCTGCCGGCGCCGGGCACGCCGGCCCCACCCTCCGGCGAGGCCCTGGCAGCGCACTGCCGGCCGCTGCTCGCGGCGCTGGCGGAGGCCGGCCTGCCGGCCACGGCGGCGCTGCTGACGCGCTTCCTGTGCGGCCTGACCAGCCCCTGGCTGACCCGCCTCAAGGCACGCCGCCTGGACGGCTTCGCCGTCCTCGAGGCGCACCCCTATGGCCGGGTGCGCGAGGCGGTGGAGGCGCTGGGCCTGACCCACGAGCATTAACGCCGTCGGCCTGCCCAGCGCGTCGCCAGATGTACGGGCAGGGTGGAGGCGCTGGGCCTGGCCCGGGAAGACTAGCACCCTCGCCAGCGCCGGGCCGCCAGGGTCACCAGATGCACGGGCAGGGTGGAGGCGCCGGGCCTGGTCCACGAGCATTAACGCCGTCGGCCTGCCCAGAGGGTGGCCAGGTGCACGGGCAGATAGAGGGCCAGGGGCCAACCGATCATCAGCAGCGGCAGGTAGAGCACGGTCGGCAGGCCCTCCTGGGGCACCCCGAAGGGCCCCTCCACCCAGTTGATATTGCGCTCGGCCTCGGTGACGAGGTAGGTCAGCGGGATCACCACCGCGGTGAGCAGCGCCTGGCCGGCCAGGGCGCGGCGGTCGTAGCCCAGGCGCCAGACCGCGAAGCCCGCCACCAGCGGCAACCCCAGGTGATAGAAGGAGAGTCCCCGGGTCAGCAGGGGCTGTTGCGGGTCGAACATATATTCGGTACCGCCGATGGGATGGACGCCGAGCAGCGCCGCCCCCGCCACGTCCAGGCCCCACAAGAGCCCCACCAGGGCCACCGCCAGCCACTGCATGGAACACAGCAGGCGGCTCTCCCGCCACAGGCCAACCAGCAGCAGGAAGTTGGCCAGGTTGCATAGCCAGAAGAAGTTCTGGGGCCCCAGCAGCCAGGCATAGGTCGGCGCCCAGAGCAGCACCCAGAGACTAAAAACCAGCTTCACCCCCAGCGGTATCCCCATCGGCAAGCCTCCCTCCTCTCGTTTATCTTCCTTCTACCCTCTTGCTGCTTCTCTTATTCCTCTCTGCCGATCCCATGGCGCTTGAGCTTGTTGGCGATGGTGGTATGCGAGACCCCCAGGCGCTTGCCCAGTTGGCGGCTGGAGGGGTACTGGGGATAGAGGGCCGCCAGCACCCGGCGCTCCACCTCGCCGAGGATATCGGTCAATTGCCCCTCCAGGTCGATGCCATCGAGGCCCTGGCGCTTGCCCACCGCCGGCAGGCGCAGGTGCCCCGCCTCGATCACCTCGCCCTCGCAGAGCGAGGCCGCCTGGAAGAGCACGTTCTCCAACTGGCGCACATTGCCCGGCCAGTGGTAGCCCGCCAGCCGCGCCAGCGCCTCGGCGGAGAGCCGCGGCAGGGGGCAGCCGATCTGGCGGGCGGCGCGGTCGAGGAAGTGCTCCGCCAGGGGCTCGATGCCATCCAGGCAGTCGCGCAGCGGCGGCACCACCAGGGAGAGTACGTTGAGGCGATGGTAGAGGTCCTCGCGGAAGCGCCCCTCGGCGCACAGCGCCGGCAGGTCCTGCTGGGTAGCGCAGATCACCCGCACGTCCAGGTAGGTCTCCTCGTCGCTGCCCACCCGACGGAAGCCGCCGTCCTGCAGGAAGCGCAGCAGCTTCACCTGAAGCCGCGGGCTCATCTCCCCCACCTCGTCGAGGAAGATGGTGCCGCCCGCGGTCAGCTCCAGCAGCCCCAGCTTGCCCTCCGGCCGTGCCCCCTCGAAGGCGCCGGGGGCATAACCGAACAGCTCGGTCTCGGCCATGGACTCCGGCAGTCCGGCGCAGTTCAGCGCCATAAAGGGCGCCTGGCCCCAGGGGCTGGCCAGGTGACAGGCCCGGGCCAGCAGCTCCTTGCCGGTACCGGTCTCGCCCTGGATCAGCAGGGGGGCGTCGAGGGGCGCCATGCGCCGCGCCTCGCGGATCACCGCGGCGAGCCGCGGGCTGGCCTGGAAGAGCGCATCGAAGCCGCGCAGCTCCTGGCGCTGCACCTGGTAGATGCGCTCGCCGATGCGGTCGGCCCGGTGCAGGGTCACCACGGCCCCGGCCAGGGAGGCCACGTCGTCATCCTTGTCGCTGTGCAGCGGCGAGATATCCGCCAGGTAGGTGGCCTCGCCGAGCTTGAGGCGCAGGCCATTGACCCGGGCGTTGTTGCGGCGAATCAGCGCCGGCAGGTCGAGGTCCGGCAGGTAGCGATCCAGGGACAGCCCCGGCACCTCGTCCACCCTCACCCCCAGCATCTGCCCGGCGGCGCGGTTGGCGGCGACGATATGCCCCTCCATGTCGATGGACATCACCGGGTCGGAGAGCGACGACAGCAGCGCGTCCAGCTCCAGATGGCGGCGCTCGCTGGGCATCAGGCTGACCCGCCTGACGCCGAAGACCCCGGGAATCTGCTCCAACACCGGCTTCAGCGTCGCCAGTTGGGCATTGAGCAGCTGCGGCAGGTAGAGATAGATGGTGTTGCCATGATCGCCGCCCACCTCGCCCCGGGCCACATTGACCCCGTAGTCGGCGAACTGGGCAACGATATCCCGCAGGATGCCGATGCGGTTCTGGCAGTGAAACTTCAGTCGCATAGCCTTCTCGATAAAAAGTGCCGCGGCGCCGCTTTTGGCGTCACGGCCGCCTGACCGGCTTGTAAAGATATCGTGACACCGGTTCCATCGCCTGGCAAGCCACGCCACTCGGAGCGATGTCGTGATTCGGAACACCCCGGCGCCATCCCGGGTCGTAAGAGAAGATTGACGGCACGGGTCCCGGCGTCATGTCGCCCCGCACCGGTACGGCATCGGGCCCACCATGCCCCGTCTACACTGCAAGAGCGTCCACGGCCAGGCCGCAGGAGGTGCTCCATGACGACCCAATATCAGGCCCACCAACCCGATGCCCGAGGCCATATCGCCTACGACGAGGTGGAAAACGCCACCTGGCAGGCGCTGGTCCGCCGCCAGCTCGAGCTGCTCCCCGGGCGCGCCTGCCAGGCCTACCTGGACGGCCTGGAGCGCCTGGCCCTGCCCCGGGAGCGCATTCCCCAACTGGCCGAGGTGGATCGCGTGCTGGAGGCCGCCACCGGCTGGCGCACCGCCCCGGTGCCGGCCTTGATCCCCTTCGATACCTTCTTCGAGCTGCTGGCCCAGCGGCGCTTCCCGGTGGCCACTTTTATCCGTACCCCGGAGGAGATGGACTACCTTCAGGAGCCGGATATCTTCCACGAGATCTTCGGCCACTGCCCCATGCTGACCCATCCGGGCTTCGCCGATTTCACCGCCACCTATGGCCGCCTGGGCCTGGCGGCGAGCCCCGCCGAGCGGGTCTACCTGGCGCGCCTCTACTGGATGACGGTGGAGTTCGGCCTGGTGGAGACGCCCCAGGGCCGGCGCATCTATGGCGGCGGCATCCTCTCCTCGCCCAGGGAGACCCAGTACGCCCTCTCGGAGGCCCCCGAGCACCATCCCTTCGATGCCCTGGATGCCCTGCGCACCCCCTATCGCATCGATATCCTGCAGCCGCTCTACTATGTTCTCGATAGCCTGGAGACCCTGCAGGAGCTGGCCCGGCGTGACATCATGGCCCTGGTCCACCAGGCCATGGCGCTGGGCCTCTATCCGCCCCGCTTCCCTCCCAAGGAGGCGACGAGCGAGTCTCAGGCCACCCATTAAGCCATCATCCGACCGATCAGGAGCCACGCCATGAGCGAACTAGCCCGGGAAAAATGCCAGGCCTGCCGCCGGGATGCCCCCCATGTCACCGCGGAGGAGCGCGACGCCTACCTGGCCGAGCTGCCCCAGTGGCAGATCGTCGAGCGCGATGGCATCATGCAGTTGGAGCGGGTCTTCACCTTCCGCAACTTCCAGCAGGCCCTGGCCTTCACCAATCGGGTGGGGGAGATCGCCGAGGCCGCCGGTCACCATCCGGCCCTGCTCACCGAGTGGGGCAAGGTCACGGTGACCTGGTGGTCCCACGAGCTGAAGGGCCTGCACAAGAACGATTTCATCCTAGCCGCCAGAACCGACGAGGTAGCAGCGTAAATGTTCGAGCAGATTCAGCGGGTGCCCGGGGATGCCATCCTCGGGCTGATCGAGGCCTTCAACAAGGACACCAACCCCAACAAGGTGGATCTGGGGGTCGGGGTCTACCGTGATGCCAAGGGCAACACCCCGGTAATGCGCGCCGTCAAGGAGGCCGAGGCGCTGCTGCTGAAGAACGAGACCACCAAGACCTATATCGGCTCCCATGGCGACCCCCGCTATGGCAAGGTGATCCTGCCGCTGATCTTCGGTGCCGACTCCCCGGTACTGGGCGCCGGGCGCGCCAGCGCCACCCAGTCCCCGGGCGGCACCGGTGCCCTGCGTCTGGCCGCCGACTTCATCAAGAGTCAGCTGCCCGGCAAGGGCATCTGGGTCAGCGATCCCACCTGGCCCAACCACCTGGGCATCTTCGAGGCCGCCGGCCTCAAGCTCGGCAAGTACCCCTATGTGGACGCCGAGAACCGCCTCGACTTCGCCGGCATGCTGGCCGCCCTGAAGGAGATCCCGGTGGGCGACGTGGTGGTGCTGCATGCCTGCTGCCACAACCCCTCCGGCTTCGATCTCTCCCAGGATCAGTGGCGCGAGGTGCTGGCGGTGGTCCAGGAGCGCGAGCTGCTGCCGCTGGTGGATTTCGCCTACCAGGGCTTCGGCGAGGGCCTCGACGAGGACGCCTTCGGCGTGCGCCTGCTGGCCGAGAACCTGGACGAGGTGCTGATCACCAGTTCCTGCTCCAAGAATTTCGGCATCTACAGCGAACGCACCGGCGCCATGATCGCGGTGGCCAAGACCAACGAGCAGATGGAGAACGTGCGCTCCCAAATGGCCATCGTGGCCCGGGAGAACTACTCCAACCCGCCCTCCCACGGCGGCGCCATCGTCACCGAGATCCTCGAGTCCGCCGAGCTGGCCGCCCAGTGGCGCAGTGAGCTCACCGAGATGCGCGATCGCATCAACGGCCTGCGCCAGGACTTCGTGGCGGCCCTCGAGCCCCATGGCCTGGCCGAGAAGTACGCCTGCGTGGGCGAGCAGCGCGGCATGTTCTCCTACACCGGCCTCGCCCCGGAGCAGGTGGATCGCCTGCGCGACGAGTTCGGCATCTATATGGTGCGCTCCGGTCGCGCCAATGTGGCGGGCTTCTCCACCGAGAACCTGGAGTACCTGACCAAGGCCATCGCCGCGGTCAATTAAGCAGCAAGCACTCCCGCTAATCACAATGCCCGGGCCTTGGCCCGGGCATTGTGTTTTCTAGAGGCGCCTCCTGCCTCACCGAGATGATAAGCGGCATAACTTGCGCTGGTATATCAGTGGGTTAGAATCCGCCGCCTACCATCGCCGGACGCCCCGCGCAAGCGAAAAATTGACCAAGCGGTCAGTTCTGGGTCAGACTGATGCCGCTAATCAAGCCTTTGCCTTGCCACAACGTCCAATAACACGAGGCCGCTATGACCACCCCCGCCGTGCACTACCCCTGGTACAAGAAGGAGGACACCGACGCCTTCTTCGCCCTCTTCCAGAACAATATCGCCAACTTCGTGATCATCGCCATCACCATGCTGGGCCTGGGCTTCCCCGCCGAGCTGGTCTTCGGCCAGGTGCTTCCCGGCGCCGCCGTGGCGGTGATGGTAGGCAACTTCTACTACGCCTACAGCGCCGCGCGCCTGGCCCGCAAGGAGAACCGCGCCGACGTCACCGCCCTCTCCTACGGCATCTCCACCCCGGTGATGTTCGTCTTCCTGTTCGGCGTGCTGCTGCCCGCCAAGCAGTTGACCGGCGACGCCGAGCTGGCCTGGAAGGTGGCGGTGGCGGCCTGCTTTATCAGCGGCGCCATCGAGGCGGTGATCAGCCTGATCGGTCGCTGGGTGCAGCGTAACCTGCCCCGGGCCGCCATGCTCGGCGCCGTGGCCGGGGTGGCGTTGACCTTTATCGCCGGCGAGATGCTCTTCAAGACCCTGGAGATCCCGGTGGTGGGCCTGCTGGTGCTGGCCATCATCATCGTCGGCCTGGTGGCCCGGGTCGCCATGCCCTTCCGCCTGCCCACCTCGCTGTTCGCGATCATCATCGGCTCGGCGCTGGCCTACCTGATCGGCGCCACCGAGGAGGGCCAGTTCGGCGACGCCTTCACCCACCTGGGCTTCTACCCGCTGCTGCCCAACATGGCCTGGTTCGAGGGCCTGGGGCTGCTCTTCACCACCATGCTGGCGATCCTCACCGTGGTGCTGCCCATCACCCTCTACAACGCCATCGAGACCATGAACAACGTGGAGGCCATGGAGGCCGCCGGCGACAAGTACGACGTCCGCGAGTGCCAGGCGGTGGATGGCGTGGGCACCATGCTCGGCGCCCTGTTCGGCGGCGTCTTCCCCACCACCGTCTATATCGCCACCGTGGGCGCCAAGTGGATGGGCGCCGGCCGCGGCTACAGCCTCCTCAACGGCGCCGTCTATGCCATCGCCACCATGTTCGGCCTGATCGCCGTGCTGGCGGCGATCATCCCGGTCTCGGTGGTGGCGCCGATCCTGGTCTTCGTCGGCATGTCGATGATCGCCACCGCCTTCCAGGCCAATGACACCCGCTACTACCCGGCGGTGGCCCTGGCCATGCTGCCCTACTTCGCCAACTACGTGATGACCCGCTTCGGCCGCGCCGCCGAGGAGACCGTGGCCGGCATCTCCAGCGGCATCGTGCCCCTGGGCCAGGGCGCCATGTTCACCGCCATCATGCTCGGCGCCATGACCGTCTCGGTGATCGACCAGCAGTTCCGCCGCGCCGCGGCCTTCGCCCTGGTGGCGGCGGGCTTCTCCTTCGTGGGCCTGATGCACGCCCCCAAGCTGGCCTTCAATGCCGCCCCGGACTTCGCCCTGGGCTATGTGGTGATGGCGGCCTTCTTCGCCTACTTCGCGCTCCAGGGTGCCCGGCAGGAGCGTCCCCTGCCCTCCGGCGACTGAGCTCACAGCACCCCAACGCAAAACGGCCCCGGCAATTGAACTGCACCCCGAAAGTTGGACACCCAATCCAACCTTCGGGGTGTTTTTATGAAGAAGCGATACGGCGAGAGGTTCAAGCTGCTGGTGGCACAGCAGGCTTTGCACGATGACACCAGCTTGAGGGAGGTAGCTCGCCAGCATGGTCTGGACCATTCCCTGGTACGGAAATGGCGGGACAACTATCGTCAGCATGGCGTGGTGGGGCTGCGCAAGAAATACACGCACCGCAGCGCGGCCTTCAAGCTGGAAGTCCTTGAGACGATGTGGCGAGATGGCTTGTCACGGCGCCAGGCGGAGGCCCTGTTCGATATCCGTGAGTCCGGTGTCATTGGCAAATGGGAGCGTCAATACCATAGTGGTGGTCTGACTGCGTTAGCACCGAAGCACAAGGGACGCCGCCCGATGACCAAAAAGCCGCCTTCTCCACCACCCCCGCCTGATGCAGAGCGCTCCCATGACGAGTTGCTCGAAGAGCTGGCGTATCTGCGGGCGGAGAATGCCTACCTAAAAAAGCTCGATGCCTTGATCCGGGAGAAGCGGACGACAACGCAGGGCAGAAAGCCCAAGTCGTCCAAGGGTTAAGGCACGAGCATTCGCTGGCTCTGCTGCTGCGTGCGGCTGAGCTACCGCGCAGCACGTTCTACTACCAGATCCGGGCCTTGGGCGCTGATGATCGGTACGCGCCCCTGAAGGCGCGTATCCGGGCGATCTATGACCGCCACAAGGGGCGCTATGGCTACCGGCGTATCACCGCCGTCCTGCGGCAGGCGGGTGAGGCGATCAATCACAAGACCGTCCAGCGGCTGATGCAGCAGTTGGGCTTGAAGTCCCTGGTTCGCCCCAAGCGGTATCGCGCCTACCGTGGGGCGGAAGGCTACGCCGCTCCCAATACGTTGCAGCGTCGATTTCAGGCTCAGCGTCCCCATCAGCGGTGGGTGACGGACATCACCGAATTCAAGGTCAATGGCCAGAAGCTCTACCTGTCACCGGTCATGGATCTGTATAACGGAGAGATCATTGCCTTCCAGACAGGACCGCGCCCGGTGTTCGACTTGGTGAAGGGTATGCTGAAGAAAGCCTTTGGCAGGCTGATGCCAGGGGATCGGCCGCTGCTCCACTCGGATCAGGGATGGCATTACCGACATCCCAGCTATCGCCGCCTGGTGGTCGAGCAGCGGATACTCCGCAGCATGTCGCGGAAAGGGAACTGTCTGGACAATGCTGCGATGGAGAGCTTCTTTGGCACCCTGAAGTCCGAGTACTACCATCTGAACCGGTTCGACACCGTGGAGCAGCTGCAGCAAGGCCTCGAGCGTTATATCCATTACTACAACCACGAGCGCATCAAGATGAAACTAAAAGGCCTGAGCCCTGTGCAGTACAGGACTCAGGCCTTGAGCACCGGCTGAGTGAACCGTCCAACTATTGGGGGTCAGTTCACAATTGGCGGGGCCGTTTGCCTCTTGGGCGAGGGGCTCAGGCGGCGTAGCGCGCCACGTCCAGTCCCTTGGGATCGATGCCGGGACAGCGCCCGCCCATCAGGTCGGCGAGTAGCTGACCGGAACCGCAGCTCATGGTCCAGCCCAGGGTACCGTGGCCGGTGTTGAGCCACAGGTTGTCGTACTTGGTGCCGCCGATGATCGGCGTGGAGTCCGGGGTCATGGGGCGCAGGCCGGTCCAGAACTCCGCCCGCGCCATGTCGCCGCCCTCGGGGAAGACATCCTTCACCACCATGCTGATGGTGGCGCGGCGCTTCTCCAGCAGGCTCAGGTCGTAGGAGGCCAGCTCGGCGGTGCCGCCGACCCGGATGCGGTCATCGAAGCGCGAGATCGCCACCTTGAAGGTCTCGTCCATCACCGTGGACTGGGGCGCGCCGCCGTCGTCCACCACCGGGATGGTCAGGCTGTAGCCCTTCACCGGGTAGATGGGCAGGCGGATATCCAGGTCCTTGACCAGCATCGGCGAAAAGCTGCCCAGGCAGACCACATAGGCATCGGCGGTGAGCTCGCCGGCGCTGGTCACCACGCTCTCCACCCGGCCGGCGCTGCGCTTGATACGCTCGATGGTCACGCCGAAGCGGAACTCGACGCCCAGATGGTCGCGGCAGTAGTCGGCCAGGCGGTTGGTGAAGAGGTGGCAGTCGCCGGTCTGGTCGTCGGGCAGGTGCAGGCCGCCGACGAACTTGCCGGGCACCCGGTTGAGGGCCGGCTCCACCGCCTTGACCTGCTCGGCATCGAGCAGGTCATGACGCACGCCGCACTGGGCCAGCACCTTCATGTCCTTGGCCACGGCCTCCACCTGGTAGTCGTGGCGGAACAGCTGCAGCAGGCCGCGTTGGCGATCCTCGTAGCGGATGCCGGTATCGGCGCGCAGGGTATCGATGCAGTGGCGGCTGTATTCCGCCACCCGCACCATGCGCTCCTTGTTCACGGCATAGCGGTCGGCGGTGCAGTTGTTGAACATCTGCATCATGAAGCGCGCCATGGAGGGATCCATCTTGGGCTGGATCTTCAGCGGGGCGTGCTCCTGGAACATCCACTTGACCGCCTTCTGGGGAATCCCCGGCGCGGCCCAGGGGGAGGAGAAGCCGAAGGAGACCTGGCCGGCGTTACCGTAGCTGGTCTCCATGGCCGGCGCCTCCTGGCGATCGACCACCGTGACCTCATGCCCCTGACGGGCCAGATAGTATGCGCTGGTAACACCCACGACGCCGCTGCCGAGAATCAGGACCTTCATCGCCTACCCCTCTTGTCATGCCATTGTTCGGGTTGGCCGGCGGCTGCCGGCGCAATGGCCGCAGTATAGGTCGATAAGGACAGGAAGATATTCCAAATACTAAGTTTCAACCATACTTTTAAATTAAAGATTTTTAAAAACATGGCCTTATTCTATTATAGAACAGTGTTTTTAATTTGTTTCCACTACCCTACTCATTCGCGCCCGCAGCAGGCGCCGACTCCACTGCCAGGCCAGGGCCCCGGCCAGCAAATTGCCCAGCGCCGCGCCCACCGCCAGACCCACCAGGTCCCCCAATCGCGCCCCCAGCCACAGGCAAGGCAGATAGCAGAGGAAGAGGCGCGCCGCCGACATCAGCATGGAACGCAGCGGCCAGCCCAGGGCATTGCCCGCCGAGACCATCAGCATGCACAACCCCAGCAGCGCATAGCTGGGCAGCAGGAAGCGAATCAACAGGGCCAGGTCCTCCTGCACCTCGGGGCTGCCGGAGAGCCCCGCCGCTACCCAGGGGGCCAGCAGTGCCAGCAGGCCACCCAGGACCAGCTGCCAGCCCACCACCACCCGCATCGCCAGACGGATCAGGCGATCGACCTGGCCCCAGTCGCCGGCGCCATAGCAGCGCCCCAGCCAGGGCGGCAGCGACATGGTCAGCGCCAGCACCACCACCAGCGAGAGGGTCTCCAGGCGGCTGGCCAGGCCCCAGGCGGCCACGCTGGCCTCCCCCAGGGTGGCCACCACGGCGATCGCCAGCATGGCCGCCAGGGGCGGCATCAACTGTCCTACCATGGCCGGCCCGGCGATGCCCAGGAAGGGCCGCGCCGAGCGCCGCGCCTCCTCGGCCAGTCCCTCGACGGCAAGCCAGGCCTGGCCGGCCAGGCGCCGAGCGACGATCCCCAAGCCCAGGGCGAAGGCCAGTACCGTGGCCCAGGCGGCGCCGGGCAGGCCCCACCCCTCCCAGGAGCCCAGGCCGAAGATCAGCAGCGGGTCCAACACCAGGTTGGCCAGGCTGGTCACCACCATCAGCTTGCCGGGGAGGCGGGTATCGCCATGGGCGCGAAACAGGCTATAGAAGAAATAGAGCAGGGCCCCCAGCCAGGCGGCCAACAGTTGGGGCGCCCAGTAGGCGCGGATCAGGCCCAGGGTCGCCGCATCGGCCCCCAGCAGGGCGAAGACGGGCGCCTGGATCAGCCACAGCAACAGCGCCAGGCCACCCAGCACCGCGGCACCCAGCAGCAGCACCAGGCTGCCCAGGCGGCGGGCCCGCTGCGCCTCGCCGGCGCCCAGGGCCCGGGAGATCAGGGCGGCGATGGCGATCCCCAGGCCCACCTGGATGCCGATAATCAGGAAACTGAGGGGGAAGGTGTAGGCCTGCGCCGCCAGGGGCGCGGTGCCCAGGCGGGCGATAAAGGCACTGTCGGTAAGCTGAAAGCCCAGCAGGGCCAGCACCCCGAGGGTCATGGGCCAGGTCTGGCGCCAGAGCTGGCGGGCCAGGCTCGGGGTGGAAGCGGTGGATGCGGACACGATGGCTCCGAGGTAAAACGTTAGCCGGCTAGTGTACCGCTTCTCCCCCTCGGAGGCAGGTCGCGTCAGTTGGTCAGGCCATCGCCATCCACCACCAGGGCCCCCAACAGGCGGCGGGTATCCTCGGCGGTCATCGGCTTGAAGCAGTAGTAGCCCTGTACCAGGTCACAGCCCAGGTCCCTCACCAGCTCCAGCTGCTCCTCGTTCTCGACCCCCTCGGCCACCACCTCCAGGCCCAGCTGATGGCCGATAAATACCGCCGCCGCCATGATCGCCCGGTCACTGGGCTGATCCGGGGCATCATGCACGAAGCTGCGATCCACTTTGAGGGAGGTCACCGGAAAGAGCTTGAGGTAGCTCAGCGAAGAGTAGCCGGTCCCGAAGTCGTCGATGGCGATCTTCATACCGCGATGATAGAGACGCCGCAGGTTGTCGAGCAGGCCGGTATTGGCCTTGATCAGCACGTTCTCGGTGAGCTCGATACCGATGTCAGCGGGCTCCAGGCCATGTCGCTCCAGGGCCGCCTCGAGTCGGGTGAAGAGTTCGGGATGCGCCACCTGGCGCCCGGACAGATTGATATCGATACGGTAGTCGCCGAGGCCCTCGTTCTTCCATTCCGCCCGCTGGCGACACGCCTCCTCGATGACCCAATCGCCGATGCGCTCGATCAGTTGGGAGCGCTCCGCCACCGGGATAAACTCCGCCGGCGACACCACCCCACCCTCCCGGGGAAACCAGCGCAGCAGTGCCTCCAGCTGCTCCACCCGACCGCTCACCGCCGAGACCTGGGGTTGATAGAAGAGTTGCAGCTCGCCCAGGCGCAGCGCCTGCTGCAGGCGTTCCACCATCTGATGCTCGTGGACCAGCTCGTCCTGGAGTTTCTGATTGAAGAACCAGTAGTGCTGGGTGGCAGAGAGCTTGGCCCGATTCTTGGCCACATCGGCGTTGTGAATCAGCTCCAGGGCCGTGGTGCCATTATCGGGGAAGAGGCTGATGCCCAGGCTCGCGGTGATATGCACCTCCCGCTCGCCGACCTGAAAGGGCAGCAGGAAGGCGTGCAGCACCTTGTCGACCAGGCGCATGGCGTCACTATCGTCGCGCAGCTGGCCGAAGGCCATCACGAATTCGTCGCTGCCGAAGCGCGACAGCAGGTCGGAGCTGCGCTGGCAGTTGCGTAGCCGTCGCGCCACCTGACGCAGCAGCATATCGCCCTGGGCATAGCCCTGGGCGTCATTGATTTCGGCGAAGCCGTCCAGGTCGATAAAGAGCACCGACAGGCCATGGGCCTGGCGTCGGCAACTCTCCAACTGCTCTTCCAGTTCGGTCTCGAAGGCGCGGCGGTTGGGCAGCAGGGTCAGGGTGTCGAAGCGAGTCACGAACTCCAGGTCCCGGTGGGCCTGCTTCTGCACCGAGAGGTCCACGTCGACGCAGAACATCAGGGGATCTGCGGTCTGCTCACCGAGCATCACATGGTGGGAGAAGACCGCCACCGGGGCACCGGACTTGTGACGTAGCTCCAGCTCCGAGGCGGGAATTTCGATGCCTCGCTCCACCCAGGCATGGTGAGCACTGATGACCCCCTCGCGCATGACCTCGGGGATGATCAGGTCCTCCAGCAGTTGGCCCTGGGCCTCCTCCGGTAGATAGCCGTAGAGGTGGGTACTGGCGGCATTCCAGTAGATCACCCGTCGCTGGCGATCATAGCCCTGCACTGCCACCTTGGGCAGGCTCTCCAGCAGGGCACGAAAGCGCTGTTCGCTCTCGCTATGGCGGCGTTGCACGTCGACCAGCTGACGCGAGGTATCGCTCCGCGGGCGACGCTGCGACGGCCAGCGGTACAACAGTAGTGCCGTGACCAGGGCACCGACGACCGCCACCAGGCTCATCCCCGGCGACGGCCACGCCATCCCCCCAAGGGTCAGGAAAGCGCCGAGCACCCCCATCAACACCACGCGATCCACAGACAGCCAGCCGGCCCTCGGGCCGAATATTGGGCGGGACTTTGCCGGCACGAGTCTCATCCATCCACAGTCAATGAAATGCGCAATTCTACCGCATTGCGCCCGGATAGCGCGGAATCCTTCTTACTTAACCTAGCAGGTCGCCGAGCATCCGCCCGGCGGCCTGCCAACGCAGCATCATCTCTCGATAAGCGCTCCTGCCGCCTCATGGGCCCTTCCTCATAGATACATTTCTTTGACATTTCGTATCACTTGTTTTCACGCTTTAGCTGTTGCCACGGCAACGGCTCCCATCCTGACGCCGCTTCCCGGCGGCATCCCAATGAGGATAGACCCATGAAACAGGAAAGCCTTAAGCACGGTTTCGATCTCTCGACCCTGATCGCCGAGACTCCCGCTCCCTACTGGCAGCCGGAGGTGTCCCAGACCCTGGCCCGCCAGGACTGGTGCCTCACCGATGTCTCATCGCACCTCGACCTGGACGCCTGGGGTAGCTTCCTGGCGACCCTGCCCCGGGATCCCTATGTCAATCGCCGCTGGAAACGCATGGCCTGGCTCTCGGTGGCCGACGATGGCGCCGTGGAGGTGATGGGGGACTGCCCCATGGCCCAGGGAGGGCGGTTCAACGATGCCGAGAGCATGGCCGACAAGCTGCGCTACTATCCGAGCCTGGAAGAGGAGTTCCTGGAACGCGCCGATGTGCATGACTTCGTGCGTCACTGGGCCAGGCTCTGGGGCATCGGCCCCAGGGAACCGATCCTGATGCAGATCACCGGGGTGCGCGGCAAGGGGACCCAGGATCCCCTCCAGGGTCAGGGCATTCATGCCGACGGTTGCCGCTTCCTGAGCATCCTGGTACTCAACCGCGACAACGTCGCCGGCGGCACCAGCCGAGCCTATGCCGACAAGGCGGGCAGCCGGGTACTGATGGAGCATACCCTGGCCCCGGGTGAGATCCTTCACCTGCGTGACGACCGGCTCTTCCATAGCGCCGATGCCCTGCATCAGGTGGCACCCGAGGCCCCCTTCGAGCGCTTTATCGTGATCATCAACAGTCGCTTCGTGGATCCCTTCCAGAACAAGATGCTCAAGCGCTACTTCCCGGATGCGGTACTCGATCCCCACTAACCCATCGCCATAAAAAAACGCCGGCTCCCCAGGGAGCCGGCGTTCTCGTGCGAGCCAGGGGAAGATTACTGGCGAATGCCCTCGAAGGTGACGTAGAGCTCCAGCTCATGCATCGCCTCGGGGAAGGCGCTCATGTCGATACCGTAGTCGGCCAGGGTCAGGAGGGTGCTGCCCTCGAAGCCGGCGCGGTAGTTGCCCCAGGGGTCATCGCCCTCGCCCATCAGGGTCACCGGCATCTCGATGGCCTGGGTCTGCCCCTTGAGGGTCAGCTCGCCGCTGAGCAGCCCTTCGCCCTCGCCGGTCGGCTCGAAGCCGGTGGAAACGAAGGTGGCGGTGGGGAAGCTGTCGGCGCCGAGGAAATCGTCGCTGAGGATATGCCGATCGCGCTCGGCGTGGTTGGTGTTCAGGCTACCCACCTGCACTTCCATCTCGACGCCGGACGCCTCCGGATTCTCCGGGTCGTAGCTGAAGCCGCCCTCGAACTCCTCGAAGCTGCCCAGGATGTAGGAAAAGCCCAGGTGACTGATCTTGAACTGCACGAAGGCGTGCTGCCCTTCGGTATCGATCACATAGTCGGCGGCCTGGGCCTGGCTCAGCGGAATCAGGGCGGCGGCGGCCAGGGTGGCCAGGGCGGTCTTCTTCAGCATAACTAACTCCTTGGGGGTCGAGCGATTCGGTCCATCGGTACCGCCAATCGGCACCCGGGACAGGATAGCGAAGGATTTCAGTAGGAACGTGCCACCATCATGCGTCTCAGCACGTCATGACGGTCGAGGAAGTGGTGCTTGAGGGCGGCCAGGGCATGCAGGCCGGCCAGGATCATCAGCGCCAGGGCGCTGTACCAGTGGACCTCGCCGGCGATGGACGCCTGGTCGGGCAGGCCGCTGATCAGTGCCGGCACCTCGAACCAGCCGAAGACGTCGATGCCGCGGCCCTTGGCGGTGGAGATCAGGTAGCCACTGACCATCACCGCCAGCATCAGGCCGTAGAGGCCGATATGGCCGAGGTGGGCGGCCAACCGCTCGAGACGCTTGCCGGGTACCCGGGGCGCCGGCTGGACCAGGCGCCAGACCAGCCGCGCCAGGGTCAATCCCAGCACGAGCATCCCCAGGGAGCGGTGCCACCAGGGGGCCAGGTTGTACCAAGCGTCGTAATAACCGAGGTCGGTCATCCACCAGCCCAACACGAAGAGCCCGATGATCGCCACGGCACTGATCCAATGCATGGCGATGGTAATCCAGCCCCAGCCGCTGCGGTGATTGCGCCACATCCTCGACGTCCTCTTGAGAAACGATAAGGCGCAGCTTAATCACTCGGCGAGGGGGACACACCCCCGGGAAGGTAAAGGGATTATTTCCCTGGAAGAAACAGTGTCTGGGGAACTTCTTGGCCAGGCCCCGAAACGACGCTCGTCCCGAGGGGCGAGCGTCGGTGCCGGAACGGGGCGGCGCTATGAAAGGGCATCCAGGCCGCGGGCCAGATCCGCCTTGAGATCCTCCAGCGACTCCAGCCCCACGGCGATGCGGATCAGCCCCTGGCTGATGCCGGCGGCCTCCCGCTGGGCATCGCTCAGGCGCCCATGGGTGGTGGTGGCGGGATGGGTGATGGTGGTCTTGACGTCGCCCAGGTTGCCGGTGATGGAAAGCAGCCGGGTGGCATCGATCACCGACCAGGCGCCCTCGCGCCCACCCTTGACCTCGACCCCCAGCACGGCGCCATAGCCCTGCTGCTGGCGGCTGGCCAGGTCATGCTGGGGGTGACTCTCCAGGCCGCTGTAGTAGACCCGGGTCACCGCCGGGTGCGCCTCCAGCCACTGGGCCAGGGCCTGGGCCTGGTCGCAGTGGGCACGCATGCGCAGCCCCAGGGTCTCGAGGCCCTTGGTGAAGATCCAGGCATTGAAGGGGCTCATGCAGGGGCCACAGGTACGCACCACCCCAAACAGCTCCTCCAGCTCCTGGTTGCGCCCCACCACGGCGCCGCCGATGGCGCGCCCCTGGCCATCCAGGTACTTGGTGGCGGAGTGAATCACCAGGTCGGCGCCGAGCGCCAGGGGCTTCTGCAGCGCCGGGGTCAGGAAGCAGTTGTCGATGGCGAGCAGCGCCCCGTGACGATGAGCGATCTCGGCGAGCGCGGCGATATCCACCAGCTCGGAGAGCGGGTTCGACGGCGTCTCGGCGAACAACAGCTTGGTGGCCGGGGTGATGGCGGCCTCCCAGGCGTCGAGGTCGGCCAGCTCCACATAGCGGGTGGTGATGCCGAACTTGCCCAGGTACTTGTCGAACAGGCTGACGGTGGAGCCGAACAGCGAGCGCGACGCCACGATCTCGTCCCCCGCCTTCAGCAGCGCCAGGGCGGTAGAGAGGATGGCGGCCATGCCGGAGGCGGTGGCCACGCAGCGCTCGCCTCCTTCCATGGCCGCCAGGCGCTCCTCGAAGGTGCGCACCGTGGGGTTGGTGAAGCGGGAGTAGACGTTGCCCGGCTCCTCGCCACCGAACTTGCGCGCCGCCTCGGCGGCGCTGCCATAGACGAAGCTGGAGGTGGGGAAGATGGGCTCGCCATGCTCCTGCTCCGCGGTACGCCGGTGGCCGGCGCGGATCGCCAGGGTCTCCAGCGACCAGTCGGCTTCGAACGGATGATTGTGGTCCATGACCTGCCCCTTAGTCGTCGATATCGTCGTCCTGGTTATGCATGCCCACCAGGGCATGATCGCCGGCGCTCTGCTGCTTGGCGCTGTCGTTGCGCGAGGCCTCCAGGGCCGCCAGGTAGGCGTCGTCGATATCACCGGTCACATAGTTGCCGTCGAACACCGAGCAGTCGAACTCCTGCATGGCCGGGTTGACCTCGCGGCAGGCGCTCTTCAGGTCCTCGAGGTCCTGGTAGAAGATGCGATCGGCGCCGATCAGCTCGCCCACCTCGGCCTCGCTGCGCCCATGGGCGATCAGCTCGTTGGCCGCCGGCATATCGATGCCGTAGACATTGGGGTAGCGCACCGGCGGCGCGGCGGAGGCGAAGTAGACCTTGTTGGCGCCGGCTTCCCGGGCCATCTGGATGATCTGCTTGCAGGTGGTACCACGCACGATGGAGTCGTCCACCAGCAGCACGTTCTTGCCCTTGAACTCGATATCGATGGCGTTGAGCTTCTGGCGCACCGACTTCTTGCGCTGGGTCTGGCCCGGCATGATAAAGGTGCGGCCGATATAGCGGTTCTTCATGAAGCCTTCGCGGAAGGTGACCCCCAGGTGCTGGGCCAGCTCCAGGGCCGAGGTGCGCGAGGTATCGGGGATCGGGATGACCACGTCGATATCGTGCTCCGGCCAGTCGCGCAGGATGCGATCGCCCAGCTTGCGGCCCATCTGCATGCGGGTGCCATACACATAGGCGCCGTCGAGGATGGAGTCCGGGCGCGCCAGGTAGACGTGTTCGAAGATACAGGGGGCGAGGGTCGGGGCGTCGGCGCACTGCTGGGTATGGATCGCGCCGGCCATGTCGACGAAGATCGCCTCCCCCGGCGCCAGGTCGCGATGCAGCTCGAAGCCGCCCACGTCGAGGGCCACCGACTCGGAGGCGATCATCACCTCCTGGTGGCCACCCTCGTCCTGGCGGGCACCGTAGACCACCGGGCGGATGCCGTGGGGGTCGCGGAAGGCCACCATGCCGAAGCCGTTGATGATGGCCACCGCCGCATAGCCGCCCTGGCAGCGCCGATGCACGCGACGCACCGCATCGAAGACATCCTCCGGCGACAGGTAGAGGCCCTGCTTGCCCAGCTCGTGGGCGAAGACATTGAGCAGCACCTCGGAGTCGGAGCTGGTGTTGATATGACGCAGGTCGGTGGAGAAGAGCTCCTGCTTGAGCTGATCGGAGTTGGTCAGGTTGCCGTTATGGGCCAGGGTGATGCCGTAGGGGGAGTTCACGTAGAAGGGCTGTGACTCCGCCTCGCTGGAGGAGCCGGCGGTGGGATAGCGCACATGACCGATGCCCAGGTTGCCCTTGAGGCGCGCCATATGGCGGGTATGGAAGACGTCCCGCACCAGGCCGTTGCTCTTGCGCAGCAGGAAGCGGCCCTCATGCCAGGTCATCATACCGGCGGCATCCTGCCCTCGGTGCTGGAGGACCGTCAGGGCATCATAGAGCGCCTGATTGACTGCCTGATTGGCCATAAGGCCCACGATACCGCACATTCCGCCTTACCTCGCTTGCATTGACTCGCTTGCATTGACCCACCGCGGCCACGGCCGCGGCGGTAAATTCTTGCCGCCGCCCTCAGGGGGTCTCGGTCGGCTCCGCCTCCCCGCCGCGCATGTCCGGCAGGGAGAGTTCGCGCCACTGCTCCAGGCGCTCGGGTTCGTTGAACTCCCAGGCCTCGAACTGGCTCACCGCCCAGTCGCGCAACTGCTCGAAGGGCGGGCGCAGCTCGGCCTGCTGCCAGGCCTCGAGCTGGGCCAGGGGCGTCAGGGAAATCAGAATCGTCACCAGCACCAGGATGGCGCCGCCCTTGAGGGTGCCGAAGGCGGCCCCCATCAGCCGGTTGAAGACGCCCATGCCGACCCACTCCACGGCGGCATGCAGCAGGCGGATCACGATGCCGCTGGCGATCACCACGCCGAGGATCACCAGGATAAAGGCCAGCACCAGGCGGGCGTCGGCGCTGTCGATCAGCCCGCTCAACAGCTCCGCCACCGGCTCGGCCAGGAAACGCGCCGCCAGCAGCGCCAGGATCCAGGCCCCCAGGCCCAGGGCCTCGCGCACCAGGCCACGCATGAAGCCGGTGAGCATGGTGATGGCCAGCACCGCCAGGAAGGCCCAGTCGAGCCAGGTCAGCGCCATGGCGATCTCTCCACTCGGACCGTTCGGCCCCTTCGGTATCGGCGCATACGCTTACTCCCTTACCCGGATCAGCAGGCCCTGGATATTGGCTTTCTCCTTGAGCTCGCCACGGGCCCGCTCCCCCGCCTCGGAGCTCTCGAAGGGGCCCACATAGACGGTGGTCAGGCCGTTATCCCGGGGGCGGCGGTAGGCGTTGAAGCCCTGCTCACCGAGCTGGCGCTCCAGGCGCTCGGCATTGGCCGGCTCGCCGAAGCTGCCCGCCTGCACCGCCCAGTCGCCGACCGCCGGCGGCCGAGAGTCCCCGCCGTTCTGGGCGGCCTGGGCCAGCTCGGCGATGGGATCCGCCGCCGGTTCACTGGGCGCCGGTTCGGGCTCCGGTGTGGCCTGGGGCTCGGGGATGGCGGCCACCCCGGGCGACTCGTCCGTCTCATCCGCTATCGTCGCCTCGGGCAGCGCCGTCACCCCGAGCGACGAACTCGACTCGTCATCGCCGCGCTCGGCCTCGAGCTCGCCCTCGAGGCTCGCCGGGGGCGCGGGTTCCGCCACCGGGTTGCGATCCACCGCGATGGGCTGCTCGATGGTCAGCACCGGCCGCGGCCGCTCCTCCCGGGGCGCGGGCTCATCGAACAGCATGGGCACGAAGATCACCCCCAGGGCGACCAGGATCAAGCCACCGCTCAGGCGCTCACGCATTCCATACTTCATCGGAACCTCCCCCGATCCTGGATCTTTGTGACGGCCCAGCCGGCCAGCACCTCGACCAGGGTAACGATCATGACTGCCAGCCGGCCAGCACCTCGGCCACGGTGAAGAAAGAGCCACAGACCAGCACCTCATCGGCCTCGCCCAGCCGCGGGGCGAGCCAGTCGGCGCCGGCCCGGGGCGAGTCGAGCTCGGCGAGTACCGCGCCGCCGGCGCTACGCACCACCTCGGCCAAGGCGGCGGCGGTGCGGGTCCGCTCCCCTTCCAGGGTGGCACAGACCCAGCCATCGATCACCGGCGCCAGGGCCATCACCACCCCCTCGGCATCCTTGTCGCCGAGCATGCCCAGCAGCGCATAGCGCCTGGCGCCCGGCGCCTGGCGTCGCTCGGCGAGGCGCGCCGCCAGGTAGGCCGCGGCGTGGGGATTATGCCCCACGTCCAGGCACCACTGACCCCGCCACTGCATGCGCCCGGCCAGGGTCACGCCGGCCAGGGCCCGACGACAGGCCTCGACCTTCAGGGTCACCCCCGCCAGCGCCAGGGCCTGGAGCGCCGTGGCGGCGTTGTCCAGGGGCAGGCCCGGGTCGGGCAGCGCCTCGAGTCGCAGGGCTGCGCCCTCGGCGTTCAGGCCCTGCCAGGCCCAGCCGTCGCCGGCGGCTTCGCGGTGGTAATCCTCGCCCAGGGTGTGGCGCACCGCCCCCAGCGTATCGGCCACCTCGGCCACGCTGGCGGGCAGGCTAGTGCTGCCCAGCACCGCCGGACGCCCCGGGCGCAGGATGCCGGCCTTCTCGCGGCCGATCCCCTCCAGGTCATCGCCCAGGAAGGCGGCGTGATCCTGGGCCACGGTGGTGACCACCGCCACGTCCGGGTCGATCACGTTGACCGCGTCCAGGCGCCCGCCGAGCCCCACTTCGAGGATGGCAAGCGCCGGGCGACGCCGGGCGATGGCCCAGAGCGCCGCCAGGGTGCCCGCCTCGAAATAGGTCAGGCTCACCGTCTCGCCCTCGAGGCGCGCCGCCTCCACCGCCTCGAAGCCGGCGATCAGGGTGGCATCGTCGGCCTCCTCGCCATCGAAGCGCAGCCGCTCGTTGTAGCGCAGCAGGTGCGGCGAGGTGTAGCTGGCGGTACTCAGCCCATGGGCACGCCCCAGGGCCTCCAGCATGGCCACCGTGGAGCCCTTGCCGTTGGTGCCGGCCACGGTGATCACCCGCTCGGCGATGGGGCCCGCCTCGAGGCCCAGGCGCCGGGCGACCCTGGCCACCCGCTCCAGGCCCAGGTCGATGCTCACCGGGTGCTGGCGTTCGAGGCGTTCCAGCCAGGCGTCGAGGGTCGAGGGCGTATCACTCATCGCTTAACGGGCGCCCTGGGCACTGTCGTCACCGGCATCGGCCTCCGGTTCGCCGGCCAGCGGCGCCTCTTCGGCGGCGGGAGCCGCCTCCGCCTGAGCCAGCGACGGCTGGCCGCTGAGCTTGCGCAGCACGCCGCCCAGGCGGGTGCGCATCTCGCTGCGGTGGACGATCATGTCGACCGCGCCATGCTCGAGGAGGAACTCGCTGCGCTGGAAGCCTTCCGGCAGCTTCTCGCGCACGGTCTGCTCGATCACCCGCGGCCCGGCGAAGCCGATCAGCGCATTGGGCTCGGCCACGTTGAGGTCACCGAGCATGGCCAGGGAGGCGGAGACGCCGCCATAGACCGGGTCGGTGAGCACCGAGATATAGGGCACCCCGGCCTGCTTGAGCTTCTCCAGGGCCGCCGAGGTCTTGGCCATCTGCATCAGC